>JAFWYZ010000317.1 GCA_017517465.1 Clostridia bacterium | reverse complement strand
TGCCCAACAAGCCTTCTGTTACCAACGGCCTCATTTGCTGCGGGCTAATGGTGGTGGGCCTTGTGTATAATCTTGTGAAAAAGAAAAATGCCGCAGCCATTACCGAGCCCCTCAAAAGCATAGATTTTGAAACCATCGGTTTGCTGGTGGGCCTGTTTCTGATGATCGGCGGCATTTCCGCTCAGGGGGTCATTCAGGCTGCGGCGGACCTGCTGGCCAAGCTGGGCGGCGGCAATGTGTTTGTTTTGTACACGGTGATCGTGTGGGCCTCCGTGCTGATTTCCGCCTTCATCGACAACATCCCCTATGTGGCCACCATGATCCCCGTCATCGCCTCCCTGGCGGCGGCGCTGGGCACGGACCCCACGCCTTTGTACTTTGGCTTGTTGTGCGGTGCCACCCTGGGCGGAAACTGTACCCCCATCGGGGCTTCTGCCAATATTACCGGCATCGGCATTCTGCGCAAGGCAGGGTATGAGGTAAAGAACGGCGATTTCTTCAAAATCGGTATTCCCTTTACCTTGGCGGCCATTGTGCCTGCGTATATTCTGATCTGGCTGCTGTTTGGTGCCTGATCCAGAAGATTCAGAACCTGTCCGGAATCATTCCGGGCAGGTTTTTTCTGTGGTAAAGTGCTTTTCACCATCCCTGTTCTGTGTTAAAATATCTGTAAACCGACCAATGAAAGGAAATAACCATGAAAAGCGATCAGATCAACATCCGTGATCCTTTTGTGCTGGTGCATGAGGGGCAATATTATCTGTACGGCACCCGGGGGCCCACCTGCTGGGGGGAGGCTGACGGGTTTGACGTGTATGTGAGCCGGGACATGGAAAACTGGGAAGGGCCGGTGGAATGCTTCCACAATGACGGCAGCTTTTTTGCCACGAAAAATTACTGGGCACCGGAAGTGCATTATGCCAAAGGTGCGTTTTATATGCTGGCCAGCTTCAAGGGGGAGGGCATGTGCCGGGGCACCGCGATCCTCAGAAGCGACAGCCCCCTGGGCCCCTTCCTTCTGCATTCGGACAGGTGCGTGACGCCACCCCACTGGGAATGCCTGGACGGCACGCTGTACTGCAGCCGCAGCGGGGAATACTATATGGTGTTCTGCCACGAATGGGTGCAGGTGGGGGACGGCGAAATCTGCGCAGTGAAGCTGAATGAAGATCTGTCCGGGGCAGCCGGGGAGCCCTTTGTGCTGTTCAGGGCATCGGAAGCGGAATGGGTGCAGCAGGTGCGCCACTCCAGCGGCAAGGTGGGCTATGTGACGGACGGGCCTTTCTTCCACCGCAACCAGGATGGCACGCTGCTGCTTTTGTGGGCCTCCTTTTCCGACGGCGGCTATACCCAGGGGGTGGCCGTCAGCGATAACGGCGAGATTGACGGCAGGTTTGAGCAAAGGAAGCCTCTGTTTGAAAAAGACGGCGGCCACGGCATGCTGTTCAAAGACCTGAAGGGGCAGTGGTTCCTCACCCTTCACAGCCCCAACGAGTATTTGTGCGAACGACCCCATTTCTTTCCGGTCAGGGAGGAAAACGGGCAGCTGATACGTTTGTAAATTTCTTGAAATATGGAAAAAAACAGCGCATTTTTCCGGATTGTATGCTATAATAAAATTTGATATGTCACACTTGACGGAAGGGGGATGCAGCGCATGAAAAAACTGGCATTTTTGCTGTTGTTTCTGCTGATCCCTTTTTCAGCGGATGCGCTGGAAATTTCCCTGTCCTCCTCATCTGTTGCGCTGGGGGATGTGATTGAAGTACAGGTGGAAGGCGCACAGGAAGATCGTTTTTGCTATACCCTCACCATGGGGAACAAAGAAGTGTTTTCCGGGGAAGAGGTGGCCTGCGGCAGGGGCATTGTGCACCCCCGGAAGGAAGGCAATTATACCCTGACCGTGAAAAGCGGCGGGGAAGAAGCAACGGCCGGCTTTACCGTGGCGAAGAATGTGCATGTGAACCCTCAGCAGGCAGCGGTGCCTGAGGCGGGGGGCAGCATCTTCACGGAGGGCAGGATCGGAACGGTTTTCATGCAGGGGGATCTGTGCACGGTGAAGGTATTTGCCCCCGGCCCCTGGACCGCCCATACCAATGATGACTTTATTCTCCTTGCGGATCCCTGCGGCAGGAACGGGGACGTGCTTTCCTTTTCCGTGGCCCCCACGGAAGAAGACCGGCAGGGCACGGTTTTCATCCGGTGCGGCGGGGATGCCCTGCCCCTGATGGTGCGGCAGGTGGCTGCGCTGCAGGAAACGGCGGAGGAAGAGCTGAGCTTTGCTCAGGAGCGGCAGTTCATTTTTGTGGAGGATCAGGCCTTTTTTGTGACGGAGCTCAGCGGCGAAGAAACGGAGATTGCCGTTTCCGCCACCGGGGAATGGGATGCCTTTTCCGATGATGTTTTTTTGTCTTTTGCGGTGACGGATGAGGGGCTTTCCCTGTATGCCGATGAAAATGACACCCCCTATGCCCGGCAGGGCACGGTGACGCTGCAGTGCGGCAGCGAACAGGCCTATGTGTTTGTGAATCAGCCGGGTCTGCCCATGGGGCCGGATGTGCTGGAGGCACGGCTTTC
>JAFWYZ010000316.1 GCA_017517465.1 Clostridia bacterium | reverse complement strand
TTCCCCTCTGTTCCCTTCATCATCCTGTGCACAATGCTGTGTCTGGATAAGCTGAGTGACAGGTGGAAAAAAACAGCCCTGGTGCTGGGCGGTGTACTGCTGGTGGCAGCCCTTGCGCTTTTTATTGCCTTCTTCCCCTATGCCAGCGGCCTTCCCGTTTCCACCGAATGGCTGGACAGCATGAAGTGGTTCCCCGGCTGGATCTGGTATTGATGATTCACAAAAGAAATGAGGTGTTTGTATGTCTGCAGAATTGATCGGCAATCTGTTGAACGATTGGGACACCATGGCAAGCAGCATGGAGAGTCTCCTTTCCGCCATGCCCCTTGATGCTCTTCCTCAGGATCATCCTGCACACAACCTCTCCCTCATTCACACCAGTTGTCTTACCGTCATCCGCCACCTGAAAGATTGCGCTGATTCGGGCATTATTTCCTCTCTGAAAAAGGAAACCATCCTGAAAGAAATTCAGCGCAGCATGGTTCTTTGCGCACGTGTGGATGGAAGCTGGTCCGGCAGCAGTGCAAACCGGCTCACTCAAATCCTTCTGTCACTGTACAATAAAACCAACACCCTTCTGGAAACGTGTGTGCAGCCCGGTATGACCCGGAAAGAATTTGTGTTTTCGCCTGCGCTATTTCCCGGCAAGCATATCACTCTCCGCTGCGCGAATCTTGCCCGCAGCCAGGAGGAATATGATGCCGTCATTTGCTCCTCTTTCAAAAACGATTACTATCCCCTGACGGGCACATTGATCGGCGCTCTGTACACAGAAAAGAACATCAGCGTGACCGATCTTGCCAAGACCCCGCAGATTGACCTGCGTACGTTTGGCTGCTGGCTATCCGGTGAAACGAAAAGCAGTTTCCGGCACATTGGCTGTGTGGAGCTGTTGGACCTGAAGCAACTCCATATCCAGCCCAGCGACATGGTGCTCAAAAGCGCCTTCTCCACCCTGCGTTTCCTGCTGGAACAAGCCCATATCAGCGGCATTGCCCTGCGCAGAATTGCCCTGCCCATTTTGGGAGCCGGCTGTCAGGGAATTGATCTGAACTATATCATTCCGCCCCTGTATGCCCAGTGTCTGACACTGTTTTCCAGCATCGACACCCTGGAATCCATCGATATTTACGACCTGAAGCCAGACCGGATTGACCTGCTGGCCGGCCATATTGCCAAGCTGGAAAAGCAGGACGACAAAAAGTCCGCTCAGGTGATGATCAGCTATAATTCAGCCCAATCCGATCTGGCACACCATGTTCACAAAACCCTCTCCAATGACGGCATTCACACCTGGATCGCTCCGGAATCCATTCCCACCGGCAGTGACTATACCGCCGAAATCACCAAAGCCATTGTGAATGCCAAGGTCATCACCCTTCTCTATAGCCCGGAGGCCCAGCTTTCCCCCTGGGTGCGTAAGGAAATCATTTCCGCCATCGGCGCAAACAAAATTGTTTTGCCGCTGCAGCTGGCACCCTTTCCGATGGATGACGGCTTCCGCTATATGTTCTCGGATATTCAGGTTTTCCCCTTATGGAAATATGACGAGAAATATAAGCTGGACGTCATCCTGGACGAAGTGCGTTCCAGAATGTAACAATATCAATCAATACCACCAAAGGAGGTTCACGGATGTTAGCCAGAGCCTTATGCTACACCCTTCAGGGCGTGGACGGCCAGCCCGTTCATGTGGAAACGGACGTTTCCGGCGGCATGCAGGTGTTTTCCATTGTAGGCCTTCCGGATACCGCTGTGCGGGAAAGCCGTGACAGGGTGCAGTCTGCCCTGCGCAATTCCGGCTATGCCCTGCCCATCGGCCGCATTACCGTCAACCTTTCCCCTGCCGATGTGAAAAAAGAAGGGGCGGTTTTTGATCTGCCCATCGCCGTTTCCATCATCGGTGCCAGCCGCCAGGCCGCCATGCCCCATCTGGACAAAACCCTGCTCCTTGGCGAGCTTTCCCTGGACGGTTCCCTGCTGCCTGTAAGGGGTGTGCTGTCCATGGTGATTTCCGCACTGCAACAGGGTATCGATCAAATTATCCTGCCCCACGAAAATGCCCCGGAGGTGCAGTCCATCAGCGGTGTATGCGTTTATCCTGCCAGAAATCTTCAGCAGGTGGTGCGCCATCTCAACGGCACAGAGCCCATTCTCTGCCAGGAGCAGCTGCCCTACTGCGCTTCCCTGGACACCCTGCAAACTGCCCTGGACCTGAAGGAAGTAAAAGGACAGCAAGGGGCAAGAAGGGCCCTGGAAGTGGCTGCAGCCGGCGGGCATAACCTGCTGCTCATCGGTGTGCCCGGCAGCGGCAAAACCATGCTGGCCCGCTGCCTGCCCGGTATCCTGCCTCCCATGACCTTCGAAGAAAGCTGTGAAACCACCCGCATCCATTCCGTTGCCGGTGTGCTGCCTGCGGGGCATGGGCTGATGAGGGAACGTCCCTTCCGCACGCCCCATCATTCCGTATCCATTCCGGCGCTGATCGGCGGCGGCAGCGATGCCAAGCCCGGCGAAATTTCCCTGGCCCATAACGGTGTTTTGTTTCTGGATGAGATGCCGGAATATACCCCCCATGTGCTGGAAGCCCTGCGCCAGCCCCTGGAAGACGGCACGGCCTCCATTTCCCGAGTAAAGGCCCGGGCCCAGTACCTGTCCCGATGCATGCTGGTGGCCGGTATGAACCCCTGTCCCTGCGGCAACTATGGCAGCCGTACCAGAAACTGCACCTGCTCCGACAGTGCCATCCGCAAATATCTGGGCCGCATTTCCGGCCCCTTGCTGGACCGTATTGACCTGCAGGTGGAGGTGGACGCCGTCCCCGTGTCGGAAATTCAGGCCAATACCCCTGC
>JAFWYZ010000315.1 GCA_017517465.1 Clostridia bacterium | reverse complement strand
GAACGCATTCTCTCACCGCTTCTTTTTTGTCGTTTTCCCCGGATGCAAAGCATCCGGTTGGCGGTGTTCCACCGCCCAGCCCGTGGTGCGGCAGTGCCGCAGCCAGCTCGCAAAGCTACCATCCATATCAGCGAAGGGGTTTCTGCGTGTGGCAGTGGCGCATCCAATTCGCAAGTTTGCAGACTTTCATTTGCAAAAGCATGTCTGCGTGGTGCCAGTGCCGCACCCAACTCGCAAAGCTACCATCCTTATCAGCGAAGGTGGTTCTGCGTGGCGCGCTTTTCACCGGAAACTGTTTGCAAGATGAATGTAGCAACGCACCTCCATGGTTTCCTGTGATACTGCATAAAAAAACCTCCGCCATAACAGCGGAGGTTCTTTATAGGACTGCATTACTTCAGCGCGTACTTTTCGGTATAGTTTTCGAAGTTTTCGGCGAACTTGGCATTGCCGGTGCGCACGGCCTTCAGTTCCTGATGCAGGTTCAGGTTATGGTGTGCGGTATCGATGACGGAACCGGCGATGTTGGAGCAATGGTCGGCGGTACGCTCCATATTGGTGAGCAGGTCACTCCAGATGAAGCCCATGCCGATGCTGCATTCACCCTGCTGCATGCGCTTGATATGGCGGTCACGCAGCTGGTCACGCAGGGAGTCGATCACCTGTTCCAGGGGTTCCACGTTGATGGCCATCACCAGGTCATTGTTGAGGAAGGCATTGAGGCTGTTGTCCAGAATTTCTTCCACAGCGGCGGAGTAGGTGGCAAATTCCCGGGAAGCCTGTTCCGTCATGGCCAGCTTCTTTTCACGCATTTCTTCGCCGGATTCAAGGATATTGACAGCATGGTCGGAGAGACGTTCGAAATCGCCGATGACCTTGAGGAACTTGGTAGCTTCTTCACTGTCGGCCTGGCTCATTTTTTCTGCGCTCAGCTGGATGAGGAAAGTGCCCAGCACGTCTTCATACCGGTCGGACAGATCTTCGTCATCACGGATGGACTTGGCCAGCTCGGGGGAACCATCGCTCAGGGAACGCAGGCTGTTTTTGAAAGCGCGGCTGGCCACTTCGGCCATTTCGCGGATCAGCACACCGCACTGCTGCAGGGCCACAGGGGGCGTGGCGATAAGACGCACGTCCAATTCCACCCGCTTTTTGTCGTCTGCCTGAGGAGCGGGCACAATGCGGCACACCAGCTTTTCCAGGTATCCGGCAAAGGGCAGCAGGATGGCGGTGATGATGATCTTGAACAGGGTATTGACCAGGGCAACGCTGACCATGGTGGCCTTCTGCGCCAGGAAAGCGGGCTGCATCAGGTCCTTCACCAGCCAGTAGAAGGGCAGCAGGATCACGGAGCCGATGATATTGAACAGCAAATGGGCCACGGCAGCGCGGCGGGCTTCAGGCTTGGCACCGATAGCGGACAGCATGGCCGTCACGCAGGTGCCGATGCCGGTACCCATGATCATGGGGATGGCTGCACCGTTGGTGATGGCACCGGTCACGGTGAGGGCCTGAATGATACCCACGGAAGCGGAGGAAGACTGGATGATGGCCGTCAGCACGGCACCGGCCAGCAGGCCCAGCAGGGGGTTTTCAAACATGAGGAACAGGTTGCGGAACCAATCCTGATCTTCCAGGAACCCAACAGCGCCGGTCATGGTTTCCATACCCACCATCAGTGTGGCAAAGCCCAGCAGGATGGAGCCGGTATCCTTTTTCTTGTTGCTCTTGCAGAACATGAAGAAAATCAGGCCGAGGAGGGCCAGGATGGGGGTCCAGGCCGTGGGCTTGAGCAGCTTCAGCACAAAGCTGGCACCGCCGGGGATATCCGTCATGGCCACCAGCCAGCTGGTGACCGTGGTGCCCACGTTGGCACCGATGATCACGTTGATGGCCTGCTTGAGGGTCATCATGCCGGAGTTGACAAAGCCTACCACCATCACCGTGGTGGCGGAGGAGGACTGGATCACGGCAGTGACACCCAGGCCGGTGAGGAAACCGGCAATCTTATTCTCGGTCAGCTTGCTCAGCAGGGTACGCAGGCTGCTGCCGGCACGGCGTTCCAGGCCGTCGCCCATCACGCTCATACCAAACAGGAACAGGCACAGGCCGCCCACCATGGTCAGCACACTAAACAACCATTCGTTCATAATCTCTTACTCCTTGCATCTTTCTGGATTCAGGATGTTTCCTTTGTTTGCCCAACGGCTCCAGTGTACCATGGAAACCGTCAAAAAATAATCAAAGGATTGTAAAGTTTATGTAAAACTGGCCGATTTTTGCGGAATTTCCACGGGGAAAGAAATGCGGATTTTTGTTCCTTTTCCCACTTCGCTTTCCAATTGAATGGAAGCCTCATGCAGCCTGGCGGCATGCTTGACAATGGAAAGGCCCAGGCCGGTGCCGCCCACCTGTTTGGAATGGCTTTTGTCCACCCGGTAGAACCGCTCAAACACCCGTTCCTGCTGATGGATGGGAATGCCGATGCCGGTATCTTCCACACAGAGCACGGCAGTGTTTTCCTTCCGCTGCACACGGACATCCACCCTTCCGCCGGGCACGTTGTATTTGATGGCATTGTCGCACAGGTTGTACACGATGGTCTCCAGCAGTTGCGGAATGCCGGACAGGGGACAGCTTTCGCCGGTGAGCTGCAGCTGCACATGGGCAGATGCGGCGGCGGGCAGCAGAATCTCGGTCACCTTCCGGGACAGGGTGAACAGGTCCGTCTGTTCCCGGGCCATCTGACCTTCCCCTTCATCCAGCCGGGACAGCTTGATGATATCCTCCACCAGCGTGATCATGCGCCGGGCTTCGGTATAAATCTGCTCGGAAAACCGGGGCACATCCTCCGGCTTCACCATGCCGCCGGACAGCAATTCCGCACAGCCGGAGATGGTCTGCAGCGGGGTCTTCAGCTCGTGAGATACATTGGCTGTGAACTCCCGGCGCATTTTTTCCGCCTGTTCACGCTGGGTGATGTCGAAAACCAGCAGCACAATGCCGTTGACGTTACCGCTTTGGATAATGGGGCTGGCATTGATCTGATAGGCGGTATTGCGGATCTGCAGGATAGTTTCGGCGGAATGGCCCTCTCTGGCCCGGTTGAGCAGCCCCAGCAGCACATCGGAAGGATAAAGGAACAGCATATCCCTTCCCTCCACCTGGGTGTCCAGGCGGAAAATGCGCCGGGCAGCATCGTTGACGGAAATCACCTTGCCCATGTTGCTGAGCAGCACCAGCCCTTCCGTCATATACCGGGTGGCTTTTTCAAATTCATCCTGTTTGCGGCCAAAGGCAGCCTGCTTTTCCTGCAT
>JAFWYZ010000314.1 GCA_017517465.1 Clostridia bacterium | reverse complement strand
TGTGCGGTATCCTGATGGAACACAGCCCATCCTGCATCCTGATGGCCGCAGGCGGCTTTCTGTCCGCCGTGGGGGACGATGCCCTGCAGGTAAAAACCAATACCCTGCTGCAGCATATGTTCCCCTCCCATCAGCGTGCTACCCTCACCTCCGTGGAATCCTTCACCTTCTCTGTCGTGATGATCGTGCTGACTCCGCTGGCCGGTTATTTCTACACCATCTGGTAACCAAAGAGTGTTTTTCCGGCTCCTTGGAGGGTGATATGGAGGGGGCAAGGAGTCCCCTCCTCACTCATGCCATGCCGATCACAGCATGCAGATGCGCCGGTGCGCTTCTTCCACTGCCGTTTCCATCAGCTGTTCATACTCCTCGGGGGCAAAGAACAAAAAATCCGTCTCGATGGGCGCATCCGGCACCGGCGGCGCCATGATGCCAATTTTCCGCATCACCGCCCCCTTGGGATACCCCGGGATATCCTGGAAATGGGTGATGGTGCGCAAAATGCATTCATAGCTGCACCCGGGATGGGTTTGCACATAAAGCTGTTCCATCCTCTCCACATCCCGAATGCGCGGTGAGCGGCCAAAGACCTGCTTCAATGTATCATAGGTTTGGGGAAGGCCCCGAAGCTTTTCTTCCATTTCCGGAACAGCCTTCAGACGTCTGAAGCTATCCGCCACCCGTTTTTCATCCCTGATCCATCTTTGCCAGGCCCTGTCCATCACCAGATGCACATAAAACCCCAGGCAAAAGCTGCGCCACAGGGGTGTGGAAGCCTGTTTTACATACCGGTCAAAAAACCCCTCCGCATCCACCGTCAGCTTGGACTTGCCCTGCATAAAATGGGTCTGCTCCCGGGGCGGAATGTAGCTTGTCCAGTCCTCGTTTTCCTGATTGCAATCCGAGGCTACACTGCCCACCACAAAATAGGTTTCATCCACGTCCAGCCCCATTTGAAGCAGCCTGTCCGCCATAGCGGTATGGGTGATCCAGTTGGCCATATTCCCTCCAAAATAGCCGCAAGGAAGCTCCCTGCGGCTGTTCGTATTATTCTTTTTCCAATACCCCGGTGTACTGAATGAAGCACAGAGACCTGGACGTATCCACCTCTATTTTCCCATCGGCACAGGTCACCTGCGCATCCAGCCGCTGAGGGCCGTTGAGGTTGCGGGCCACCAGATGCAGCCTGCCCTCTTTCCAGCCGTATTGAGCCGCCCATGTGGTGGCCGTTTCGCTGAACAGCCCGGGATTCATGGCAAACAGACCAGGCCGATCCTTCCCGGCGGTCAACTCCAGCTCCGTATCCGCATCCTTCAGCCGGATATACAGCATATTGCCCGTTTCTCTGGCATAGATGGTAAAATCTTTGTTTTTGAAAATGCCCTCCGCGGCCCTTCCACTGCCATCATCTTCCGGCCATTTGCAGGAAAGGGATGCCAGTTTTTCCTGCAGGGCTTTCTGATCCGCTTCCGTGCCCATGTCCATCTCCGCCGCCGGGAACAGGTATTCATGCATCAATTGCATTTCCTTGCCCATGTCATCCACACCGGCAATGACAGACACAGCCATGTCCTTTTCTTCGGAAATCATGCAGATCTGGCCAAAGGCGCCGTCCCCGCGATAGCGGTTCCCCCTTGTGCGCCAGAACTGGTAGCCATAGCCTTGATGCCATTCATTGTTGGGGTCTTTATTGCCGTTGGAATTATCGATCTGAGCGACAGTGGCCCTTTCCAGCCATTCCGCAGGCAATACCTGCTTGCCTTCCCACATCCCTTTTTGCAGCAGGCACTGGCCGAACCTTGCAATGCTGTCACTGGTGAGGAACAGGCCCCATCCGCCGCAATTCACCTTTTCGGGGGAGCTGCTCCAATAGGGCACCGGAATGCCAAGGGGCACAAACAGCCGGGGAATCAGGTAATCCCGCACCGTCTGCCCCGTTACCTTCTGCACCATGCAGGAAACAAGGTAAGTGCCGTGGCTGTTGTAATGGAAATAGGTGCCCGGCTCCCGCACACAATCGTGGGCAAGCACTGCTTTTGCCCATTCCTGCACCCCCTTGCCGGCCACACCGTCCGATTCTTCCTTCAAGCCGCTGCCCATGCACAGAAGATGATGCAGCGTTACGCTTTTCAGCCATTCTGACGGGTTTTCCGGAGCGTATTCGTCAAGCACCTCCACCACCTTGCTGTCCCATTGTAAAAGCCCTTCCTGCACCGCAAATCCGGCTGCAGCAGAACAGAAGGACTTGCTCAGCGAAAACAGCATATGGGGTGTCTTGTCATCATAGGGGGCAAAATTGGCCGTCATGGCCAGCTTGCCATGGCGCAGCACCTTCACGCTGTGCAATTCCACCCCTTGCTTTTCCACCTGCTCCAGATATTCCAATAATCCCTTGGAAGACAAACCCACCTCTTCCGGCAGTACACATTCCCAATTTTTCATATACAAAAGCCCTCCTTTTGTGCGAATATCCATTTGCTGCTGCATCCATTATAACAAATTCGTTCTGTCCTGACAAGCCGTTCATACCCCCATCCCCTTGCGCAGCAGCTCCACCCCCCGCTTCTCCATCCGGGATACATAGCACGGCAGCTACTGTAAACAATACCCGTTAAGAAATCGCCTCCAACTCACGGAAGCGGAATTTGATGATGATTTGCTTGTCTTCGGTCAGCTCAATACGCTCAATGAGGCTCACAAGCAGTTCCCTGCTGTTGCAGGCGGAAGCAAGATACTGCTGCACCAGCTCCCTCGCCCGATCTTCTGTGGAGATCGGGCTTTCCTTTTGCGCTTCCAGCTGCTTCAGCTTTTCTTCCAATGCCGTGCGCTCCATTTTCACCCGCTTGTAGATGCGTTCAAAGTCGCTGTCTGACAGCAAGCCGCTGAGCCGATCCATGTACATCTTATCCAGATGGACGGTCAGGTTCTCGATCTTGCTCTGCAGGGCTTGCATCTCCGCTTCCGCGCTGTCTGCTTTCCGTGCTTCCTCCACCGCCTGGGCGGCAATGGGCTGCAGCCTGTCCGGACGAAGGAACGCCTGGCACACTTCCTGGACTTTTTCGATCACCGCTTCCGTCACCGTCTGCTCCTTGATGGAGTGGCAGGTGCACACCCCCGCCTTGGTGAACCGCTGGTAGGTGCGGCAGACGAAAAACAGCCTTTCCTCTCCGGCGGTGTTGGGGCGGTTCATCACCGCCATGGGGTAGCCACATTCATGGCAGTGAATCAGCCCCTTCAACAGAAAATCATAAGTGCGGCTGCGGGTATGCTTGCGGCTGTTCACCAGCAGCTGCACCTTGCGGAAGGTCTCCTCGTCGATCAGCGGCTCGTGGGTGTTCTTCACCACCACCCAGCTTTCCGGCGGCTGGGCGTGGCACTTCTTGGACTTGTAGCTGATCTTCACCGTCCGCCCCTGCACCATGTGACCGATGTAGGTTTCGTTTTTCAGCATCTCGTTGATCCGCTCCGCCGACCATTGACCGGAGTAGGCTCCCTTGGCACTCAGGGTCAGTCCGGCATAGGTGGCAGGTGTGGGAATGTGTTCCTCGTTCAGCCGAACGGCGATCTGCCTGCAGCTGATACCCTCCAGCGCCATGGCGAAGATCCGCCGTACCACGGGAGCCACTTCTTCATCGATGACGATCTTGTTTTTCTCCGTGGGGTGCATCTTGTAGCCGTACATGGGCTTGCCGCCAATGAACTGCCCCTTGCGCTGCTTGTCACGCTTGACGGACTTGATCTTCTTGGAGATGTCCTTGGCGTACATATCGTTCATGATGGCACGGAAGGGGGTAATGTCGTTGGCGGTGGACTCCACGCCGGTGTCGATGCCGTCCAGCAGGGAAATGTACCGCACCCGCTTCTCGGGAAAGTACCGCTCCATGTAGTGACCGGTCATGATGTAGTCGCGCCCCAGACGGGACAGGTCTTTGGTGATGACCATGTTGACCTTCTTGGCCTCAATATCGGCGATCATTCTTTGGAAAGCCGGACGGTCGAAGCTGGTGCCGCTGAAGCCGTCGTCGATGTAGGTGTCATACACGGACAGGCGATGCTGCTGTACGAATTCGTTCAGCAGAGATTGCTGGTTGGTGACGCTCTGGGATGGGCCTTCGGTTTCATCCTCCTTTGACAGTCGTATGTACAGGGCGACGTGGTAATCCATGGGGTTGCTTATTTCTATGTACATCT
>JAFWYZ010000313.1 GCA_017517465.1 Clostridia bacterium | reverse complement strand
GGACACCGCATCCCCCAGGAACACCGCCCCGGCAAACACGGAAAGCACGGTGGTGATATTGCAAAAGGCGGTGGTTTTGCTGACAGGCAGCAGGGTGGCCGCGTAATTGAGGCACAAAAAGGCCAGAATGGAGGAAAACAGGGAAAGGTAGATCATGCTGAGCATGAAGGTGCCGTTTTGCAGCGGCGTTGCCAGGGACTGTCCGTTCCCCCGGGTTTCAAAAACAGCCAGTGCTAAAAAAACCGCAGCCCCCACCAGCATCATCACATAGGTTCTTTCCAAGGCGGAAAAGCGACGACTGATGGAGCGGCTCATCATGTTATACGCTGCGCCCGTTACCACCGCTCCCACCAGCAGCACAATGCCAAGGGGCTGTACATGGCCGGAGGCACTTTGCTGCAGCGTCATCACAATGACCCCCATGATGCACAAAAGGGAAAACAGGACCCTTTTCATCCCCGGCTTTTCCTTCAGAAACAGCGCTCCCCCAGCCAGTGCCGCAATGGGGATCAGGGCAATGATCACCCCGGACACTGTGGCATTGGTCATGCTGATGCCCCAGCTTTCACACAGAAAATATAATACCGGCTGGATCAGCCCCAGTAAAAACAGGGGTGCCGATTGCTTCCAGGGAATCCGGAACCGCAGCCAGCCCTCTTTCTTCTTTGCCCTTGCCCACAGCGCCACCCCGTTGATGCACAAAAAGGCCAGGCAGAACCGGTACATCAGCATCACATAAGGGGAGGTGCTTTCCAGCGCCATCCGGGAAAACATGAAGCTGAAGCCGAAAATGCTGTTGCCAAGCAGCGCAGCCAGGGTGGCCGTCAGGCGGGATTTTGATTGCGTATTTTGCATGGAAACAGGTTCCTTCAGTACATTTTATATTCGCCGCACAGCATCAGGAAGCAGAAGAAGTACAGGCAGTTGTCGTAATACCGGCGCACGCCCTTGCGCAGGGGGGTATCCCACAGCCGCTGGATAAAGGCATCCTTATAGGGCCCGTCGGAGGCGATGGAGGCAGCGGCCAGGGTGGCGGTGATGGCCACGGGGTGCATGGCAGGCTCGGGGAAGGGAGTGCCGTCCAGCATGTAGCTGCCGTAGACACCGCTTTCGGTGTTTTCGTAAATGAACTTCTGCAAATTTTCCGCCACCAGGTCCATCTCTTCCGTTTCACCCATCCACAGATGATCCAGCGCAATATTCATGGCCACCCGGTAAGCGTCGGAATAATAGTCCATTTCCTTGCCGAACATGTGGCGGGGGGTGCCGTCATATTCCGCATACTCGGGGCTGAGGCCGGTCTTGGGATGGGCGGACAGCACAATGTATTTCCGGCTTTCTTCAGCGGCCTTTTTCCAGAAGGCACGGTCTTCCTCATTGGCACGCTGGGAGAACAGCTGATAGAAATGGGGCAGGTGGTAGGAAGGATCGGAATAGGGGGATTCGGGGACGAACTTGATGTAGTGGTTTTCCCCGTGCCACATGGGCTGGCCACCGGGCACGATTTCATGCTGGTGCACGCAGTGGCGCAGAATTTCCCGGGCCTGCACGCTGTAATCAAAGGGCGCTTCTCCGTCGCCCCAGCGGCTGGCGGCAAAGAACAGTGCCATGGCAAAGTATTCTTCCCCGTCCGGCGCCGGGCCCTCGGCACGATGGGAGCCGTCCCGGTTCACGCTCCAGGCAAAATAGCCTTCGTAGATCCCCTGCTTTTGCAGCATGCAGGTGTGGGAAAACAGCCACAGCTTGTCGAAGATGTCCTTGCGGTCCATCTGCACCGCCATCATCATGCCGTAGCTCATGCCCTCGGTGCGGGCATCGATATTGCCGGTGTCCAGCATATAGCCCATCCGGCCATCCGGCGTTTCAAAATAAAAGCGTTCTTCCTCGTCGAAAAAAATGGTCTGGAACAGGTCATTCAGCCGTGCCATGGTTTCTTCTTTTGTTTTGCCGATGCGGGCAAACATATTTTCATACCGGCTCATCAAAACGGCTCCCTTCATCAATAACTCTTTCCGCCATTGTAGCACATTCCATACAGATCTGAAAAGCATAAAAACCGCCTTTTTCGCGACAAAACAGTCCTCCTTCCCGGCCATGCTCCTTGCAATTATGGGGAAATTGTGCTAAACTGATGTGCAAAGGCAAAAAGCGTTTGCATAGTACTGATCCCGGAAGGAGTTATTTTCATGCCCAGATATGATGTTGTGATCATCGGCGCCGGCCCCGGCGGTATTTTTTCCGCATACGAACTGACGAAGCTGGATCCTGCTCTCCGCATTGCGGTGCTGGAAAGCGGCCATCCCCTGCACAAGCGCAAATGCCCCATTGACGGCAAGAAGATCACCGCCTGCATCGGCTGCAAGCCCTGCTCCATCATGAACGGCTTTGGCGGCGCCGGTGCCTTTTCCGACGGCAAATATAACATCACCAACCAGTTCGGCGGCACGCTGTACGAATACATCGGCAAAACAGAAGCGCTGGAGTTGATGCGCTATGTGGATGAGATCAACCTGGCATACGGCGGACAGGGCACCAAGCTCTATTCCACCGCCAATTCCGAAATCAAGAAAAAGTGCCTGCAGAACGGTTTGCACCTGCTGGATGCATCCGTCCGCCATCTGGGCACGGACATCAATTATGTGGTGTTGGAAAACCTGTACAACCATCTGAAGGACAAGGTGGAATTCCGCTTCCACTGCGCTGCCCAGAAGGTGGAAAAAACGGAGAACGGCTACCGTGTCCAGGCCGGGGATGAGGTGTTTGAAGCGGATCAGTGCATCATTTCCGCCGGCCGCAGCGGCAGCAAGTGGATGGAAAGCGTGTGCCGGGATCTGGACATCAAAACCCAGTCCAACCGGGTGGATATCGGTGTGCGGGTGGAACTGCCTGCGGAAGTATTCTCCCATCTGACGGATGAACTGTACGAAAGCAAGATCGTCTACCGCACCGAAAAATACGGCGATCTGGTGCGCACCTTCTGCATGAACCCCAAGGGCGCCGTGGTAAACGAAAATACCAACGGCATCGTTACCGTCAACGGCCACAGCTATGAAGACCCTGCCAAGCAGACCGAAAACACCAACTTCGCCCTGCTGGTTTCCAAGCATTTTTCCGAGCCCTTCAAGGATTCAAACGGCTACGGCGAAAGCGTGGCAAGGCTGAGCAACATGCTGGGCGGCGGTGTGATGGTGCAGCGCTTCGGTGACCTGATCCAGGGCCGCCGCTCCACCCATGACCGCATCCGCCAGTCCTTCACCACCCCCACCCTCAATGCCACCCCCGGCGATCTTTCCCTGGTGATCCCCAAGCGCATTCTGGATGGTATCATTGAAATGATCTATGCCCTGGACAAGGTGGCCCCCGGCACCGCCAATGTGGATACCCTGCTCTACGGCGTGGAAGTGAAGTTCTACAACATGGAAGTGCAGCTGGATGAACACCTGCAGACCTGCCATGAGGGCCTGTTCGTCATCGGCGATTGCAGCGGCATCACCCACTCCCTCTCCCATGCTTCCGCCAGCGGCGTGCACGTGGCACGGCATATTGTGG
>JAFWYZ010000312.1 GCA_017517465.1 Clostridia bacterium | reverse complement strand
GATGGAAACATGCAAGCGGCGCAGGAGGAAGCAAAGCATCTGCTGGAAACTTCCTATCACGGCATGGTGCGTATGCTGCTTTTGCACGGCGAAGAATATGCCGGGTTGATGCAGCAGGCTGATATTCATTAATCCGGCATGAGGTTTTCCGGATGCTGTAGATAAAAAGGAGGAAATACCTAATGAAAAGGAACGGCTTTGGGACATGGTGCCCTTTGAATACTTCGCCGGCGAATACAAGGTATCCGTGCGTGAATGCGCCATGGAAGATATTGTGGAAATTGACACCTATAACGAATTGAAGCAGCTGGACAGCGTGTATCGCTGAGGCGGAAAGGACGTTTGCGTATGCGGATCGCAGCGGTGGTGGTCACCTATAACCGGCTGGCATTGCTCCGGGAATGTGTTTCTCATCTGCAAAAGCAAACGGTTTCCTGCGATATTCTGGTGGTCAACAACCACTCCACCGACGGAACGGCGGCATGGCTGGAAGAAATGGCAGCCCAAGGACAGCTGCGCTTTGTGGATACCGGGGAAAACCTGGGCGGCGCCGGCGGCTTTCATGTGGGCATGCGCCGTGCGGTGGAAGAGGGCTATGAGGCCGTATGGATCATGGACGACGATACGCTGCCTTCCCCTGATGCACTGGCGGCATTGGTGGAGGGCCATGAAGCGCTGGAAGGGCAGTATGGCTTTTTGTCCTCGGTGGCTTTGTGGAAGGATGGCAGGGAATGCCGTATGAACCGGCAGAAACTGCACCGGGCATATTACGAAAAGATGGAAATGCTGCCCCGTGGGCTGATTTTGTGTGATCAGGCCACCTTCGTTTCCTGCTTTTTCCCGGCTGCGTCCATTGTGAAGGCCGGCTTGCCCATCCGGGAGTTTTTCATCTGGGGTGACGATATCGAGTATACCCGCCGCATGACCAAACGGCTGAAAATGCCCGGGTATCTGGCCTGCCGCAGCGTGGTGACCCATGCCATGCAGGACAACACCGGCAGCAATATCGCCACCGATGCCTGCGCCCGTATCGGCAGGTACAATTATGCATACAGAAACGAAAATTATCTCTACCGCAAGGAAGGGTTGCTTGGGTTTCTGTTTTACACGGCCAAATGCGGCAGAAGTGTTCTGCGCATTCTGTTTCAGGCAAAGGATCACCGCATCAGGCGCCTTGCTATTGTGATCAAACAGTATTTTGCCGGATTGTTTTTCAATCCGCCGGTGGAATATGTGATACCTGACAAGAATAATGAATGATTTTTTTGCGTCATGCAGAAAATCAGGAGGGATGAAATGATGAAAAAGGCACTGGTTGTAGGCGGTAACAGCGGTATCGGTCTGGCAGCCGTATTGCGTCTTCTGTCAGAAGGATATGAACATATCGCCATCGTCGGCAAGGGTCAGGTGGCCACCGATGCCATCGCACCGGAGCTGATGGATGCCTTTGAACAGCATACCACCTTTTTCCCGCTGGATTTGACGGCGGAGGATTATTCCGTTTTTGATACGCTGCAGGATGTGGACACGCTGATCATCACGGCAGGCTTTGGCCGGGTGGCGCTGTTTGAAAACCTGACGGAAACGGAAATCAAAAATCTGGTCAAATGCAACCAGCTGGCTGTGATCCAGATTCTGAAAAAGTATTACCACAAGCTGAACGCTGACGAGAATTTCGATTGCGCTGTGATGGTCAGCATTGCCGGCCATGTGGCGTCCCCCTTCTTTTCCGTGTACGGTGCTGCCAAGGCAGGCCTTGCCATGTTTATTGAAAATATCAATGTGGAACTGGCTGCTGCCGGCAGGAAAAACCGGGTGCTGGATGTATCCCCCGGCTCTCTGAAGGGCACTGCATTCAACGGCGGCAAGAACGACGTGGCGCTGCTGGATGCGCTGGCCGGTGATATCATCACCCGGGCCCGGAACAAGGAAATGCTGTTCATCCCCAGCTATGAAGAAGTGTACAAGGGTGTGATGGACCGCTACCACAAAGACGGTATGGCCTTCGGCTTGCAGAGCTACGAATACAAAGTGCAAAGCGGCCGTATCAGCCACCGGCCCCAGGTGGTGGTGGGGTATCTGAGCGGCACGTTTGATCTGTTCCACATCGGCCATCTGAAGCTGTTGCAGCGTGCCAAGGAACAGTGCGACTATCTGATCGTGGGTGTTCATGAAAGCGGCACATGGAAGAAGAAGGAAACCTTCATCCCCTTTGAAGAACGTCTGGCCATTGTTGCTAATATCAAGTATGTGGATAAGGCTGTGAAATCCTACCCGGAAGATTGTGATGCATGGGATGAATTCCATTATCACAAGCTGTTTGTGGGCAGCGATTACAAGGGCAGCGAACGCTTCAGCAAGTACGAAAAGTATTTTGCCGAAAAGAATGTGGAAATTGTCTATTTCCCCTACACCCAGGGTACCAGCAGCACCCAGCTGCGGGAAGCGCTGAAAAAGCCCCGGGAATAAAATACGCTTCACAGGAGCGGAACATCATGTCGCTGATGAAGGACGCGGTTTACCTGGCAAAAGTATATGCACTGAGAGCAGCGCAGCATTGCCTGTTCTTTTTGCCGGTCAGGAAAAACCGCGTTCTTTTTTATGCCCATCAGCGGAAGGGCTTTTGCTGTAATCTGAAATATATGGCATTGGAAATGAAGCGCCGCTACGGCGAGGGCGTGGAGATGATCTGGACCACGGAAGATCCCCGGACCTGCTCCTGTGTGGAGAGGGAAGGCATCCGGGTGGTGGGCACCAATACGCCCCGGCATTGGCTGTATCAATTGACGGCGGGCACGGTGATCGTCAACGATTCTTTTCATGAAGCGGTGATCCTGCGCAAAAAGCAGGTGACCGTCAATACATGGCATGCCGCCATGAACTATAAGCACATTGGCCCGGATTATACCGTGTTTCGCAACAGGCTGCACCGGCATATCATGAACATGCGCAACAGACAGCCCGGCCTGTATCTTTCCGGCAGCCGATATTTCACACAGGACACCAGCCGCTCCTTCGGTTTTGATCCTGCTGTGTTTGCGGAAACGGGTTGCCCCCGCAATGACGTTTTTTTCTCCGATCACAGCAGCCAGAAGGAAAGCCTGCTGTATAGGATGGGCATTGCAACGGATACCCGCATTGTGATGTATGCCCCTACCTTCCGCAGCGATCTGAAGGCATGGGATGCCCGGCTGGATTATGACAGGCTGGTGGCAGCGCTTGAGGCCCGGTTCGGCGGAAAATGGATCGTGTTTTACAGAAAGCATTATTTCCTGACGGATGAGCCCATCTGCAACCGGGAACATGTGGTGGATGTATCGGATTATGAGGATGCCAACGAGCTGCTTGCCATGTGTGACGTGCTGGTGTCGGATTATTCGTCCTGCCTGTGGGATTTTTCGCTGACGGAAAGGCCGGCTTTCGTGTTTGCGCCGGATATGGCCGCCTATGCCGGGGAGGACAGGGGCTTTTCCCTGCCGCCTTCCAGATGGCCCTTTTCCATTGCCTGCAGCAATGAAGAAATGGAAAAGAATATTCTGGCCTTCAGCGAAGAGGAATACCGGCAAAAGGTGCAGCACCATCATCAGGAAAACGGCCGGGCGGACTTTGGCCATGCGGCACAGAAAGCCGTGGATCTGTGGGCAAAAAAGCGCGGTATGGAGCAGGATGCATAAGAAGGAACATAAAACAAACGGCTGGGAGAATGAATTGGACAGTATCCCAAGCAACGGACAAGTGAAAAAAGCGACCTCCTGTTGTAGAATGAAACTACGACAGGAGGTCATTTGCATGGCAAGAAAGTACACAAAGGTAGAGCAACTTGCGGGAATCATCAGGGAGAGAAAAACAG
>JAFWYZ010000035.1 GCA_017517465.1 Clostridia bacterium | reverse complement strand
CCGTGGCCCGCAGTGCGGGCATCCAACTCGCAAAAATGCAATCTTCCTTTGCAAAGGGGTTTCTGCGTGGCGGCAGTGCCGCAGCCAGCTCGCCAAGCTACCACCTTTATCAGCGAAGGGGTTTCTGCGTGTGGCAGTGCGGGCACCCAATTCGCAAAGTTTCAATCGTTCTTTTGCACTGATGTGTGTGCGTGCTACGTTGTTTCACCGGGACATCGTTTGCGTGATATGAATTGCCAATTCCGGCACCGGGTCAAGGGGCGATGCCCCTTGTGGGGTGCAGGGGTGAAACCCCGCATGGTTCCCCAATCATCACCGGGAAACTGTATGAAAGATACAATTTGTTACATCCGGAATTGGGTCCAGGGCACTGCCCTGGTGCAGGGGTGAAACCCCGCAGGACTCTACGGCCAAACAAAAAGCGGAAGAGCCGAAGCTCTTCCGCGGGGATACGTTTCAATTACAGGTGAGCCAGACGAGCATACACGTCCTTGACGGCGGGATAGATGGTGCGGAAGAATTCATAATTCTTGATGTATTCAGCCGCATCGGCATCGGGAGCGCACTTGTCGCCGTACTGGATGGCAGCGTCGCAGGCTTCGGGCACGGAGGAGTAGATCCCGGCACCCACACCGGCAAGCAGGGCCACACCCAGAGCGGGGCCTTCGCCCTTGACGGTCATGATATCGCAGCCGTACAGGTCAGAGAGCATCTGGCGCCAGATGGGGCTCTTGGCACCGCCGCCGCAGGCTGCCATGTGGTTGATGTTCAGGCCCATCTGGCCGAACAGGCTCTGGCAATCCTTCAGGGAGTAGGCCACGCCTTCCATCACGGCACGGGCCATGTCCTTCTTCTGATGCATGGCGGACAGACCAACAAAGGCACCGCGGCAATCAGAATCCAGGTGAGGCGTACGTTCGCCCATCAGGTAGGGCAGGTAGAACAGGCGGTTGGCACCGATGGGAGACTGGGCCACCTGCTTGTTGATCAGGTCATAGCTGTCGCAGCCCATCTGCCTGGCCACGGCCACTTCGTCAGCGCACAGGGTATCCCGGAACCACTTGAGGCTCAGGCCGGCAGCCTGGGTCACACCCATCACATGCCATGCACCGGGCACGGCGCAGCAGAAGGTGTGCACACGGCCCAGGGGATCGATGGTGACCATATCGGTATGGGCAAACACCACACCGGAGGTGCCGATGGTGGTGAAAGCACGGCCGGAGCGCACCACACCGGTGCCCACAGCAGCAGCAGCATTATCGCCGGCGCCGCCCACCACGGGGGTGCCAGCCTTCAGGCCGGTCACCTCCGCCACCTTGGGGGTGATCACGCCGGTCACTTCGGGGCTTTCGTAAACCTTGCCCAGCAGGCTCTTGTCAATGCCCAGCTTTTCCAGCACGGTATCGCTCCAGCAGCGGCCGGGCACGTCCAGCAGCTGCATGCCGCTGGCATCGGATACTTCGGTGGCATATTCGCCGGTGAGCATCAGACGGATATAGTCCTTGGGCAGCAGGATGTGGGCGCACTTTTCGTAGATTTCAGGTTCATGCTTCTGGACCCAGCGGATCTTGCCGGCGGTGAAACCGGTGAGAGCGGGGTTGGCGGTGATGGCGATGAGCCGGTCACGGCCGCCCATCAGCGCTTCGATTTCGGCACATTCCTGAGCCGTACGCTGGTCGCACCAGATGATGGCGGGACGCAGCACCTTGTTATCCTTGTCCAGCATGGTCAGGCCGTGCATCTGGCCGGAAAGACCGATACCGGCAATTTCAGCGGCGTCCACACCGCTCTTGCCCAGCACCGCACGGATACCGTCCACAACGGCTTCCCACCAATCCTGGGGATGCTGTTCTGCCCAACCGTTCTTGGGCTGCTGCATGCCGTACTCGCCGGTATAGGAAGCAAGGCCGTTGCCCTTTTCATCGAAAAGAACCGTTTTGGTACCGGAAGTGCCAATATCAATACCCAGTAAATATGCCATATTGCATTCTCCTTTACTATATATGGAAGCAAATGTTCCGTTAAACAAAAATATATCATTTTATGCCATGTATGTCAATCCGGATTTTCTTAATCCTTCATATCTTTCCCTTAAATAATGCCCATGCGCAAATCTTAACCATTTTTTAATGTAGGAAATGGAAAAAAAGGTGACAAACGATGCGCTTTTATGCTATACTGTTTATTGGTGGATTATATCCTTCCGAAATATTCAGAAATCCGAGGACGTTTATTTGGCCAAGATCACCAAACAAACCCGCAGCAATATATTGAACGCATTGGTGATTTTTTTGACCATTGGCATTGTGATTTATCTGGGCGCTGCCAATGGCGATATCGGCGATGCCTGGGTTGCTCTCATCAGCAGCGATCTGTTCTGGATCGGGGCAGCCGTTGTTTCCTATGGCATTTTTATGATATTTGAAGCGCTGAGCGTGCATGTTTTTTTCCGGCAGCAGAACGTAAAAATCAAATTCCGCTCCACCCTGCTGGTATCTATTATCGGCATGTTCTATTCCAGCGTCACCCCCGCCGCCACCGGCGGCCAGCCCATGCAGGTGTTTGCCTTCAAAAAACGGGGGGTGGCGGCAGGCATTTCCTCTTCCGGCCTGGCCGTAAAGTTTTTCTGCTTCCAGGTAGCGCTGCTTTCCCTGGGCGGTCTTTTCTGGATCCTGCACCCCGAAATCGTCAATGCCTGTGTCAACAGGGCCCGGGTCATCGTGATCACCGGCTTTGTGCTCAACGGTTTCACGGTGGCTGCCGTACTGCTGCTGGCCATCAATAAAAACATTGTCCGGGGCATGATCACCCTCATCATCAACATCGGCAAAAAGCTGCACATCATCAAGGACGTGGCCCGCACCACCTCCAAGCTGGATGCAGCCCTGGCCGATTTCCATGCCAGCGTCAATATGGTCACCCACCATCCCGGTCAGCTGCTGGTGCTGATTGGCATTTCCTGCATTCAGGTCATGGGCCTGATGAGCATTTCCTACTGCGTTTACCGTGCCATGG
>JAFWYZ010000311.1 GCA_017517465.1 Clostridia bacterium | reverse complement strand
ATCCAGCATCTCATCGACCGTATGAAAGACGTATCCGGCGCCGAAAACCCCCGCCTGATCGCCATTGAATAAACATTGGAGGACACCGATATGCAATATGAAAGCACCAGAAGCCACCTTTCCGGCAGCGATACCTTTGCCGTTTTGCAGGGCCTGGCCCCCGACGGCGGCCTGTTCCTGGACAAAACACTGGGCAGCCGTCCCTTTGACGTGCAGGCATGCCTGAAAAAGAACAGCCTGGGCATGGCGGAAATGATTCTTTCCTATCTGATGCCCGGCTTTGAAAACATGAAGGAACTGGTGGAAAAGGCATACACCGGCAAATTCGAAACCGAGGACCTGACCCCCCTGGTGAAGGTGGGCGATGCCTATGTGCTGGAATTGTTCCGCGGCCCCACCTCCGCCTTCAAGGACGTGGCCCTTTCCATGCTGCCCCAGCTGATGACCGCTGCCCGCAGGCAGGAAAACATGCAGGGCAAAACCGTCATCCTCACCGCCACCTCCGGCGATACCGGCAAGGCTGCCCTCAACGGCTTTATGGATGTGGAAGGCACCTCCATCATCGTGTTCTATCCTGCCGAAGGTGTATCCCCCATGCAGCAGCGCCAGATGGCCACCCAGGAGGGAAAAAACGTGACGGTCTGCTCCGTGGAAGGCAATTTTGACGATTGTCAGCGGGGTGTGAAGGAAGCCTTCGCCAGCCTGTCCGACAAGCTGGAAGGAACGGGCGTGGCCCTGTCCTCCGCCAATTCCATCAACATCGGCCGTCTGGCCCCGCAGGTGACCTACTACTTCATTGCCTATGCCAAGCTGCTGGAAGAAGGCCGCATTGCCATGGGCGACAAGGTGGATTACATTGTGCCCACCGGCAATTTCGGCGATATTCTGGCCGGTTACTATGCCAAGATCATGGGCCTGCCGGTAGGCAAGCTGGTGTGCGCTTCCAATGCCAACAAGGTGCTGACGGACTTCCTGGAAACCGGCCTGTATGACCGCCGCCGGGAATTCTACAAGACCACCTCCCCCTCCATGGATATTCTGGTCTCCTCCAACCTGGAACGCCTTCTGTACCTGGCCAGCCGGGATGAAAACAAGGTCAAGGGCTGGATGGAACAGCTGAACAAAGACGGTTTCTATCAGGTGGATGCGGACACCCTGAAGAACATTCAGGAAAGCTTCTTCGCCGGCTGCTGCGACGAAGATGAAACCGCCGCTGCCATTGCCCGGGTATGGAAGGATGAAAAATATCTGCTGGATCCCCACACCGCTGTGGCCTGGCATGTGATGGAACAGGGCAAGGCAAATGCCGGCAGTGTGCCCCAGGTGGTGCTGTCCACCGCCTCCCCCTACAAGTTCCCCGGCCCGGTGCTCAAGGCCCTGGGTGTGGAAGCGGGCAAGGATGAATTTGCCGATGCCGCCAAGCTGAACGAAGTGACCGGTGTGGCCATCCCCGAAAACCTGGCCAAATTGCAGCAAAAGCCCATCCTGCACAAGGACCGCATTGCCCGGGATCAGATCATCGATTATGTGATGAAGAAAGTACAGGAATAAACAAAACAAGCCCCGCACGGTATCCGGATTTTTTGCCGGATACCGTTTTTTTCTTTGGAAAGCACTTGACAGGTGACCAAACGGTCACTATACTGTAGGTAACCAAACGGTCACCTTTCGAAACGGAGAACAAAAATGGAAAATACAACAAAGAACAACATTCTGGACGCAGCACTTGTGATGTTTGCCGAAAGGGGTTACAAGGGCACCAACCTGCGGGATCTGGCTGCGGCACTGAATCTGAGCAAATCAGCGCTATACAAGCATTACGACAGCAAGGAAGATATCTGGAATGCCCTGCTGGACAAGATGGAGGCCTACTATGCCCAGCGTTTCGGCTCCATGGACAACCTGCCCAAGCCGCCGGACAGCTGGGAGGAATTTGTGCAGACCGTCATGGGCATGATCCGCTTTACGGTGTATGATCCCCAGATCATCCTGACCCGAAAGCTGCTCCTCACCGAGCAATTCCATGACGAGCGGGTGCGCAAGCTGGCCACCAAGCATTTTCTGGAGGGCACGGCCAATATCTACGGAAAAGTGTTTGAAAGCATGATGGAAAAGGGCCTGATGAAAAAAGGGGACCCTGCCATGCTGGCCTTCAGCTTCACCGCGCCCATCTCTGCCCTTGTTCACCTGTGTGACCGTGAGCCGGACAGGCAGGAGGAAGCCATGGAAAAAATCAGTCAGTTTGTCAAATGTTTTATTGCTACGCATGCGGAAAAACAAGCGTGAAAACGCATTGCCTGTAATGGAAATTTTCCACGATACCATTCCGGTTGAAAAGAGAAAGGGCAAAAGATGAAAAAGGCGCTTTTT
>JAFWYZ010000310.1 GCA_017517465.1 Clostridia bacterium | reverse complement strand
ACATAGTCAGCATGGCCGGGGCAGTCCACGAGGGCATAGTGGCGGGTTTCGGTTTCGTATTCAACGTGAGCGGTGTTGATGGTGATTCCGCGGGCCTTTTCTTCGGGGGCCTTGTCGATTTCATCATACTTCATGGCCTGGGCACCGCCGCCGGCAGCCAGCACCATGGTGATGGCAGCAGTCAGGGTGGTCTTGCCGTGGTCAACGTGACCGATGGTACCAATGTTTACGTGGGGCTTATTGCGTACAAATTTTTCCTTTGCCATTGGGATTTCCCTCCTGTTTGTCAATGAAAAATCAGTCAGTAATTGAGATTAGCGCTTGCCGACAACCTTTTCGGCAACACTCTTGGGCACTTCTTCATAGTGGTCGAACTGCATGGAGTACATACCACGGCCCTGAGTGCGGCTGCGAAGGTCGGTGGCATAGCCGAACATTTCGCTCAGGGGAACGAAGGAATGAACAGACTGTTCACCCATCCGGGTTTCGATATTATCGATCCGGCCGCGGCGGGAGTTGATATCACCCACCACATCGCCCAGATACTGGTCGGGCACGATGGTCTCAACCTTCATCATGGGCTCCAGCAGACGTTCTTCTGCCTTGGCCAGGGCTTCCTTGAAGGCCATGGAACCGGCAATCTTGAAGGCCATTTCAGAGGAGTCAACATCGTGGTAGGAACCGTCAACGACGGCCACCTTGAAGTCAACCACTTCGAAACCGCCCAGAAGGCCAGCGCCTGCGGCTTCCTGGATACCGGCATCGATGGGAGCGATGAATTCCTTGGGAATCACGCCGCCGATGATCTTGTTTTCAAACAGATAACCGGCACCGGGCTCCTGGGGAGCCATTTCGATGACGCAGTGACCGTACTGGCCATGGCCGCCGGTCTGACGGACGAAACGGCCTTCGGCACGGACAGCCTTGGTGATGGTTTCGCGGTAGGCCACCTGGGGCTTGCCCACGATGGCTTCCACCTTGAATTCACGCATCATGCGGTCAACGATGATTTCCAGGTGAAGTTCGCCCATACCGGCGATAATGGTCTGACCCGTTTCCTGATCGGTATAGGTCTTAAAGGTGGGGTCTTCTTCCGACAGACGCTGCAGCGCCAGCGCCATCTTATCCTGGCCGGCCTTGGTTTTGGGCTCAATGGCCACCTGGATAACGGGATCCGGAAATTCCATGGATTCCAGCACGATCTGTGCCTTTTCGTCGCACAGGGTGTCGCCGGTGGTGGTGTCCTTCAGACCCACGGCAGCGGCGATTTCGCCGGCATACACGGTTTCCACGTCTTCACGGTGGTTGGCGTGCATCATCACGATACGGCTGAAGCGCTCACGCTTTTGCTTGGTGGAGTTATACACATAGCTGCCGTTGTTGATGGAGCCGGAGTAGACACGGAAGAAGGCCAGCTTGCCCACGAAGGGGTCGGCTGCGATCTTGAAGGCCAGAGCAGAGAAAGGCTCGCTGTCGCTGGCTTCGCGAACGGTTTCGGTGTCAGGATCCTTGGGCAGGGTGCCCCGGACCGCAGGCACATCAAGGGGAGAGGGCAGGTATGCGATGACGGCATCCAGCAGGGGCTGCACACCCTTGTTGCGGTAGGAAGTACCGCACAGAACAGGGGTCAGCGTGCAGGAGAGGCAACCGACGCGCAGAGCGGTGACGATTTCTTCTTCCGTGAGTTCTTCACCCATCAGGAATTTTTCCATCAGTTCATCGTTCTGTTCCGCAGCGGCTTCCACCATTTCTTCCCGCAGCATGGTGGCTTCGTCCAGCAATTCGGCGGGAATTTCTTCTTCGCGCACGTCCTTGCCTTCATCGTCATAGTACACTTCAGCCTTCATCTTGACCAGGTCAATGATGCCGCTGAAAGTGTTTTCTTTGCCGATGGGCAGCTGGATGGGCACAGCCTTGGTGCCAAGACGGGTGCGCATCATGTCCACAACGCGGTGGAAGTCAGCGCCGGTGATGTCCATCTTGTTCACATAGGCGATGCGGGGAACGTGGTATTTGTTGGCCTGACGCCAGACGGTTTCACTCTGAGGTTCAACACCGCCCTTGGCGCAGAACACAGCCACAGCGCCGTCCAGAACACGCAGGGAACGTTCCACCTCAACGGTGAAGTCCACATGGCCGGGAGTGTCGATCAGGTTGAGACGATGCCCCTTCCACTGGCAGGTGGTAGCAGCGGAGGTAATGGTGATACCACGCTCCTGTTCTTCTTCCATCCAGTCCATGGTGGCGGCGCCTTCGTGGGTTTCACCCAGCTTATGGACGCGGCCGGTGTAGAAAAGGATACGCTCGCTGGTGGTAGTTTTGCCGGCGTCGATGTGCGCCATGATACCAATGTTGCGAACTTTGTCAAGCGGATGACTTCTCGGCATGGGTAATGTTCTCCTTGCATATTGGGTTTAGTAGATTCACGGTAGCAGTGGATGAAGGCAGGCGCACCAAGGCACCGCCCACCTGCTGCTTACCAGCGGTAATGGGCGAATGCCTTATTGGATTCGGCCATACGATGCATTTCTTCCTTGCGCTTGACAGAGTTGCCGGTGTTTTCAGCAGCTTCCATCAGTTCGGCGGCCAGGCGTTCAGCCATGGTCTTTTCGCCGCGCTTGCGGGAGAAATCAACAATCCAGCGCAGCGCCAGGGTCTGGCGGCGTTCGGGCCGGATTTCGACGGGCACCTGGTAGGTGGCGCCACCGACGCGGCGGGCCTTGACTTCCAGCTGGGGCATCACGTTGGTGAGAGCCTGCTGGAAAACGTCATTGCCTTCCTTGCCGGTTTTATTCTTGATCATTTCGAAGGCATTGTAGCAAACCTGCTGCGCAACGCCGCGCTTGCCGTCGAGCATGATCTGGTTAATGAGCTTGGTGACCACAACGGTCCCATGTACGGGATCGGGGAGCACTTCGCGCTTGGGAATAAATCCACGACGGGGCATGATGTTCCCTCCTCAATTGGGTTTTTCGTTTCTCTTCATCGAGCCGTCCACAGCATGTCAGCATCATGCCGTTCCGATCAGACGGTGCGCTGCACCTGAAAAGGCAAAGGCCTGCAGCGGGTGTTCCTCCCCATGCTCTGCGGTTCCCTTTATTCTCAGGATGCACAGGCAGCAGCCCATGTGATGAGAAAAAACGATCTTACTTCTTGGGGCGCTTGGCGCCGTAGAGCGAGCGGCTCTGGTTGCGCTTGGCAACACCGGCCGTATCCAGCGCGCCACGGATGATGTGGTAACGCACGCCGGGCAAATCGCGCACACGGCCGCCGCGGATCAGAACGACGGAGTGTTCCTGCAGATTGTGGCCAATACCGGGAATGTAGCAAGTACCTTCGATGGAATTGGTCAGGCGGATTCTCGCAATTTTGCGCAGAGCGGAGTTAGGCTTCTTGGGCGTGGTGGTTTTCACGCTCAGGCAAACGCCGCGCTTTTGCGGGCAACCCTGCAGGATGGGCGCGGTTGACTTGTTGGCAACCTTTTCTCTTCCCTTGCGGATCAGCTGATTGATCGTAGGCATGGAAGCACCTCCTGTTATTTGTTCGGAGCCGGTTCTTCCGGTTCTCCTCCTATAAAATCCCCGCAACCCTCGGGGATATATAGTCTTTCTTTATGTGTCCTGCTTTTTCAGGGCGGCGACAGCGCAGGGAACGTCGATCCCGCACAGCTGGCCCAGCTCTTCCATGGAAGAAACCGTTTCCACCGCAAGCTGTCTTTCATTGGCAGCTGCCCGGACTTGCGCCTGCAGCATGGGGGATGCATCCAGGGCAAGATAGACACGCAGGAGGTTTCCCTCCCCGATGCCCTTCATTACCTGGCGCACACCGGCAACTCTCCGTTGTTTTCTTTCCAGCTGCTTGTGCATGTTTCCTCCTTTTCCAAGGCACAGGAACACCGTTGCCGCATAAAGCCGACAACTCTATCATAATAACATTGTTTAAAAGGCTTGTCAACAGTTTCAATGAAAAAAAGAAAGCGGAAAAAGCCTTGTATTCTCTCACTTTTCACTCATTTATCCAATCGGGAAAAAGCTTGACCATTTTTGACAGTTTTGCTTCACGGACGGTGCATTACCCTTGCAATCGGAAGGAAGGTAGCGTATAATAAAATTTGGATTTTCCCACAATGGAAGATGAAGTTTTCATTCAACGGAGGCAGAAAGATGAGCCGCATCGGATATGTTCTCAAGCGCATTGGCAAAATGGACTTCAAACGCATGAACGAAACTGCCAATATGCTGCACAAAAAGACGGGCAAAAGCAAAATATGGCTGTTTGCGGATATGGCCAGATGCGCCGCAAAATACAACGCCGGCTATATGGACTACAAAATTGCCGAAATGTACAAGCTGAACGATGCCCAGAAGCGCACCGTCATCACACGTGGCCTTTCCAATGAAATCGTCCGCCGGATGAACGACAAGGCCTACTGGCATTTCTTTGACGATAAAACGGAATTCAACCGCACCTTCTCCAAATGGGTAGGCCGGGATTGGCTGCGCTGCGATGACAGCCTGACCAAAGAACAGCTTTCTGCTTTCCTGGAAAGCAAGCCCAGCGTGATCTTCAAGCCCCTGGAAGGCTCCTCCGGCCAGGGCATTGAAAAATATACCCCCGATGCATGGGAAGATATGGACGCTTTCTTCCGTTTGATTAACGAAACGGGCCCTGCCATCCTGGAAGAAGTGGTGGTGCAGCACAGCCGCATGTCTGCTCTGTGCCCCACCTCCGTCAACACCGTGCGCATTGCCACCCTCATCGGCGAAAAGAAGGAAGGCATTGTATACGCTTTCCTGCGCATCGGCAACGGCAAGGTGATGGACAATGTGGACTGCGGCGGCATGGCCGCCCGGGTGGACCTGGACAGCGGCAAGCTGCTGACGGTCGGCGCCGACAAGCAGGGCAACACCTTTGAAAAGCACCCCATCACCGGCACCGATATCATCGGCTTTGAAGTCCCCTATTTCAAGGAAGCCTGCCAGATGTGCCTGGAAGCGATGCGGGTGGTGCCCCAGGTGCGGTTCGTGGCCTGGGACGTGGCCATCACGGAAGACGGCCCCCGGTTCATTGAGGGCAACTCCTTCCCCAGCCACGCTGTGCCCCAGTTTGCCGCCCATTATCCCGACGGCATTGGCATTATGCCCAAGTTCCGGGAATTTTTGAACATCTGATTTTTTCCAAAGGAGGCAGTATATGGATATTTTCAAGATCCTGCTGATGTACATGGCGCTGATCGTTACCGGCTCTGCCCAGCAGATGCCCTCCCTCACGCCGCCCCCTGCCACTCCTGTCCCCGTCATTACCCAGGCCCCGGCTACCGAAACCCCCGCGCCTGAGGAAGTACCCGTGAAATACACCACCCTGCGCCCCGGCGATGACGGCGCCAACGTGGTGAAGCTGCAGGAAAAGCTGATTGAGCTGGGCTTCCTTCAGAGCCGGGCCGACGGGCGCTACGGCAACCAGACCAAGGCCGCCGTTGCTGCTTTCCAGAAGATGTACGGCCTGACGGTGGACGGCGTTGCCGGCAACGAAACCCAGACCCTGCTTTTCTCTGAAGGCCCCCTCTCCACCCCCACCCCCGGCCCTACGGTGATCCCGGCAGTGATGGTACCCGTCTATTACATGGATCAGGATACCGACCGGCAGCTGTTCGCCATGAACATTACCTGCTACGGATCCACCACCATTTATGCCAATTCCAACCACGTGCCTCAGGGCTATCGGCTGGTGTCCGATAACGCTGTCAAGGTGACCCTGGAAAACAACGAGGCCACCCCTTCGTCTGTGACATTCTATTATTCTTCCCTGCCGCAGGAAACGGAAAAACCGGCGGAAAATTAAAAATTCAGAATGAAGAATTCAGAATTTTATACGGTGTATGAGAATCAAGGGAGGGGTTGCCCTCCCTTTTGTTTTGCTGTTTAGATAAAGTATTGGGGGGCTTCGCCCCTGCACCCCATCAGGGACACCAGGGCAGTGCCCTGGACCCAATTCCGGATGCAACAAACTGTATCTTTCATACAGTTCCCCGGTGGTGCTTGGGGAACCATGCGGGGTTTCACCCCTGCACCCCACAAGGGGCATCGCCCCTTGACCCAGTGCCGGATATTGCAATGTGTATCTTGCAAACAATGTTCCGGTGAAACAAAGTAACAAGCGGAAAAAAGACTGTAAAAGAAGTCTTCTTCTTCGCAGAAAGGGTGCAGGGGGTGATACCCCTGGTGCCGTGGGGGTACGGGGGGCGAGGAGCCCCCTGTTCCACCGTTCCCCAAGCCACATGCGGAAAAAAGTTTGGAAAAACAGTATTCCGTATCGCAGGAAGGGTGCAGGGCCAATGGCCCTGCTCCACCGTTCCCCCTCCAACAACACGAAAACAAGAGCAGTACTTTACATATAGGCACAAAATGTGTTATTATAGGAAGGAACACACTAAATATTGTGAGGTGCAGCATGGCACAAAATTATGACGCAGGCAGTATCAAGGTTCTGGAGGGGCTGGACGCGGTCCGGATGCGGCCGGGTATGTATATCGGTTCCACAGGGTCCAGGGGTCTGCATCATCTGTTATGGGAAATTGTGGATAATGCCATCGACGAAGCCATGGGCGGCCATGCCACGGAAGTGGCGGTAACGCTGCACAAGGATGGCTCTGCTTCGGTATGGGATAACGGCCGCGGTATGCCGGTGGACATGCATCCGGTGCTGAAGATCCCCGGCGTGGAAGTGATTTTCACCCGTCTGCATGCCGGCGGTAAATTTGACAACCAGAATTATGCCTATTCCGGCGGTCTCCACGGTGTAGGTGCCTCCGTTGTGAATGCACTGGCCAAATGGCTGACGGTGGATATTTTCATCAACTGGAGCCACTATGCCATGCGCTTTGAAAACTACTACGATGCCAAGGAAAAGAAATACATTGCCGGCCATCCGGTACAGCCTTTGGAAAAGCTGGGCAACACCCGCAAGCGGGGCACGCTGATCCGCTTCATGCCCGATGAGACGGTGTTTGAAGAAACGGTGTTCAATGGGGACACCGTGCGCCGCCGTCTGCGGGAATTGGCCTATCTGAACCGGGGTCTGAAGATCTCCTTCACCGATGAACGCAGCAAGGACCCGGAAAAGGCCAACTGCGAATTCTGCTTTGCCGGGGGCATTATTGACTATGTCAAGTTCCTCAACAAGGACAAGACCCCCATGCACGAAACCCCCATTTATTTTGAGGGCAAGAAGGATGATGTGATCTGCTGCGCCGCCATCCAGTATACGGACAGCTTCACCGAATCCGTGTTCAGCTATGTGAACAATATCCCCACCGGCGAAGGCGGCACCCATGAAACCGGCTTCAAGGCAGCGCTGACCAAGGCCATGAACGATTACGCCCGGAAGATCGGCGTGCTGAAGGAAAAGGACAATAACCTGTCCGGCGAAGATTTCCGGGAGGGCATCACCGTTGTTTTGACCACCATGGTGAAAAACCCCCAGTTCGAAGGGCAGACGAAGGGCCGTCTGGGCAATACCGAAGTGCGCCCGGCGGTGGAAACGGTGGTCACCGAAAAGCTGTTTGATTTCCTGGAAGACCTGAAAAATCAGGAGCTGGCCCAGAAGATCCTGGAAAAGGCCGTGAAAAGTGCCAAGGTACGTGAAGCCACCCGGAAAGCCCGTGACGTGGCCCGTGCCAAGAATCAGCTGGAAGCAGCACCCCTGGTTGGCAAGCTCAGTGCCTGCACCGGCAGAAAAGCCGTGGATAACGAGCTGTTCATCGTAGAAGGCGACTCCGCCGGCGGCTCCGCCAAGCAGGGCCGTGACCGGCGCTTCCAGGCCATCCTTCCCCTTCGCGGCAAGCCCCTCAATGCCGAAAAGAAGCGGCTGGATCAGGTGCTGGCCAATGAAGAATTCCGCTCCATCATCACCGCCCTTGGCACCGGCATTGACGAAGATTTTGACGTATCTTCCCTGAAATACCACAAGGTGATCATCCTGGCCGATGCTGACCAGGACGGCGCCCATATCCGGGCCATTTTGCTCACCTTCTTCTACCGCTATATGCGGGACCTGGTGGCCAACGGCCATGTGTACATCGGCATGCCGCCTTTGTATGCCATCAAAAAAGGCGGCGATATCCGCTATGCCTATGACGACCGGGAACTGAAAAAGCTGACCCAGGGGCTGCGCGGCTATACCCTGCAGCGCTATAAGGGCCTTGGTGAAATGAACCCCGAACAGCTGTGGGAAACCACCATGGACCCGGCACACCGCAAGCTGATGCAGGTGACGGTGGAGGATGCTGCCCAGGCGGATTCCATCATCACCGTGCTCATGGGCGACAAGGTGGAGCCCCGGCGGGAATACATCATTGAGCATGCGGAGTTCAATAAGGCGGATCATTTTGACCAGCATGTGACGATCGAGAAGGAAATTCAGAATT
>JAFWYZ010000309.1 GCA_017517465.1 Clostridia bacterium | reverse complement strand
GAAAGGAGCTTCTTATGCACCATTTACATAATCAGTCCATGGACCGGCTGCTGCAGGCCATCTGCCGGCTGGAAACGATAGAAGATTGCTATGCTTTTTTTGAGGATCTGTGCACCATCAAGGAAATGCAGGACATGGCCCAGCGCTTTGATACCGCCGTTTTGCTGGATCAGGGCATGAGCTATCAGAAAATTGCCGAACAGGTTGGAGTCTCCACCGCCACCATCAGCCGGGTGAACCGCTGCCTCAATTACGGCACCGGTGGATACCGCAAGGCGCTGGATGAAATGAAAAACAAGGAGAATCAAGATGCCTGATTTCAACAATATTTTGCAGACCAGTGAAAAAATCATCTTTACCCTGCGCAGCCTGTATGCTGCCGCCGGTTACCTGCCCTACCGGATGAGCAAATTTGAAGAATACGATCTGTACGCTAAGAACAAGGACTTTCTTTTGTCCGACAACGTGATCACCTTCACCGATACCAACGGGAAGCTGCTGGCCCTCAAGCCGGACGTGACCCTTTCCATCATCAAAAACAGCAAGGACCTGCCGGACGAAACCCAGAAGGTGTACTACAACGAAAATGTGTACCGGGTTTCCAAGGGCACCCAATCCTTCAAGGAAATGATGCAGGCCGGTCTGGAATGCTTTGGCAGAATTGACGAAGAAAACCTGGTGGAAGTGCTTTCCCTGGCAGCAGTAAGCCTGCAGGCACTGTCCGAAAAAAGCATGCTCAGCGTTTCCTGCCTGGATCTGAGCGCCGATCTGATTGACGGCATGGGCCTTTCCGGCACGGAAAGGAAGCAGCTGTATCAGGCGGTTTCGGAACGCAATCTCCACGAAATGGACCGCATCTGCCCTCAGGGCGATGCCCTGAACACCTTGAAAAAGCTGGTGGCAACCGCCGGCGAAATCCCCGCCGTTTTGCCCATCCTGCACGATCTTTATCCCCATTCCGCCGCCTGTGATGCTTTCTGCAGTGTGATGGAAAAGATTTCTAAGACGCAACTGGCTTCCTTCTTCCGCATTGATTTTTCTGTGACGGACGATGTGAACTACTACAACGGCATCGTGTTCAAGGGCTACATCCAGGGCATTCCGGATGCGGTGCTGTCCGGCGGTCAGTACGATAAGCTGATGAAAAAGCTGCACCGCAAGAGCCATGCCATCGGCTTTGCCGTCTATACGGATCTTCTGGACCGGCTGGAAGACTCCCAGACCCAGGCAAAAGCAGCGGACGATTATGTGAACGTGGCGCTGCCCAAGGGACGTCTTGGGGAAAAGATCTACAAGTGCTTTGCCCAGGCCGGCTATGAATGCCCGGAAATTATGGAGCCCAGCCGCAAGCTGATTTTCGAAAACACCGACAAGAAGATCCGCTATTTCTGGGTGAAGCCCTCCGACGTGGCCATCTATGTGGAGCGCGGGGCTGCCGATATGGGCGTGGCCGGCAAAGACATTCTGCTGGAATACCAGCCCGACATTTTTGAACTGATGGACCTGGATACCGGCAAGTGCCGCATGGCCGTGGCCGGCCCCAAGGATTTCAAAGACGATACCAGCCGCACCTTGAAGGTGGCCACCAAGTTTTCCAATATTGCCAGAACCTTTTACCAGTCCCGGGGCAGGGATATTGACATCATCCACCTCAACGGCTCCATCGAGCTGGCCCCCATTCTGGGCCTTTCCGACGTGATCGTGGACATCGTGGAAACCGGTGCCACCCTGAAGGAAAACAACCTGGACGTGATCGAAACCATCGTGCCCATCAGCGCCCGGCTGATCGCCAACCGGGCCGCCTGCAAATTCAAGAAAGAACAGATTGAAAAAATCGTCAGCGGCCTGAAAGCCGCCATGGAGGATAAACAATGATCAAGCTGATGAAATACGGCGAAGTGCCCAATACCGAAATTTTTGCCCGGATGCAGCCCAAGATGAACGTGGAACAGATCGTTGCCGACATCATCGAAAACGTAAAGCAAAACGGTGACAAGGCCGTGAAGGAATACTGCCTGAAATTTGACAAGGCCCAGCTGGATTCCCTGCTGGTTTCCCCCGAAGAAATGGCGGAAGCAAAGGCCCTGGTGGAGCCGGAATTTTATGACATTCTGGAAAAAGCCGCCGAAAACATCCGTGTTTTCCACGAAAAGCAAAAGCGCAATTCCTTCATCATCAACGACCGGCCCGGCATCGTCATGGGCCAGAAGGTGATCCCCATGGACAAGGCAGGCCTTTATGTGCCCGGCGGCACTGCGGCCTACCCCTCCACTGTGCTCATGGATGCCATCCCCGCCAAGATTGCCGGGGTGAAGGAAGTGGTGATCGTCACCCCTCCCAATGCGGAAGGCAAGATCAATCCCTACATTCTGGCCGCCGCTCAGGTAGCCGGTGTGGACAAGATCTTCAAAACCGGCGGCGCTCAGGCCATTGCCGCCCTGGCATTCGGCACCGAATCCATTCCGAAAGTGGATAAGATCGTGGGCCCCGGCAATGCCTTTGTGGCAGAAGCGAAAAAGCAGGTGTACGGCATTGTGTCCATCGATATGATCGCCGGCCCCAGCGAGATCCTCATCGTGGCCGACGGCAAATCCAACCCCCGTCACGTGGCAGCGGACCTGCTTTCCCAGGCCGAACATGACGTGATGGCCAGCGCCGTGCTGGTGACCGATTGCATGGACTTTGCCAAGGCCGTGCAGGCGGAGCTGGAAGTGCAGATTCCCCTGCTGGAACGGGCTCAAATCGCCCGTGCCTCCATTGACGACAACGGCAAGATCATCGTGGCGGATACGCTGGATGCAGCCATCGAAATTGCCAACGAAATTGCCCCCGAACACCTGGAGCTTTGCGTGGATAATCCCTTCGATTATCTGGATGCCATCCGGCACGCCGGTTCCATCTTCATGGGCCGCAACTGCCCCGAAGCCCTGGGGGACTATTTTGCCGGCCCCAACCACACCCTGCCCACCAGCGGCACCGCCAAATTTTCCAGCCCCCTGTCGGTGGATGATTTTGTAAAAAAGACCCAGTACACCTATTTCACCCGGGATGCCCTGGCTGCCGTTGCCAAGGATGTATTCACCTTCGCCACCAAGGAAGGCCTCACCGCCCACGCAAAGAGCGCCATCATCCGCACGGAGGGAGAAGCATGAGCCGTTTTTTCTCGGAAAAATACGCTGCCCTCACCCCCTATACCCCCGGTGAGCAGCCCAGAGAGCGCACCTACATCAAGCTGAACACCAACGAATCCCCCTTCCCCCCTTCCCCCATTGCCCTGCGCATGGCAAGGCAGGCGGCAGGCAATGTGAACCTGTATTCCGATCCCACCTGCATGGCGCTTCGGAAAGCCGCAGCGGCAAGGTACAAGGTGGACGTGGATGAAGTGATGTTCACAAACGGCTCCGACGATATTCTGAACTTCGCCTTCATGGCCTTCAGCGATGAAGCGCACCCGGTGGTGTTCCCGGATATCACCTACGGCTTTTACCCCGTGTTTGCGCAGCTGAACCGCATCCCTTACGAAACCATCCCCCTGAAGGATGATTTCACCATCTGCGCGGACGATTATGTGGGCATCGGCAAAAACATTTTCATTGCCAATCCCAATGCCCCTACCGGCATTGCCCTGCCCCTTTGTGACATTGAACGCATTGTGGCTTCCAACCCGGACAACGTGGTGGTGATCGACGAAGCGTATGTGGATTTCGGCGGCGAAAGTGCTGTTTCCCTGATCCACAAATACGATAACCTGCTGGTGACCCAGACCTTCTCCAAGTCCCGTTCCCTGGCCGGTGCCCGGCTGGGTATGGGCTTTGGCTGCAAGGCCCTCATGCAGGACCTGAACACCCTGCGCTATTCCACCAACCCCTACAACATCAATTCCGTCACCATGGCAGCAGGCGTTGGCGCCCTGACGGATGAAAATTATTTCCGCTTTGCCTGCGATACCGTGATCGAAACCCGGGCATGGACGGAAAAGGAGCTGAAGCGGCTGGGCTTTGAGATGCCCCCCTCCTCCACCAATTTCATCTTTGCAAAACACCCGTCCATTCCCGGCAAGGAAATGTACCTGCAGCTGAATGAACAGGGGATTCTGGTGCGGCATTTTGACGCTGAAAAACTGACGGACTATAACCGCATCACCATCGGAAGCAAAGAGGAAATGCAGACGCTGATTGAAACGCTGGAGAAAATGCTATGCGAAAAGTAAGCCTGGAAAGAAACACGCTGGAAACGAAAATTGCCCTGTCTTTGAACCTGGATGGCACCGGCAAAAGTGAAATTGATACCGGCGTAGGGTTTCTGGATCATATGCTCACCTTGTTTGCCAGCCATGGCCGGTTTGACCTGACCGTCAAATGCGACGGAGACACCTATGTGGACGACCATCACACCGTGGAAGACATCGGCATTGCCCTGGGCAAGGCATTCTTCGACGCGCTGGGGGACAAGAAAGGCATTTGTCGCTACGGGGACATCGTGCTGCCCATGGATGAAACGCTGATCCTGGCCGCCGTGGATTTTTCCGGCCGCAGCCACCTGGGCTTCATGCTGGATATCCCCACTCAAAAGGTGGGCACCTTCGACACTGAGCTGGTGGAAGAATTTTTTCTGGGCTTTGTGCGCCCCGCCGCCTGTTCCCTGCACATCCGCAAGCTGGACGGCAAAAACAGCCACCACATCATCGAAGGGGCTTTCAAGGCCGTGGGCCGTGTGCTGCGCCAGGCAGTGGCCATCGATCCTCTCTATGCCAATGAAATTCCTTCCACCAAAGGAGTATTGTAATGATTGCTATCATTGATTACGGCGTGGGCAACCTGTTTTCCCTCAGAAGCAGCTTTGCCGCCATCGGCGCCGACGTGATCGTCACCCGGGATGAAACCGAGATCCGCAAGGCCGACCGCATTATCCTGCCCGGGGTGGGCGCCTTTGAAGATGCGGCGAAGAAGCTGAAGGAGCTCCGGCTGGACACGCTTTTGAAAGAAGAAGTGAAAAAGGGCAAGCCCCTCATGGGCATTTGCCTGGGCATGCAGATGCTGTTTGAAAAAAGCTTCGAATACGGCGAGCACGAAGGGCTGGGGCTTTTGAAGGGCAGCGTGCAGCCCATCAAAGACAGGATCCCCGCCGATCTGAAAGTGCCCCACATGGGCTGGAATGCCCTGAAATTCCACGGGAAAAAGCATCCCCTGTTCCGCTATATCACAGAAGGGGACTGTGTGTATTTTGTGCATTCCTATGCCGCCGTCAGCTGCGAAGACAGCCTCATCGCCTCCGCCGAATACGGCGCTTCCCTCACCGCTGCGGTAGCCAGGGGCAACGTGATGGGCTGCCAGTTCCACCCGGAAAAAAGCGGCAATGTGGGGCTGAATATTCTCAAAGCCTTCTGCGAAATGGAAGGAGGAGCAGTATGCTGATCTACCCCGCCATTGACCTGTATGAACAGCAGGCGGTGCGCCTGTTCAAAGGGGATTATGCCCAGAAAACTGTCTACAGCGAAAACCCGGTGGAAGTAGCCCGGGATTTCAAAGCATCCGGTGCCACCCACATCCATCTGGTGGACCTGGAAGGGGCCAAATTCGGCACCACGCCCAACCTTTCCGTCATCGTGAACATCAAAAGGGAAACCGGCCTGTTCACGGAAGTGGGCGGCGGCATCCGCACCATGGACGTAATCGATGCCTACCTTTCCGCCGGCATTGACCGGGTGATCCTGGGCACCGCTGCCGTGACGGACGAAGGCTTTGTGGAAAAGGCTGTGGCAAAATACGGCGATAAAATTGCCGTGGGGATCGACATCAAGGATGGCTTTGTGGCCATCAAGGGCTGGACGGAAAAGTCCCGGTGGGATGCCTTTGCCTTCTGCGAAAAGATGCAGAAGATCGGCGTGAAAACCATGATCTGCACCGATATTTCCAAAGACGGCGCCATGCAGGGCACCAACCGGGCCCTGTATAAGCAGCTTTCCGAAAAATTCAGCATGCAGATCATCGCCTCCGGCGGCGTTTCCTCCATGGAGGATGTAGAGGCCCTGCGGCAGATGGAGCTGTACGGTGCCATCATCGGCAAGGCCTATTACACCGGTGCCATCAACCTGAAAGAAGCGATCGAGGTGGCGAAATGATTACAAAACGTATTATTCCCTGCCTGGATGTGCGGGACGGCCAGGTGGTGAAAGGGGTCAATTTCGAAGGATTGCGCACCCTCACCTCCCCCGTGGAAATGGCCAGGTTTTACAGTGCCAACGGCGCGGATGAGCTGGTGTTTTACGATATCACCGCCTCCTCCGACGGCCGGAAGCTGTTCACCGACATTCTGTGCGAAACGGCCAGAAACGTGTTCATCCCCCTCACTGTGGGCGGCGGCATCAATACCGTAGCCGATTTTGAACGGGTGCTGGGCTGCGGTGCGGACAAGGTGAGCGTCAATTCCGGTGCCATCCGCAATCCTTCCCTCATCAACGAAGCCGCCCGTATTTACGGCGACCAGTGCGTGGTGCTGTCTGTGGACGTAAAGCGTGTGGACGGCGTGTTCCGCATTTTTGCCAAAGGCGGCCGGGAAAACACCGGCATGGAAGCCATCCAGTGGATCAAGGAATGTGTGGACCGGGGGGCCGGGGAAATTGTGGTGAACTCCATCGATACCGACGGTGTGAAGCAGGGCTTTGACCTGGAAATGCTGCAGAAGGTGTGCGATGTGGTGTCTGTCCCCGTGATCGCCTCCGGCGGTGCAGGCAAAATCGACGATTTCATCACCCTCTTCAAGGCCCTGCCCAAGGTGGATGCCGGCCTTGCCGCCAGCATTTTCCACTTCGGTGAAGTGAAGATCACCGACCTGAAAGCAGAAATGAACAAAAACGGAATTCCGACCAGAATGGGAGTGTAACATATGATCAATATCAACGAACTGAAGTTTGACGAAAAGGGGCTGATCCCCGCCATTGTGGTGGACAGCATCACCAAGAAAGTGCTGACCCTGGCCTACATGAACAAGGAAAGCCTGCAGATCTCCATGGAAAAGGGGCTTACCTGCTTTTACAGCCGTTCCCGGCAGGAACTGTGGCTGAAGGGTGAAACCAGCGGCAATTACCAGCACATCGTATCCATCACCGCCGATTGCGACAAGGATTCCCTTGTCGTTGTCGTGGATAAGGATGGCCCTGCCTGCCATACCGGCACCGACAGCTGCTTCACTGCCCCTGTATGGGAAAGCGACGAAAGGCAGGAATTTTCCCTGCAGCAGCTGATGGACATGCTCTATGGCCGCAAGGTGGAAAAGAAGGAAGGCAGCTACACCACCTATCTGTTCGAAAAGGGACTGGACAAGATCCTCAAGAAAGTGGGCGAAGAATGCACGGAAGTGATCATCGCCGCCAAGGCTGACGACAAAAAGGAAACCATCTACGAAATTGCGGACCTGTGCTACCATGTGATGGTGCTGATGCTGCAGCAGGGCATTTCCCTGGAAGACATCCACAAGGAACTGGCCGGCCGTCATGTGATCGACAAGAAAGTGAAGCAGGAGAAGATGACCTGATGAAAGGCGATCTGCACGTACACACCATCTTCAGCGACGGGAAAAACAACCCGGAGGAAATGGTGCTCACCGCCATTGAAAAGAGATTCGATTATCTCGGCTTTTCCGATCATGCACCCATGGATTTCGATGACGGCTGTGCCATGGCACTGGAAAAAATGCAGACATACAGCCATGAAATCCTGCGGCTGAAGGAAAAATACAAGGATCAGATTACCATTTATCTGGGCCTGGAAATGGATAGCCTTTCCCTTGATCCCGGCATCAGCACGGATTACACAATCGGCTCGGTGCATTATCTGGAAATGGCGGACGGTCATCATGTGCCCATCGATTGGAAACCGGAAATGCTGAAACAGGGCATGGACACCTATTTCGGCGGAGATATCTATGCCCTGATCGAAGCCTACTATGAACAGGTGGCATTCATGGCTAAAAAATTCAGGCCGGATATCATCGGGCATTTTGATCTGGTGACCAAGTTTCAGGAAAGAATGCCTTTGTTTGACGAAAACCATCCCCGGTATATTGCCGCCTGGCAAAAGGCGGTGGACAGCATCCTTCCCCACTGCACCCTGTTTGAAATCAATACCGGCGCCGTCTCCCGGGGCTACCGCACCACCCCCTACCCTGCCCCGGCTATTCAGGCATACATTCTGGAAAAAGGCGGACAGCTGATTCAAAACAGCGACAGCCACCGCACAGAAACACTGGGGTTTGAGATTCCCTGAGGGGCTTCGCCCCTCCACCCCAGCAGGGCCAGCAGGGTCATTGACCCTGCACCCATTTCCGGAAATTGCTTGTTTTTTCACACAAACAGTTTCCCGGTGCTGCGGAAGAAGACCCCGGAGGGGCTTTGCCCCCTCCACCCCCACAAGGGGCATCGCCCCTTGACCCAGGGCCGGAATTAGCAATCTGCTTTATACAAACAGCCTTCCGGTGAAACAGAGCAACACGCACACATACTTTCATAAATGAAGGTTGCATTTATGCGAGACAGCCGCGGCACTGCCGCCCGCCCACGGGCTGGGCGGTGGTACACCGCCAACCGGATGCTGTGCATCCGGGGAAAACGATAAAAAAGTAGCGGTGAGAGAATGTATTCTCTCAGCCGCTCTTTTTTTCGTTTTCATAGCGCCCGTGGGTTCTCTTTCCGTTCTCCAAGCAACATGCGGAAAGAAGTTTGGAAGGACAGTCTTTTATGTCGCAGAAAGGGTGCAGGGCCGATGGCCCTGCTGCGGGGGTACGGGGGCCGCACAGGCCCCTGCTCCTCCGTTCCTCAAGCTACATGCGAAAAACAGCTCGAAAAAACAGTCATCTTCATCGCAGGTTGGCTCCAGGGGCAATGCCCCTGGTACGGGGGGCGCAGAGCCCCCCTGCCCTCCGTTTGGGAACAAGGTTGCCTCACCGCCTCCTGTATGCAGATGTACATTTATTGTATTTCATTTGAAACGCTATTGACTTGATGGAAAAATTGTGTAGAATAAGGGCATAAATCAGCGGCGAGTGCCGCTGCATAGAATAGAGGCGCAGCGATCAAGAGTATCTGCCCGGAGCCTGCTGGAGGCTGTGAAGGGGTGAGAAAGGGAAAGCTGCCGAAATGCCGGGGAACAGCTAAACCGGTGTTGGGCGAAGGGAAAACATCTCTCCGACTGTCACGGGAACACCCGTGGGGCGCTATTCGCAACATTTATCAAGCAGATAAAGCTGCGGGCGTCTTTGAGGCCTCGCAGTTCTTTTATTTAGAGGAGGAAAAGACACATGAAGAACCTGACCCGAATCGTTGCTCTGATGATGCTGATCGTGATGCTCCTGGCCCCCGCTGCCCTGGCTGACGATGCCAAGAAGCAGCTGCGCGTGGGCATGGAATGCAACTATGCTCCCTTCAACTGGACCCAGGTAGAAGAAACCGAATTCACCGCCCCCATCGAAGGCGGCATGGGCTATGCTGACGGCTATGACGTGCAGATCGCCAAGATGATCGCCGAAGGCCTGGGCATGGAACTGGTGATCGTCAAGACCGAATGGGACGGCCTGCCCATGGGCGTGATGAGCGATTATCTGGATGCCATCATTGCCGGCATGAGCCCCACCGAAGAACGTAAAGCCACCCTGGATTTCTCCGATCCCTACTACACCAGCGAACTGGTGGTTGTTGTGCGCAAGGACAGCAAGTTTGCAAATGCCAAGTCTCTGGAAGAGCTTTCCGGCGCCATGATCACCGGCCAGCTGAACACCTTCCATGAAACCGTTATTTCCCAGATCCCCGGCGTGATCCAATCCGTTTCCATGGAAACCTTCCCCGCCATGGTGGTGGCCACCCGTACCGGCGCTGTGGACGGCTATGTGGCCGAAAAGCCCGGTGCTGAAGCCGACTGCCTGGCCAACCCCGACCTGACCTACATCGTCTTTGACGAAGGCAAAGGCTTCGTTGCCAGCGAAGGTGACGTATCCATCGCCGTGGGCCTGAAGAAGGGCAGCCCCCTGGCTGAAGAAATCAACGCCATCCTGGCCCAGATTCCCCAGGCTGACCGTGATGCCATGATGAACGGTGCCAAGGAACGCCAGCCCCTGGCCGAATAAAACCAAACATCACTGCATGAGGACGGAGGAAATGCCTTCCGTCCTCATGGTTCGCTAAAAGGAGACCGAAACTATGTCTTTGCCCACCACATTCTTTGGCTGGATTCAGCTGCTGATCGAAAAATACGGCCCGCTGTTTCTGAACGGCGCCGGCTTTACCATGCTGATTGCCATCAGCGGTACGGTGCTGGGCTTTTTGCTGGGCCTGCTGGTGGCCATCGTGCGCACCATTCCTGTCAGCAAAAAGGACAACCTCTTCAAGCGCATTCTGATGAAGATCGTCAATATCATCCTGAATGTGTACATCGAAGTGTTCCGCGGCACCCCCATGATCGTGCAGGCCATGGTGATCTTCTACGGCTCCATGATGTACCTGGGCCTGCGCATGCCTGCTCTGTCCGCCGCTATCTTTATCATTTCCGTCAATACCGGCGCGTACATGGCGGAAATCATCCGCGGCGGTATCATCAGCGTGGACAAGGGCCAGAAGGAAGCCGCCCATGCCATCGGCATGACCCATTGGCAGTCCATGGTGCATGTGGTGTTGCCCCAGGCGGTGCGCAATATCATGCCCTCCATCGGCAACGAATTTGTGGTCAACATCAAGGACAGCAGTGTGCTGAACGTGATCTCCGTCAGCGAGCTTTTCTTTGTGGGTAAATCTGCCGCCGGCACCTATGCCCGCTATTTCGAAGCCTTTGCCATCATCGCCGCCATTTACTTCGTGCTCACCTTCACCACAACCAGGCTTCTGCGCCTGCTGGAAAAGAAGATGGACGGCGGCAAGCATTACACCATCTACGGCAGCCAGAGCGCTTCCGATGCTACCATCACCCTGGAGAAAGGAGATGAAGTGCCCAATGACTGAACTGAACATTCTGCAGGTGCAAAACCTGAAAAAAAGCTTCGGCGACCATCAGGTGCTCAAGGATATTTCCTTCTCCGTCAACAAGGGTGATGTGATCTCCATCATCGGCGCTTCCGGCTCCGGCAAGAGCACGCTGCTGCGCTGCATCAATTTCCTGGAAGATCCTACTGCCGGAAAAATCCTCTACCACGGCAAGGATGCGGAGCAGCTGAACCGTGCCGATTACCACAGCAAGGTGGGCATGGTGTTCCAGTCCTTCAACCTGTTCAGCAATATGAGCGCCCTTGACAACTGCATCATCGGCCAGACGCTGGTACTCAAGCGCAGCAAGCAGGAAGCAAAGAAAAAGGCTATGGAATATCTGGAAAAGGTGGGCATGACCCCTTACATGAATGCCCGGCCCAGCCAGCTTTCCGGCGGTCAGAAGCAGCGCGTGGCCATCGCCCGTGCCCTGGCCATGGACCCGGAAATTCTCCTCTTTGATGAGCCCACCTCCGCCCTTGACCCTGAAATGGTGGGCGAAGTGCTCTCCGTTATGCGGGACCTGGCCGAAGGCGGCCTCACCATGCTGGTGGTCACCCACGAAATGGGCTTCGCAAGAGACGTTTCCAACCGGGTCATCTTCATGGATCAGGGTGTGATCGCCGAAGATGCGCCCCCTGCGGAAATTTTCACCAACCCCAAACAGCAGCGCACCCGGGAATTCCTCAGCCGTATTCTGGACAAATAACCACCAGGGGCAGCAGGGACATTGTCCCTGCACCAGGGCAGTGCCCTGGACCCATTTCCGGATGCAGTTATTCTTCATTATCAAACAAATTTCCCGCTGTCACTTGGGGAACCATGGGGGGCTTCGCCCCTCCACCCCAGCAGGGCCAGCAGGGTCATTGACCCTGCACCCATTCTCCGGATGTAACAAACTGTATCTTTCATACAGTTTCCCGGTGTTGCTTGGGGAACCACGGGGGGCTTCGCCCCTCCACCCCAGCAGGGACAGAAGTCCCTGCACCCAATTCCGGAAATTGCAATTCATATCAGGCAAACATTTTCCCGGTGGAACAAAGCAACACATGCACTTTCGTGAAAGAAAGATTGCCTTTTTGCGAATTGGCTGCGGCACTGCTACACGCAGAAACCCCTTTGCAAAGGAAGATTGCATTTTTGCGAATTGGGTGCCCGCACTGCGGGCCACGGGCTGGGCGGTGGAACACCGCCAGCCGGATGCTGCGCATCCGGGGAAAACAAGAAAAAAGCTGGAGGGAAAGCACGCTTTCCCTCCAGCTTTTTTCATTGTTTTCATTGCGCCCGTGGGCTCTCGTTCCGTTTCCTCAAGTAACATGCGGAAAGAAGAATGTAAATGAAGTCTTCCTCTTCGCAGAACGGGTGCAGGGCCGATGGCCCTGCCGCGGGGGTACGGGGGCTGCGTAAGCCCCTTCTTCGTTGCCGCACAGGCCCCTGCTTTGTATCTTCGGAAAAGCCCCTGCTCCGTATCTTGCTTACATTTCCGGCAGCAGATGTTCCGGCAGATGCTGAGCCAGAATTTTGTAGCCCTCGCTGTTGGGATGCAGGCCATCGATCATCAGTTCCGGCTTGCAATAGCCGTT
>JAFWYZ010000308.1 GCA_017517465.1 Clostridia bacterium | reverse complement strand
GCTTCAGCCCCGTGTGGAACGGGCTGATCACCAAAACCATTCAGCGCATCCGCAAAATTGCCCCCGATACCGTGATTTTGGTGGGCAGCTATTGGAACAACTCCGCCTCCTCCGTCCATGCGCTGGAAAAGCCCTATGATGACAAGGTGGTGTACAATTTCCATAGCTATGATCCGCTTCAGTTCACCCATCAGGGTGCACCCTGGGTGGATGGGATGGACGTGAACTTCCGCCAGGATTTTGAAGATTCCGGTGTGACCGTGGAATTCTTCGAACAGTTCTTTGCCCAGGCCATTGCCCATGCCAAGGCCAACGGCACCACGCTGTACTGCGGTGAATACGGCGTGATCGACCGGGCTAAGCCGGAAGATTGGGTCAAATGGTATCAGTGCATCAACGCTGTGTTTGAAAAGCACGGCATTGCCCGCGCCGCCTGGAGCTATAAGGAAATGGACTTTGGCATTTCCGATGCCCGGATGGACAGCGTGCGCGAGGAACTGGTGAAGTATCTGTAATCAACAATAAAAATGCTCTCCCAGTGAGGGGGATGGAAAGGATGAACTTCTCCTTCATTGTATAACAGGCAAATAGCGAAACCACAAGCCTTGGCTGGCTTGCAGTTTCGTGTGCTGCTGTGATAGAATGAAAGCGATAAACTTGGATTTGACGAGGGGATAAGCTATATGGACGGCAAAACAACGATTAAGTATTTACAGAGTTATATTAAGGAGAAAGACTATCATCCCGAACTCTTAAAGGATTACTTCCTGAAATTATCCGAAGAAGTCGGAGAACTTTCTTATGCTATGAGAAAAGGATTGAAGGCACGAAACAGCACCGATATTTTGGGAACAGTCGATGAAGAATTGTGGGATGTAATTTATTATGCTTTAGCTATTGCCAACATATATGACATCGACATAGAACAAATTGCCAAAGTTAAGTCTGAGATGAACGAAAGCAGATATCCCTCTAGTGTTAAGTTTGAAGAAGGTAGATAAATTCCAATTTGTCGAGGAGACGAGAAATTCATTTCCCATTATGTAGGGAGAGCGCAATTATACGCACCGTTCTGGTGCATTGCGTTTGTTGGCCGCATAAGCAAAGGAGCATCCAAAGCGTCGGATGCTCCTTTGCTTGTTACCGGATAATTTGTTCCTTAAGAATCCTCCCACTGGGAGGGCATTTTTTGTTATGCTTCCGCACGTATTTTTTTCTCCTTTTCGTTTACAATGGGATAGAGAAGAGGGGAAAAGGAGCGAAGAACATGTGCACTGCCATCACCTATCATACCCGTGACCATTACTTTGGACGTACACTGGATATTGAATGCGGCTACGGAGAGCAGGTGGTGATGATGCCCCGGGGCTTTCCGCTTTCATTCAGAAAGGCAGGGAAGCCAAAGCAACATTATGCCATGCTGGGGATGGCGGCGGTGGTGCAGCACTGTCCTTTGTATTTTGATGCCGTCAATGAATGGGGCCTTGCCATGGCCGGATTGAATTTTCCCGGACAGGCGGTGTACTTTCCGGTGCAGGAAGAAAAAGAAAACATAGCCCCTTATGAACTGATCCCATATATTCTGGGGCAGTGCAAAACGGTGGATGAAGCGCTGGAACGGCTGGAAAAGACGAACATCATTGACCTGCCCTTCAGTGATAATTTGCCCCTGACACCGCTGCATTGGATGATTGCGGACAGGCATTTGTCCGTTGTTGTTGAAAGTGTGCGGGAGGGACTGAAGGTGCATGAAAACCCCATCGGGGTGATGACAAACAGCCCATCCTTTGATTATCATCTGCTGCATCTGTCGGATTATATGCAGCTTTCCAATCAACCGCCCAAGATGCGGTTTGGCTGTGAAGGAGTGAGGGCATACAGCCGGGGCATGGGGGCCATGGGACTGCCGGGAGACTGGTCATCTGCGTCCCGGTTTGTGCGGGCTGCATTTGTCAAAGAGCACGGTGTATCACCGGACAGCGAATTGGCAAGCGTGAGCCAGTTTTTTCACATGCTGGGGGCGGTGAGCGTGCCCCGGGGTTGTATGCAGCTGGAGGATGGCCATTACCAGGTGACTTCCTATACCAGCTGCATGAACCTGGACAGGCGGGTATATTATTACACAACGTATGAAAACAGCCGATTGTCTGCCGTGAACATGCACCGGTTCAAATTGGATGGAACGGAGCTGAAATGCTTTCCGCTGCACAAAACGGTGACCGTACACTGGCAAAACTGACAAAAAAAGACCCCCAATCGGGGTCTTTTTATCATGATTACAGGCCTTCCACCAGGGCGCTCATATCGTATTCACCGGGAGCTTGTCCGGCAATGAACTGAGCGGCACGCAGGGCACCGTTGGCGAAAATGGAACGGTCCTGTGCCAGGTGGGAGAGGGTGATGTATTCACCGGGGCCGTAGAAGCCCACTTCATGTTCACCGGCCACGCTGCCGCCGCGGATGGCATGCATGCCAATTTCCTGCGGCTGACGCTTCTGGGTGCGGCCGTGACGGCCGTGAACGGCTTCGCTGTTTTCATTGGCCACAGCATCATAGAGCATCACGGCGGTGCCGCTGGGGGCATCCAGCTTCTGGTTATGATGCTTTTCGATGATCTCGATTTCATATTCCGGCAGCATGGCAGCAGCCCGGGCACAAAGGGTTTTCAGCACGAAAACCCCCAGACTCATGTTGGCGGAACGGAAAATGGCGATTTCTTTAGCTGCTTCCCTGATAGCGGCAAGATCATTTTCATTGTAGCCGGTGGCAGCCAGCACCACGGGCAGCTTCTTTTCCTTTGCGAAGGCCAGCAGCGCATGCAAGCCTTCGGGCCTGGAAAAATCAATGATGGCATCAGCCGCTTCCTGCACCATGGAAAAATCGGGATAGACAGGGTAGGGCATATCCTTTTTGGGGTTTACATCCACCCCTGCCACGATTTTCACGTTCCGGCTTTCGGAAAGCAGGGTCACCTGCGCGCCCATACGGCCACAGGCGCCGGACAGAATGATTTTCAGCATACCAGGCCCACCTTTTCCAATTCTGCCTTCAGGGCAGCCTTTTCTTCTGCATTCAGGGGAATGAGGGGCAGGCGCACTTCGTCGCTGCAAATGCCCATCATTTCTGCGGCGGCCTTGGCCGGGCAGGGGCTGGTCTGCTTGAAAAGGGCATGGATGAGGGGCATGAATTCCAGGTTCATTTTCACGGCATTTTCAATGCGGCCGTGGGTCATCTGCTTCATCTGGGCAGGAGCCAGGTTGCTCAGCACGGAAATGACACCCTTGCCGCCGATGGCCATAATGGGGGCAGTCAGCTCATCGGAGCCGGAATAGAAGTCGATCTTATCGCCGCACAGGCGCATCATGTCCATGATCTGGATCATGTTGGCAGAGGCTTCCTTGACGGCAATGATGTTTTCTTCTTCAGCCAGCACAGAAAGGGTTTCCGGCAGCATGTTCAGCCCGGTGCGGGAAGGTACATTGTACACGATCACAGGCAGTTCGCTGTTGTGGGCAATGGCCTGATAATGGGCAATGAGACCGGCCTGGGTGGTTTTGTTGTAATAGGGGGTGACGCACAGCTGTGCATCGGCACCCAGTTCCTTGGCCTGCTTTGCCTTGGCGATCACGCTAGCGGTATTGTTGCCGCCGGTGCCGCAGATGACAGGCACGTGGCCGTTTGCCTGTTCCACCACGGTTTTCAGCACCAGCACCCATTCTTCATCACTCATGGTGGCAGGTTCGCCGGTGGTGCCGTTGGCGATCAGGGCATCAATGCCGTTTTCCAGCTGCATATCGATCAGCCGGCGCAGGGCATCCACATCCACCTTTCCGTCCTTGAAGGGTGTGATGAGAGCTGTGCCGCAGCCGGTGAACAAGGTCTTTTTCATGAACGGTTATTCCTTCCTTTCGATATAGCCCTGGGCGCAGAGCAGTTCAGCGCTGAGCACGCCGCCGCCTGCAGCACCGCGGAGGGTGTTATGGGAGAGGCAGACAAACTTATAATCGAAGATGTGATCCTTGCGCAGACGGCCGATGGCAATGCCCATGCCGCCTCCGATGTCCCGGTCCAGCTTGGTCTGGGGACGGTCGGGCTCTTCGAAGTAGGTAACGAAGGGGGTGGGGGCGCTGGGCAGTTCCAGCTGCTGGGCGATGGTGGTGTAATTGGCCCAGATGTTGCGGATTTCTTCTTCCGTGGGGGTCTTTTCAAAGGACACGCTCACAGCAGCCAGATGGCCGTCGGAAACGGGCACACGGATGCACTGGGCGCTGATCACGGGAGCGGTGGCATGCACGATTTCGGTGCCTTCGGCGTTCAGTTCGCCCCAGATCTTCAGGGGTTCCTGTTCGCTCTTTTCTTCTTCGCCGCCGATGTAGGGGATCACGTTGTCCAGAATTTCGGGCCAGCGGTCAAAGGTCTTGCCGGCACCGGAGATGGCCTGGAAGGTGGTCACGTTTACTTCCTTGATGCCAAAGCCGCGCAGGGGAGTGAGGGCGGGCACATAGCTCTGGATGGAGCAATTGGGCTTTACGGCGATGAAGCCCTTCTTGGTGCCAAGCCGCTTGCGCTGGGCATGGATGATGGGGGCATGGGAAGCGTTGATTTCGGGGATCAGCATGGGCACGTCAGGCAGCAGACGGCAGGCGCTGTTATTGCTGACCACAGGGGTTTCGGTGCGGGCATAGGCTTCTTCCAAGGCGCGGGTGGCAGCCTTATCCAGGCTGACGGCACAGAAGACGAAGTCGCACATGGAAGCCACTTTTTCCACTTCCTGGGCATCATACACCTGCATGTCGGCAATCTGTTCGGGAATGGGCCAGGAGAAAGCCCAACGGCCTTCCACGGCTTTTTTGTAGGCCTGGCCGGCGCTGCGGCCGCTGGCGGCCAGCACGGTCACCTGGAACCAGGGGTGTTTATCAAGAAGCGTTACCAGACGCTGGCCCACCATGCCAGTGGCACCAATAATACCTACACGATACTTGTTTTCCAGAGTTTTCATAAGAAAGTACCTCCATTCCAAAGTATACGCAAATTTGCGTGGATTAGTGAATTAAAAATGCACGCGCCTGCGGATTTCTTCCCGGATAGCCCGGTTACCGTTGATGAAGAAAATAAGCAGCGCCACAAACAGGCAGGGGGCAAACACATAAGGCGACCACAACAGGGCAATGCTGCCAAAGGACACAGAGATCAGCAGTTCGATCAGCAGGCACAGAATCCCCACGGCGCCTGTGCAGGCACCGGCCATGGTGAATTTGCCCAGCACCTGATGCCGGTACAGCCGCACAAGCAGCAGGCACATCAGGGTACCCAGGGTCATACAGGGGAGCACGATGGGGAAGAACCAGCTGCCGCTTTGACTGACGTTTTCCACCATGATCAGATAAAGCATCAGGCACACATAGCCGGTCACCAGCGCAAAATAGGGCTTTTTCTTATCGATCCAGATGGGCACGGCAATGGTGACATACATCAGGATCAATGCGGAAAAGGCATACACACTCCAGCTGATGCTGCCGCCGATCAGAAGATCGATCACAATACACAAAAGGGCAGGCAGCACAAGCAGAATGGCAAACAGTGTGAGAAAATAGCGTTTGCTGCGCACCAGCAGCTGTTCCGGTGTGTGGGTGGGGTAAGCACGTTCAGGGGAAGGGACTTTTTTTTCGGCCGGATCCACCGATACCGTGTGGCACAGGGGACAGGCCTTTTCGCCTTCACCCAGGCGCACCCCGCAATGGACACAATAGGCCATTCAGCTTTCCTCCTGATAATTGCTTTCCACTTCCACGGGAATTCCCATTTCCACCAGCCTGCAAAGCAATTTTCTGGGCAGGGTGGTTTCCCGGATATTGCTGGAAAAAGTGATGCGCACCTCATCGCCGCAGGCAATGCAGGCGCAGTTGCAAAGGGGATCATAGGGCACACCCAGCAAAAACTCGAACCTGCGGATCAGCTTTTCGCTGCCGGTGGGGAAGGGTGTTTTGCCTACATTGGAAAAGGTGGATGTGAACTGCCGGTCGCCGGCGTTTCTGAAGACGCTGGCAATGGCCCAGTTTTTGATGAACAGGGGAGCCAGCCGGATCAGCAGCGGCTTTTCTTCGGCCACATTGGTGGCAATGATACCGCTCAGGTGTTTCCTGGTGCAGTAATGCGCCATGAAGGCATGCACGCAGTGGCATATCTCTTCCAGAGAATATTCGCCAAGCCGGGGATCGATGCCCGGATTGAGGAAGGAAGAGAAGTTTCGCATGGTGTTGATGCCATAGAAGGAGCGCATGTTCACCGGCACAGAAACGCGAATGGGTCTGGGCCTTTTTCCGCTTTCCTTCTGGCTCTCATAAGCCACCAGCAGCATCAGGGAAACCATGTATTCCGTGAACGTGACGTTCATTTCGTGGGCCTTTTCAAGCAGCGGGGCTGCCGGCATGGAGGCGGCGATCACATTCAGGGTGTGGGAGATTTCCTTGGTGCCGGGGAAATGCCAGGCGTCCTCTTCCTTTCGGGAAAGACGCACATCGGGCAGAGGGATGTTGTGGAAGGCATCCAGCGTTTCCTCATCCTTGGGTGCATCGGCAACGTCCAGCGCACCCTGATCGGCGCATACATCATGCCCCAGTAACTGCAGATACCGCACCGTCAGCGTCTTGAGGAAGCACAGGCCCCCTGTACCGTCCGTCAGTACATGAAAGAACTCAGCCGAGATACGGTTTCTGAAGTAGAACACGCGCAGGAGAAAACTGCCGTCCCGCTTTTTTGAGAAAGGCATGCAGGGGTGGCCTTCGTCCTGCCGCACCTGCAGCTTCCCCGGGGCCTGCTCCAGGTAATACCAGAAGATACCGGCACGCAGACGTACATTCAGGGAAGGAAAACGGGGCAGGGTATCATCCAGCGCCTTTTGCAATACCTCCGGCTGAATGCTTTCATGCAGCTGGGCGGACATGCGGAAGGTGCTCATCCAGCGGTTTGTGGAAATGGCAGGGTAAAGCTTGGCGGCATTATCCAGCTTGAACCAGGCCTTCTGTGCCATACCACACCTCCGGAAAATGATTACATAGTATACCATAAAATTTATAGTTATACAATATGTTGATACCGAAAAAGAACAAAGTATGCTATATTTATGTTCACCGGTTGCATCTTGTAATGAAATATGATATAATTGGCACAAGAATTAACACTGAAAGAGTGTTTTGACGGAGGGAATAATCATGCGGGAAAGCGGCATTTTGCTGCATATTACCTCATTGCCGGAAAAAGGCGGAATCGGCACCATGGGGCAGGCAGCCTATGATTTTGTTGATTTTATCAAGGAATGCGGTCTGAATATCTGGCAGGTATTGCCGGTGGGCCCGGTGGGGTATGGCGAATCCCCTTACCAGAGCGTGTCCACCTATGCCGGCAACCCCTTGCTGATTGACCTGAAAACCCTGGAAAAGGACGGCTATCTGGAAGCGGGAAGCTATACCCTGCTGCCCGATTCCGATCAGGTGGATTTTGAAGCGGTGCGCCGGGAAAAGGAAAAAGCGCTGCGGCTGGCATTTGCCAATAAGGGAAAAGAAACCGATATGGCGGTCTTCATCCGGGAAAACCCCTGGGTGGAGGATTATGGCCTGTTTATGGCGCTGAAGATGCACTTTGGCGGCGGCACCTGGCAGAAGTGGCCCATGGATGTGCGCATGCGGGAAGAAAAGAGCATGCAAAAATGGCGCGAAGAACTGAAAGATGAGATTGCCTATTACATCTTTGTCCAGTACCTGTTTTTTGACCAGTGGTTCAAGCTGCGCAAATATGCCAACGACCGGGGGATCCGCCTCTTTGGCGATATGCCCATTTATGTGGCGGAAGACAGCGCGGACATGTGGGCCAATCCAGATGCGTTCCAGCTGGATGAGGAAAGAAAGCCCTTGAAGGTAGCCGGCGTGCCCCCGGATTATTTCTGTGCCGACGGGCAGCTGTGGGGGAATCCCCTGTACAACTGGAAGGCCATGAAAAAGCGCAAGTTTGACTGGTGGATCAACCGCATGCGGGCCATGGGTAAATTATACGACATGGTGCGTGTGGACCACTTCATCGGCTTTGCCAATTACTATGCCATTCCTTACGGTGCGCCCAATGCCCGCAACGGCAAATGGATCAAGGCACCGGGCCGCAGCCTGTTCCGCAGGATCAAAAAAGAGGTGCCGGAAGTGACGGTGATTGCGGAAGATCTGGGTGAAGTGAACAACCGGGTGAAGCGGCTGCTGAAATTCTGCGGCTATCCCGGCATGAAGGTGCTCACCTTCGGCTTTGACGGCGGGGATGATAATCCTCACAGCCCGCATAATTTTACAGAAAACAGTGTGATTTATACCGGCACCCACGATAATGACACTGCCAAGGGCTTCTGGGATCATGCCACGGAAGAGCAGAAGGAAAAAGGTGCCCAGCAGCTGAAGCTGAAGGCGGATGACGATGTGGTGGGGAAGATGCTGGAGGCTGTATGGGCTGCGCCCTGCCGCCGTGCCATTGTGCCCATGCAGGATCTGCTTCGTATCGGCAGCGAAGGCCGTATGAATTCCCCCGGGCTGGTTGGCGGCTGGTGGGGATGGCGCATGACGGAAAAAGCACCGGAAAGCGTGAAAACAGAAATTCGTATGCTGAACAAAAAAAATAACCGCGGAGGAACAAACTGAATGAACGGTAAAGCCATTCTGGAAAGAGCGGAAACCATTGCCCTTTCCAAATATCAGGTAAACTTGAAAGAAGCCAGTGCCCTGCAGCTGCATGATGCGGTGTCCTGCGCTGCCATGGAGGATATTGCTCCTCAGTGGACGGCGGACCAGAAAAAGCAGCGTGCCGGCCGGTATGCCAGCTATTTGTCTGCCGAATATCTGGTGGGCCGGATGGTGTACAACAACCTGTTTTCCATGGGTGTGCTGGAAGAAGTGAAGGCAGAAATGGCGGACAGGGGGATTGACCCTGCCATTTTCGAGGATGTGGAAGATGCAGCCCTTGGCAACGGCGGCCTGGGCCGATTGGCCGCCTGTTTCCTGGACAGTGCTGCCACCCACGATATTCCTTTGTTTGGCTATGGCCTGAGATATCAGTACGGCTTGTTCAAGCAGAAGTTTGAAAACGCCTGCCAGAAAGAGCTGCCCGATGACTGGGCCAAATTCGGCGATCCCTGGTCCATCCGGCGGGATGACAAGGCGGTAACGGTGGAAATGAAGGGGCTGAATGTGATCGCCGTGCCCTATGATATGCCGGTGATCGGCTACAACAGAAAGTGCATCGGCACGCTGCGCCTGTGGCAGTGTG
>JAFWYZ010000034.1 GCA_017517465.1 Clostridia bacterium | reverse complement strand
GCAATTGCAGCTGTGCCCCCCAGAAGACCTGGGCGGGGGTCAGCTTGGCATTGCCGGATTTGTAATCCACCACCCGCAGGAAAATGCCCTCATCCCCGGCATAGCGGTCAATGCGGTCAATAACACCCCGGACGTATACCACGCTTCCGTCTTTGAGTGTCAGGGCAATGGGCGGAATGCCGTGCTCATAGCCAAAGCGTACTTCTGCCTGAACGGTGGTAAAATCGCTTTGTCTGGCGGCTTTGGTAAAGGTCCAGGCCACGCGTTTGAGCACCTTTCGGTATTTTTCACCTACGGCGCGCATCCGTGCACTGTCGCCCATCACACCGGACAGGTGCTTTTCAAACAAGGGTTTTGCAGCCTGCTCGATCAGCTGATCGCAGGTTTTCTTATCAATATGGGGCCATTTGGGCAGGGTGGGCAAAAGCCTGGTGAACCCTTCCAGTGCGCTGTGGTAAAAATTCCCGGCATCAATGGGGGTCAGCTTCCATTCCTTCCGAGGCTGGGGATGAAGCCCGATTTCCACAAAATGCTTGTAGGGACACACAGCAAAGCTTTCCAGCCGGCTGACGGACATGATGCGCTCCATGAACAGGTTATGGGTCACATCCCGGGGCAACGGCGCCGCCTCCTGCTGGGACAGGAAGGATTTTTGCAGGGAAAGGGCCTGGGCACGGGTGCTGTCATTGGCACAAAGGTATTTCCACGCTTCCAGCCATTCGCCGTCCAGAGAATGGCTGCGTATGTGCAGGCCCATGCCGCTCATGGCTGCCTTCAGGGACAAGGGGGCCATCACCGGGTTTTTCTGCATCATGCCCCCTTCTTCCACCAGCGCCGGGAACATTTTTTTGATCTTGCGGATGCCGCTGTAGGGCCGCAGGGCAGTGCCGTCCTGGGTGGCCAGGGCATAGGAAAGAAACAGCTTTTCCGAAGGGGCATTCAGGCACTTCCAGATGTCCAGCTGCTTGAGCTGATCCTGCCCTTCGTCGGAGAGGGTCAATCTGGCCTGCAGCCGGCTTTCCAGCTGTATTTGTTCATCTTCAGAAAGCAGAGACGAACGGGAAGAGGCGGCAATACCCTCTGTCATACAGGCGGCAAAAAGCACCCTGGGCCGGGACAGGGGCAGGGAGCCGATGCGTCCGCACATCACACACCCGGCACTGGGGGGCAGGGAAGAAAGCTCGCAGCTTTCCAGCGCCGCTTCCAGGGCAATGGACAGCCGGGCTGCACTGAAAGCACCCTCCTGCCAGAGGGCATAGGCCTGTTCCAGAATACGCAGCATCATCTGCCATACCTGACGGCACTGCACCGCTTCTGCAGGCATATCCCGGGCCAGCAATTGTTCCTGATTGTATAAAAGGGCAGCGTACACCCGGGTTTCTTCCAGGTAACGGAAAACATGGGTGATGGCGGTCTGGGCATTATCGGCTTCTTTCAGGGAAAGGCGCAGGTTTTCCATGGGCCCGATCAGCATCTGCCGGGCCTCTTCTGCGGCCGTTTTCTCCTCCTCTTCTCCGCGCTCAAAAGGCGCAAGCCACTTTTTGCCACGGATACCGTAGGAAAGGATATAGTTTTCAAGCTGCCAGCACTGCTTGTCCATCAGCGGTGCATAGCCGGACTTGATCACATTGAGCATTTCACTTTCGGGATACCCCTCTGCCATGGCACGCAGCGTGGCAATAAGGAACCGGGCTGCGCCATGCCGGGAAGCAGGCATTTTCCGGCCTACATAGCAGGGGATGCGATAGGAAGACAATACCTCCTTCAGCGTGCCGGCAAAGCTTTCATCTCCCAATACCACCGCCATATCGGAAAAGGGCATGCCCTTTTCGTGAAGCTGCAGCATCTGGGCGGCCATAAAATGGGCCTCGAAAAAGGGGGTGGGGGCGGCGTACAGCCGCAGCACCTCCTGAGGCGCAGGGAAAAGAAGGGGATTGATGCTGAAATATTCCCGGGACAGGTGGGAAAGGGCAGGGGTCTTTTGCTCCGCCGCTTCTTTCAGCTGGGACAGGCTGCAGGAAATGCCCATTTTTTCGGCTTCCGCTTTCAGGCGCAGGGCACTGTCCCACACCGGGGCAAAGGCCTCTTCCTGAGAAAGCACCAGCAGGGCCTCTGTATGCAGGGCCTCCTGCGCCAGGGCACAGATGAGCCGGATGGTTTGCCCCAGATAAATATCGAAGCCCCAGATGCATACCGCACAGCCCGAAGCAATGCCGCTTTGGGGCAGGCGCTGCAGCATGCTGAGGGTCACGTCATCCCCGTCCACAAACTGGCCGGAGAGAAGGGTGCAGTAACCGGCATAGATCCGGGAAAGGTCGGTCAATTTGTCTTTGTGAGCACCGTCCTCCAGGCTTTCGGCATAGGCTGTCAGTTCTTCCGGGGAAACACCGGCCTGCTTGAAATTGGCAATGATCATGCCCATGCGCTGGATGAAGCCCTGCTTCTGGGCAGCGGATTCGAAATAGCGCAGGTGCTTTTTTTCGTCCATCAGCACCCTTGCCAGGGCCATCTGCTTGCCCCGGTCGTCAATGCGGGTAAAGCCGTCCTGACCGGCAGCGGCAAAAACACGCTCCGTCAGCCTGGAGGGGGAGAGCACTTCAATATCGAAAAAGCCGGGTGCCGAAAGACCGGCGATCAGATCTCTTTCTGTCTGGAGGGTGAATTGCTCCGGTACGATGACCAGCACTTTCTGATATTGACGGCACAGGGAAAACAGCCTTTCTTGCAAAGCCCCGGAATTGCCGCCGCGGATGTAGAGCATGTTTTTCCCTCCTTTTTGTTTCTTCTATGGTATCACATTTTTATGAAATGGAAAAGGAAAATTATTTTGAAAAAAACCGCCTTTCACCGGGTTGTTTTCCCTTGTTTTTTTGTTATGTTGCGGTTATAATGATAAAATCCGGAAAAATAGTATTTCCGGAAGAATCAAAAGCTGTGACAAGGAGGTTTTGGAACATGGAAAACGAAGTTGTACGCACAAATTTCATCTGGGATGCCATTGACCAGGATTTGGAGGCAGGGCGCTACCAGCAAGTGCACACCCGTTTCCCTCCCGAACCCAACGGATATATGCACATTGGCCACTGCAAGGCCCTGATCATGGACTTTCTGACCGCGGAAAAGTACGGCGGCAAGTGCAACCTGCGCTTTGACGATACCAACCCTGCCAAGGAAGACACCGAATATGTGGAGGCCATCAAGCGGGACATCAACTGGCTGGGCTTCCATTGGACCGGCGGGCTGTATTATGCCAGCGATTATTATGACAAGTGCTACGAAATTGCCGAAGACTGGATCAAGCGGGGCCTGGCCTATGTGGACGAGCTGACCCCCGATGAGATGCGCGAATATCGCGGCACCCTCACCAAGCCCGGCAAGAACAGCCCCTTCCGTGACCGGCCCTGGGAAGAAAGCCTGGACCTGTTCCGCAGGATGAAAAACGGCGAATTCCCGGAAAAGAGCCTGACGCTGCGCGCCAAGATCGATATGGCTTCCCCCAATATCGTCATGCGTGACCCGGCTATGTACCGTATCCTCTATAAGGAACATTGGCGCACCGGCAATAAGTGGTGCATCTATCCCATGTACGACTTTGCCCATCCCATCGGTGACGCACTGGAAGGCATCAGCCATTCTTTGTGCTCCCTGGAATATGAAATTCACCGTCCCCTGTATGACTGGGTGGTGGAAAAGGCGGCCAACATGCTGCCCGCCCATCCCCGTCAGATCGAATTTGCCCGGCTCAACATGACCCAGACCGTCATGAGCAAGCGGAAATTGCGTGCCCTGGTGGAAGGCGGCTATGTGAACGGCTGGGACGATCCCCGGATGCCCACCCTGTCCGCCCTGCGCCGCCGCGGCTATACCGCTGCCGCCATCCGCGATTTCGTCAGCCGCATCGGTCTTTCCAAAGCGGATAGCGTTGTGGATACCGCCATGCTGGAAGCCTGCGTGCGCCAGGACCTGGACGATAAGGCGCTGCGTGCCATGGCCATCCTGCGGCCCCTGAAAGTGGTGCTGACCAACTGGCCCGACGGCGAAGTGAAGGAAATTGAGATGGAAAACCATCCCAAGCATCCTGAAATGGGCACCCATACCGTGAAATTCGGCAAGGAACTCTACATTGACCAGGAAGACTTCATGGAAGTGCCGGCCAATAAGTTCCAGCGTATGTACCCCGGCTTCGAAGTGCGGCTCAAAGGCGCTTACATTGTCAAGTGCGAAGGCTGCAAAAAGGATGAAGAAGGAAACGTTGTGGAAGTGTACTGCACCGTGGACTTCGATTCCGCTTCCGGCACCGAAGGCGCCAACCGCAAGATCAAGGGCAAGGTGCTGCACTGGGTCAGTGCGGAAGACGCTGTGGAATTCGAAGCCCGGCTGTATGATCCCCTGCTGAGCGACGACGGGGAGGTGGAAGAAGCGGCTGAAGAAGCCGTGGCGGAAGAAGCAGCCAATGTGGAAGATACGGAAGACGGCGAAGAAGAAATGAGCGCCCTCACCCGTTCTGACTACGATTTCCTCAAGACTGTGAACAAAAACAGCCTGACGGTACTCAAGGGCGTTGCCGAACCCTTCATCAAGGAATGTGAAAATGGCACCACCTTCCAGTTTGTCCGCGTGGGCTATTTTTGCAAGGATCCCGATTCCACCGATGCCCTGCCCGTGTTCAACCGCACGGTGGGCCTCAACGGCATCAAGCTGGGTTAATAAAATATTGTTACCCACCCTGAACGCGGAGAGAATGTTTTCAAGAAGGAAACAAGAAGGATTCCGAATCGGTTTTCGGTGGGGGTGCGGGGGAGGGTCTTTTGACTCAAAAGACCCTCCCCCGCAAAATACACATTTACAGGAGGTAATGAAAATGACTGAAGTACGTACTCGTTTTGCGCCTTCGCCCACCGGGTTTATGCACCTGGGCGGTGTGCGTACGGCGCTTTATGCTTATCTGTTTGCCAAGAAAAACGGCGGCAAGTTTATCCTGCGCATCGAGGACACTGACCAGGAGCGCTTTGTGGAAGGCGCCACGGAAGTGATCTACGATACCCTCAAGGGCTGCGGCATGGACTGGGACGAAGGCCCCGACGTGGGCGGCGATTACGGCCCCTATGTGCAGAGCGAACGCAAGCATATGTACCTGCCCTATGCTCAGGAACTGGTGGAAAAGGGCGCTGCCTATTACTGCTTCTGCACCAAGGAAGAGCTGGACGAGCGCCGTGCTGCTGCGGAAGCAAAGGGCGAAGTGTTCAAGTATGACAAGCACTGCCTGAACCTTTCCAAAGAAGAAATTCAGGAAAAGCTGGATGCCGGCACTCCTTACGTGATCCGGCTCAATTGCCCCACCGAAGGCGAATCTGCCTACGATGACGAAGTGTTCGGCCATATTTCCTTCCCCAACAGTGACCTGGACGATATGGTGCTCATCAAGCAGGACGGCATGCCCACCTATAACTTCGCCAATGTCATCGACGACCATCTGATGGGCATCACCCATGTGCTGCGCGGCATGGAATACCTGTCCTCCACGCCCAAGTACAACCTGCTGTACAAGGCCTTTGGCTGGGAAATTCCCAAGTATGTGCACCTGACCACCGTCATGCGCGATGCCCAGCACAAGCTGTCCAAGCGCGACGGCGATGCCTACTATTCCGACTTCATTGAAAAGGGCTACCTCAAGGAAGCGCTGATCAACTACCTGGCACTGGTGGGCTGGAATCCCGGGGATGACCGGGAATTCTTCACCATGGATGAGCTGATCGATGCCTTTGATGTGAAGCGGCTCAATACCTCTCCCGGCATTTTCGACGTAACCAAGCTGACCTGGATGAACGCCCAGTACATTGCAAAGATGGACTTTGACGCTTATCTGGAAATGGCCACCCCCTGGTTTGACAAGGTGCTGGCCGGCAAGGGCATGGATTATAAGCGGCTGGCGGAATTGATGCAGAGCCGCACGGAAGTGTTCAACCGCATTCCGGACATGATCCGGTTCCTGGCCGAAATGCCGGAATTCAGCGATGAACTGTATTTCCACAAGAAGATGAAGTGCGATGCCCAGGTGGCCAAGGAAAACCTTCAGCTGGTGCTGCCTGTGATGGAAGGCATTGAAAAATGGAACGAGCAGAACATCCACGACATCGTGATGGCTGCCATCCAGGAAAGCGGCAAGAAAAACGGTGCGGTGCTGTGGCCGCTGCGCATTGCCATCTCCGGCCAGGCCAATACCCCCGGCGGCGCTTTCGAAATCGCTTACCTGCTGGGCAAGGATGAAACCATCCGCCGCATGAAGGATTCTCTTGCAAAACTTGGCTAAAATACGCTTGTTTTTCCAAAGAAAATTTGCTATAATGCAAATAACTGAGGAGGTGCGTTAAAAATGAAATCCATTCCGATCAAGCTCAGCTATGCTGAAGAAGTGAAAGCCTTCGTCAACACCGTGAACCGCTATCCTTACGAAGTGGACCTGCGTGCAGGCCGCCATGTGGTGGATGCCAAATCCATTCTGGGGATCTTCTCCCTGGATCTGAGCAAGCCCATCACGCTGGATGTGTACTCGGATGATTGTGATGACCTGGTGGCGGATATTCAGCCCTTCACCATCAAATAAGAATCACAAAAGCAAGCAGCTGCTGTTTTCAAACGGCGGCTGTTTCTTTTTTTGCCTTTTTTTGCATACACTGCACCAAAAAGGAGGCATGGAGCATGGGGTTATTGCCGGATGAAGTGATGACGGGAAAGGCAAGGGTTGTATTGGTGGCAGGGGAAGGGGCACTGGTGGAACAGCACCGGGGCCTGATCGGCTATGAAAAGGATCAGATTCTGTTTCGCATCAAAAAGGGAGTGCTGATGCTGGAAGGGGAGGAGATGATGATCACCACCTTCGGGGCCTTTGATGCGGTGGTGGAAGGGAAGGTGCGCTGTATCCGGCTGGAGGAGGATGATGCATGAAGGGTGACCGGGGGGTGAAGATGAGGCTGGAGGGGCTGGGGGCAGAAAAGCTGATCAACGGCCTGTGGAAAGAGGGGGTTCCCCTCAGCGGCATCCGACGGACCAAAAAACGGGGTGTGGATGTGACGGTGCCTCAGGCACATTTTCGCCGTGTTAAGGAGGAAGCCCGGGAAAAAGGGTTTCAGGTGACGGTATTAAGGGTATCATATCAGCAGAAAATAAAAAAGACACTGCGGAAGCGGTGGGGGATCGGGGCCGGGATGGTAGCCGGGTTGTGCCTGGCTGCGTTGACGCTGTCCTGTGTGTGGCAGGTGGAAATGGTGGATGCGGGAAAATATGCCGGGGAGGTGCGGCTGTTTCTTGAGGAAAAGAGCATCCGCCCCTGGATACGGCAAAAGGATGTGGATACGGCAAAATTGCAGGAGCAGCTTTTGTGGCGGCTGCCGGAAGTGAAATGGGTATTTGTGAAAATGACGGGCGTGAAGCTGCAGGTAAAGCTGGAGGAGGGTGTGGCAGCCCCAAAAGAAAAGGAAGGGCCGGGGGATATTGTGGCGGCCATGGACGGGGTGATAGAGCGGCTGACGGTGTTTTCTGGTACGGCCATGTGTAAAGAAGGGGATGTGGTGCACAAGGGCCAGGTGCTGATCAAGGGGGAAGAAACGGATAAAGACGGACAGGTGCGCCGGGTGCAGGCCCAGGGCCAGGCCATGGCAAGGGTGTGGGTGCGGGAAAGCATCCGGATGCGGACGGAGGAAATGATGACAACCCCCACCGGCAGGATGGAGGAGCGGTTCCTGTTCCGTACCCCCTTTGGGGTATATACCTTCGGGAAAGAGCCGGATTTCCTGATGGCGGACAGGGAATATACGGCATATCCTTTGCCGGGTGCGTGGGTGCCGGTAACGGTGATCCGGGAGAGAATGTATGAATGCAGCGGAGAATGGACAGAAAGAAATATGCAGGAAGTGGTGTTGGAAGGGGAAAAAGCAGCGAAAGAAGCGCTGGTCCGGGCCTGGCCGGAGACCGCAGACCTTGACAAAACCACAAAAACTAGTATGATAGAGAGGGGCATTGTCGAAGTTGTGGCATTTGCCCAAATGACAAAAGATATTGCCCAGTCTGGCAATCAGCCTTAAGGAGATGCACTTTATTGCAGTTATCATTGGAAAATATGGAAACCTACCTGGCCCTCTTTGGCATGAACGACCGGAATATGGCGGCGCTGGAGCAGGAAATGGAAGTATCTGTTTCCCTGCATGGCAATGAGCTGACCATCCGGGGCGAGGAAGAGAACGTTCGCCTGTCCGAGCAGGTGATCGAAAAGCTGATCGAAATGCTGAAAAAGGGTGAAATGATCGATGCCAGCCGCATCCGCTATGCCGTGGCCTTGGCCCGGGAGGGCAGGCTGGAGGAGATCAGCGAGATCCTGGGGGACGTGGTGGCCATCACCCACCGGGGCAAGCGCATCCAGTGCAAAACCCTGGGCCAGAAGGAATACGTGGCCGCCGTGCGCAAAAACGAATTGACACTGGCGGTGGGCCCTGCCGGCACCGGCAAAACCTACCTTGCCATGGCGCTGGCGGTGGTGGCCATGCGCAATAAGGAAGTGGAGCGCATTGTGCTCACCCGGCCTGCGGTGGAAGCAGGGGAAAAGCTGGGCTTTCTGCCCGGAGACATGACCCAGAAGGTGGACCCCTATCTGCGCCCTTTGTACGATGCGCTGTATGAAATGATGGGCGTGGAAAGCTATCAGCGGATGGTGGAGCGGGGCACGCTGGAAATTGCGCCGCTGGCCTTCATGCGCGGCCGCACCCTCAACGATGCGTTCATCATTCTGGACGAAGCCCAGAACACCACCTGTGAACAGATGAAAATGTTTCTCACCCGTCTGGGGGCTGGTTCCCGCTGTATTGTGACCGGTGACGTGAGCCAGATCGACCTGCCCAGGGGTAAGAAAAGCGGCCTGGTGGAGGCCATGGAAGTATTGAAAGATGTTTCCGGCATCAGCATTGTGCACCTGAGCAACAAGGACGTTGTGCGGCATGAGCTGGTGCAGAAGATCGTCCGGGCCTATGAAGCCTGGGAAGCAAAGGAATCGAAGGAAGGAAATGAGGCATGAAGCCTAAGAAACAGAAAAATCAGAAGAGCCTGAAAAAGCGGCTGACGGATTTTGTCCATTCCGCCAAAGCGCTGCGGCTTTTGATTTGTGTGCTGGGTACAGCAGTACTGATGGCCGTTTATGTGGCAGCCATTGTGCCTGTCCGCTATGATTTGCGGGTGGGCATGGTGCCGGGTGCCACCATTGCCGCCACCAAGGATGTGGAAGACACCCTGGCCACCGAGCGTAACCGCAAACAGGCTGCCAATGCCGTGGTGCCCATTTACCGTTATCAGGATGGGGTCACCGAACAGGTGCTGGCGGATTTTGATGAGGTCTTCAATCAGCTGCGGATGGTGAGCCAGTATGCCCAGACGCTGCCGGATCAATCTGCCACCAGGAAGTATACCAAGGAAGAATTGGACTATGCCCGTTCCATGCTGACCGGCATCAATCTGATGGATTATCAGCTGACGGTGGTGATGCAGGAAAGCCCGGAAAAGCTGGAAGAAGCCTATGCGCCCCTGTACAACACGCTGCAGACCAAAATGATCTACAACGTGATGGAGGGCCAGGAAAAGGCAGCAAGGGAAGACATTTTGCAGATCGTGCATTTCAGCATGATGACCAGCGAACTGTATAACCTGGAGCAGCGTGTGCTGCCCACGGTGCTCAACGTCTGTATCAAGCCCAACATGCTCATCGACCAGGAAGCCACCGAGGTCCTCCGGGAAGAAGCCCGGAATGCGGTGGAGCCGGTGATGTACAAGCAGGGCCAGAACATTGTGGTCAAGGGTGAGGGGAGAGTAACCCAGAGCCAGCTGAACATGCTGTCCACCCTGGGCCTTTTGTCCAACAGCAGCGTAGACAGGCAGATGTACCTGGGTGCTGCGCTGATGGTGCTTTGCGTGGTGCTGGTGATGCTGTGGCTGCTCAGGTCGCAGACGGATGTGTTCACCAGCTGGAAAAAACTTTTGATTTTGTACATTGCCATGGTGCTGACGCTGGTTCTGAGCGTGGCGGCAAGGCTTGTGAATGTGTATTTGTCGCCGGTGCTGCTGGCTGCTTTTGCGGTCACGGCGCTTCTGGGCCTTGGGGCCGGTGTGGTCTGCAACGCAGCCATGACGGTGCTGGTAGCCTCTCTTGTTGCCGGCGGCAGCCAGGCTTATGGCGAAATGATGACGCTGATGATGCTCACTTCTCTGGTGGCCGGTACCGCCGGTGCGCTGGTGCTGCAGAAAAAAGCGTCCAGGCTGCAGATGCTGCTGGCCGGTATTCTCAGCTGCGCAGTCAGCTTTGTTCTGAACCTGGCCCTTGGCCTGATGACCGCATCCACACTGGATGCTTCCCTGCGTGATGCGCTGTTTTGCGCCGGCGGTGTGGTGATCGCGGTGCTGCTGACGGTTGGCCTGCAGCCGCTGCTGGAAACCGCCTTCAACCTGCCCACCCCCATGAAGCTGATGGAGCTTTCCAACCCCAACCAGCCCTTGCTTCGGAAATTGATGCTGGAAGCACCGGGCACCTATCATCATTCCATCATCGTGGCCAATCTGGCCGAAGCTGCCGCAGAAGCGGTGGGGGCCAACCCCCTGCTGGCCCGCGTGGGCGGCTATTATCACGACATCGGCAAATTGAAGCGGCCCTCTTATTTCAAGGAAAACCAGACCGGCGAAAAGAACGCCCACGACAATACCGATCCCTACGTATCTGCCGCCATTGTGACGGCTCATACCCAGGACGGTGTGGCCATGGGCCGTGCCAACCGGCTGCCCCAGGAAGTGCTGGAAATGATCGGCAGCCACCATGGCGATACGCCGGTGATGTACTTCTATCATAAGGCTGTGCAGCTGGCCACCAACGGCGAAGCCGTGGATATGGACACCTTCCGCTATGACGGACGTCCGCCCAGAAGCGCCGAAGCGGCCATTCTGATGCTGTGTGATACCATCGAAGCGGCGGTGCGCACCCTGCAAAATCCCACACCTGAAGCCATGGAGGAATTCATTGTGAAGCTGGTGCGGGGCAAATTGGAAGACGGCCAGCTGAGCGACTGTCCTCTGACGCTGCGGGATATTGACAAGATCTGTGCCGCAGTGACCACGGTATTGTCCGGTGTGTTCCATGAGCGCATTGAATACCCCGAAATGAAACAGACCCATCAGCAGCGCATTATCCACGCTGTGCAGGAAGAAAAAGAAGCGGCACAGCAGGATGCCCGGGAAGCGGAAGAAAAGGCAGAAGAAGAAACTGCGCCCGATACCAGCCTGCTGACCCCACAGATGGAAGTGGAGCCGCTGCCCGTGCTGGAGCTGCCCAAGGAAGAGCCGGTGCCGGTGCTGGATCTGGAGCAATTGCAGATTGAGCCGCTGCCGCTGAAGGAAGATTACATGCCGGAAGAGCCTGCTGCAGAAGAAGCAAAGCCGGCTGAAACAGAAACGGATGCTGCACAAGAACAAACGGAAGATCAACAGCAGGAACAGCCTGCTCAGGAAGAAAAAAGCGAGGAAGCATGACCACAGGATTGTTGATTGACTGGTCAGTGCAGGAAGTGCCCGGCGCTGAAGATGGGCTGCAGAAGGCATTTGCAGCCTGTATGGAAGCAGAGGGCATTCGTGTGCCTGCTTATGCCCAGCTTTTGATCACTGACGATGAAAACATTCATCAGCTGAACCGGGAATACCGGAATGTGGACCGGGCAACGGATGTGCTGTCCTTTCCCTCCACCGCCGCTCATCCCGGCCATACCCTGGGAAACCACGAAAACCTGCTGAAGCGGGAAATGGACGAAACTGGAGCCTGCTTTCTGGGGGATATCATCATCTCTCTGGAAAGGACATATGAACAGGCGAAAGAATATGGGCACAGTCCCCAAAGAGAATTGACTTACCTGACCGTCCACGCTCTTTTCCATCTCATGGGCTATGACCATATGGAAGAGGCAGATAAAAGGAGCATGCGGGCCATGGAAGAGAAAGTAATGGAAAGCCTGGGGGTCACCCGGGTGACGGACCAGGAACTGATCGAAAGGGCAAAACAAGCCATGCAGTTTGCCTATGTGCCCTATTCCCACTACAGGGTAGGAGCGGCACTGCTTTCCAAAGACGGCCGCATCTTTACCGGCTGCAATATCGAAAACGGCTCCTACGGTGCCACCAACTGTGCCGAACGTACTGCGCTTTTCAAGGCAGTCAGCGAAGGGGTCAGGGAATTTGCCGCCATTGCGATCACGGCAGAAAAATCCGCCCCCTGGCCCTGCGGCATCTGCCGGCAGGCACTGAACGAATTTGCACCGGATATCCGGGTGATCGTGGCCTGGCAGGATCAGGTGATGGAAGCAACCCTTCCGGACCTTTTGCCTCACGGCTTTGGCCCCAATAACGGAACATTGGATTATTTAGGGAAGGAATAACGAAAGCATATGAGTAAGGAATTTCATTCCGGTTTTGCCACTATCGTAGGCCGCCCCAATGTGGGCAAGTCCACCCTGCTCAATACCCTGGTGGGGGAAAAGGTGGCCATCGTGTCCAACCGTCCCCAGACCACCCGTAACCGGGTCATGGGCGTGATGGGCGGTGAAAACAGCCAGATCGTTTTTGTGGATACCCCCGGTATGCACACCCCCCGTACCAAGCTGGGGGAATTTATGGTGAAGAGCATTGAAGAAGCCATGGAAGGCATTGATGCCCTGCTGGTATTGGTGGACGTCACCGCTATCGGGCCTCATGACCGCTCCATCGTGGAACAGATGAGCCGCAAAAAGGTGTACAAGCTGCTGGTGCTCAACAAGATTGACCTGGTGGAGCCCAAAGACCTGCTGGGGATCATTGACAGCTTCAAGAATGCCGGCTATGACGGCATCATGCCCATCAGCGCCAAAACCGGCGACGGTGTGGAACAGATCCGAAACGAACTGGAAGCCCACCTGCCTGTGGGCCCCAAGTATTTCCCCGATGATATGCTCACCGACCAGCCCGAACGGGATATCTGTGCTGAGCTGATCCGGGAAAAGGCGCTGCGGAACCTGCGGGATGAAGTGCCCCATGGTGTGGGTGTGGAAATGATGGCCATGAAGAAGGAAAACGATAACTTCATGGAAATCGATGCCACCATCTATTGCGAGCGCGCTTCCCATAAAGGCATCATCATCGGCAAGCAGGGCTCCATGCTGCAGAAGATCGGCCGGGAAGCCCGGCAGGATATTGAAGCGCTGCTGGGGCTGCATGTGAACCTGCAGTTGTGGGTGAAGGTGCGTCCCGGCTGGCGCGACAGCGCGGATGACCTGAAAACCCTGGGCTATGTGCAAAACCGCTGAAAATATTGAAATTTCGGTGAAAAAACCCTTGACATATCAAGGAAAAGGGTCTATAATACATCTGTTTCAAGCAGAAGCTGCCCGCTTCTCTCCGATGCGAATCATGTTTTGCACGGGTATGGCATTTTGATTGTAATGCAATGGACGGGTAGCTTTACCCCGTCCATTTTTATTTGGACAAAACCGTGTTGGAGGTGCATCGACATAGCAACCGAACTGCTCATCAATGAAGAGATCCGCGACCGTGAAGTGCGCGTCATCGGCGCAGACGGCGCTCAGCTGGGCATTATGCCTACCCGCCAGGCGCTGGAAATGGCCGAAGAAGCCGAACTGGATCTGGTCAAGATCGTTCCCACCGCTCAGCCCCCTGTGTGCAAGCTGATGGACTACGACAAGCATCGCTTTGAACAGTCCAAGCGTGAAAGGGAAATGCGCAAGAACCAGAAGGTGATTGCCCTCAAGGAAGTGCAGCTTTCTGCCACGATCGAAGAAAACGACGTGAACATCAAGGCCAAGAATGCCATCCGCTTTTTGCAGGAAGGCAACAAGGTGAAGGTGAGCATCCGTTTCCGTGGCCGCCAGATTGCCCATTCCGATATCGGCCTGAAGGTGATGCAGGATTTCATTGAACGCACCAAGGAATATTGCACCGTCGAACGCCGTCCCATGATCGAAGGGCGCAACATGCTGATGATCCTTGTGCCCAAGACCGAAAAAGCCATCAAGGCCGAAAAGGCTGCCGCTGCCAAGAAGCAGCAGGAAGCCCCCCAGGCTTGACAGAACTACTTTCCGGAAGGAGGACATTTCCATGCCCAAGCAAAAGACTCACCGTGGCGCAGCGAAGCGCTTTTCCCTGACCAAGACGGGCAAGGTGAAGCACAAGAAGATGAATGCCAACCACATTCTCAACAAGAAGACCACCAAGCGTATCCGTCATCTGCGTGCCGGCGGCACCCTTCAGAACAAAGCTGAAGCTGCTACCATCCGTACGCTGATTCCCTACAAATAAGCTACGCCCGTCTGAAGGAGGAACAAAAACATGGCACGCATTAAGAGGGCTGTTACTGCCCATAAGAAACGCCGCAAGGTGTTTAAGCTGGCGAAGGGTTACTGGGGCTCCAAGAGCAAGCAGTACCGCACTGCCAGTGAACAGGTTCGCCGCTCCCTGCGCTACGCCTACACCGGCCGTAAACTGCGCAAGCGCGACTTCCGTCGTCTGTGGATCACCCGTATCAACGCTGCCTGCCGCCTGAATGGTATGAGCTACTCTACCTTCATCAACGGCCTGAAGAAGAAGGGCATCGAAGTGAACCGCAAGATGCTGGCCGACCTGGCCGTCACCGACGCTGCTGCTTTCGCTCAGCTGGTGGCCATCGCCAAGGAAGCCTGAGAATAAGGCAAACAAATAAACCGTCTGTCAAGCGACAGGCGGTTTTTTGTGTTCAGAAGGGCAGGTTGATTACAGAATGTAATCTGTGATGCAGTCGTACCATTCCACATAGGTTTCGCCGTTGACGAAAAGGCGGGCATTGTCGGGGAGCAGCTGCGTCCAGGGCTTTCCGTAACGGTCGATAGCCCAGTCGTTGCGATTGTAGCGGCGCCAGAGGATGGTGCGGCCGTTCTGATCCAGAAACTGCTCGGATACCACACCGGGGTTGTAGGTGTTGATGTCCATCACGCAGACAGTATCATATACTTTGCCGTTGATTTCCACGGTATAGCGGCCCACAATATCCAGCAGGAACGGATCCGGGATGCTGGTAATGATGTTGCCTTCACGGCGGATATGCCCCTTGACGGACAGGTTCACTTCGTTTCCGCAGTTGTTTTCACCAAAGCCCCAGTTGGGCATGAAGGCCTCTTCGTCCAGGAAGGTGATGTAATTGCGCTCATCGCCGTCATTGCGAAGGGTGGCCAGATACCGGCAATTTGTGTCCGTCAGCTGGGCCACGAAGTT
>JAFWYZ010000307.1 GCA_017517465.1 Clostridia bacterium | reverse complement strand
GGGGGCTGCTGGCCACCGTGCCCGGGTTGGAGAGTGTCAACAATGAAATCATTCCTGCGCTGAACAAGGTGGGGCAGGGTTTTGAAGAAAAGAAGATGTTCTTGCCCCAATTGCTCATGAGCGCCGAAGCGGCAAAGGCGGCCTTTGAGGTGATCAAAGAAAGCCTGGACACGGAACAGGCGGCGGAAAAGGGCCCGGTGGTGCTGGCTACGGTGAAGGGGGATATCCACGACATCGGCAAGAATATTGTGAAGCTGCTATTGGAAAACTACGGTTATCGGGTGCTGGATCTGGGCAAGGATGTGCAGCCGGAAACGATTCTGGAAACCGTGCTGAAGGAAAAAGCACCGCTGGTAGGGCTGTCCGCCCTGATGACCACCACCGTGCCTGCCATGGAAGAAACCGTTCGCCTGCTGAAGGAAAAAGCGCCTTTTTGTAGAACCATGGTGGGCGGCGCTGTGCTGACCCAGGAATATGCGGACAAGATCGGCGCCCATCATTACTGCAAGGATGCCATGGAAGGCGTTCGGTATGCGGAACAGGTGGTTGGATAAGAAGGCGAAACCATGCGGGGCTTCGCCCCTACACCCCACCAGGGTCATTGACCCTGGACCCGGTACCGGATATTGCAATGTGTATCTTGCAAACAATGTTCCGGTGAAACAAAGTAACATGCACACATACTTTTGCCAAGAACGAATGTGTTTTTGCGAATTGGGTGCCCGCACTGCGGGCCACGCAGAAACCCCTTTGCAGGGGCAGATTGTTTCTTTGCGAATTGGCTGCGGCATTGCCGCCACGCAGAAACCCCTTTGCAGAGGAAGAATGTATCTTTGCGAATTGGGTGCCCGCACTGCGGGCCACGCAGAAACCCCTTTGCAAAAGGAACATTGTGACTTTGCGAGTTGGATGCGCCACTGGCGCCCGCCCACGGGCTGGGCGGTGTGAAACACCGCCAGCCGGATGCTGTGCATCCGGGGAAAACGATAAAAAAGAAGCGGTGAGAGAATACACATTCTCTCAGCCGCTCTTTTTTTCGTTTTCATAGCGCCCGTGGGCTTTCTTTCATTTTCTCAAGCTTCATGCGGAAAAAAGTTTGGAAAAGACAATCTTGCCCATCGCAGAATGGGTCCAGGGGCGATGCCCCTGGTGGGGGGACAGGGGGCGAGGAGCCCCCTGAATCATCAAACATTATCTTTCATCTTCCCAGATGAACAGCTCGTTTTCGATGGGGGCGGCGAAGGGGCCGGGCAGGGGAGCGATGCCCCGGTGGGAGCCGAAGAAGTCCCGGTCGAAGACGATGGGGGAGCCGTCGTTGTTTTCAAAGCGCTGTTCAGGCTGGAACGCGCAGCCCAGCACGTCGCTGTGGATGGTATTGGTTTCAAAGCCTTGCAGCAGGCCGTACACATTGGTTTTCAGGGTGTACTTGCCGTCTTCTTCCACCAGCTCCACCCTGGCACCGTCGGCAACAAGATGATGCTGTTCGTGCTTCCAGGGCTTGGCGCCGTTGAGGTACACATTGCCTTCGCTCCACACGGGCAGGTGAGCGCGCTGGGGCTTATCCAGCTTCATCATGTCGGGGCGCTTCACATCCAGGTCGAACCAGGAGATCCATTCATCATAGGTGGGGTATTCGTCAAACTGCCAGGTGCCGCAGATCCGTTCCTTTTCGCTCGGTTCACCCCGGCGGATTTCGGCAGCGGGATCAAAGCCCTGAACGAAGATGTTGTTATAGAAGCGGTCATCGCCGTGGACAAAGGTGTTGAACCCGGCCACTTCGGTGCGGTGACGGATATGATAGGGGGTATAGCGATCACCGGTGCCGCCGCCCACGAAGGTGAAGGTGCCCATCATCAGGTTATGCACCATGGCCACACCCTGGGTGGCAATGCGCAGGGAAACCTGGGAGAGCAGGATGTTGTTGTCGATGAGGGTGGGGCCGTGGCTCACTTCCACGAAAATATCCTGGCTTTCCATGCCGCCTTCTGCCCATTCGCAGAAGGAAGGACGTTCATTGTGGTGCAGGAAGTTCTGGGAAATGCGGGTGCCCTGGGCCTGCCAGTCGCACCAGATGCCCATGGTGCAGTGGTGGATGTGGTTGCGGCGCATGGTGACATCGATGGCAGCGTGCAGCTTGATGCCGGAAATTTCGGCGCCGCCCAGCTCCTGCATGTTGTTGATGTTGTGGATATGGTTGTCTTCAATGAGGGAGAACACGGCGCCCATGCGGCCTACGATGCCGGTCTGTTCGCAGTGATGGATGTGATTGCGGCGCACAATATGGCCGCCCACCTTTTCCTTCAGCCAGCCGTGATACTGGCCGCGGCACAGGGCATCACGCTCCATCTGGGTGGGGGATTTGAGATGCTTCACGGTGAAGTAATGATCGTTTTCGGGGTCATAATACTTGCCCAGGGAAATGCCGCAGCACTTGCTGTTGGAAATATCGCAGTCCTCAATGATCCAGCCCTTGGACCAGTGGGGGCCCACCATACCGTCCTGGAAAGCGGCAGGAGGTGCCCAGGTGGTGGCAGCCTTTTCTACCTTGAAGCCGGAGAAGGTGATGTAGCCCTTTCCTGTTTCTTCGGGGAAGAAGCAGCGGCGGCGCACATTGATTTCGATCTTTTCTTCATTGGGGTTCTTGTCCTGGAAATTGCAGTAGAGCACGGTGTCCTTGCCGTCCTGCATGGGGAACCACTTGTAGATGGAATATTCCGGCTCCCAGGAGGGCTTATATACTTCGCCGGCCTTCATCTCTTCCATGGTGAGGGCTTCGTACATGGCCCGGTCGTTCAGGTACACGCAGCCGGTATGGCGCACGGTGGGGGCAAAATACCAGTCGCCGTACACTTCCACCACATAGGGGTTGAAGGAGCCGAAAATCTGGTTGTTGATGCGCTTCATCCACACGGTGCCTTCCACATGCTCCCAGCCGGTGACGATTTCGGCACCGGTGATGACGGCACCCAGGGGTTCCACGGAGCGGTACACAATGCGGTTATCTTCGGTGCCGCCGTTGAGGGGGTTCACATATTCACGGTAAATGCCGGGGTATACCAGCACCTCGTCGCCGGGCATGGCCACACGGGCAGCATCGTTGATATGGCGGAAGGGGCGCTCTTTGGTGCCGCAGCCTTCCATCCGGGCAGACTGATCCACATAATAAATCATGGCAGATATCCTCCTCAGGTTGGAAATTAAATTGTTTCTTTCCTTTATTATACGGGAAAAAGCAGGTTTCGTAAAGTGGGGAAAGGAAGTTGCCGGGGGGATATTTTTGTGGTAGAATTTTTGTGGCACAAAAAAGGAAGCTTTTATCACCGGAGGTGCACCATGGATAACAAACGGATCTGGCAGATTGCCCTGCAGCAGTCGGCGGTGGATCTGGGCTGCAAGGCAGAGGATTTTCTCTGCGGAGAAAACAAGGTGGTGGTGTCCCGATACCATCCGGATGCCAAGAAATATTATCGGCTGCCCCATGATTGCCAGATGGTGTCCTACGGGCAGCATGTGGTGGCTTCAGTGCGGGAAGATGTGAAGGAAGCGGTGGAGGCATATTTACAGAAGGTGCCTGCCGGTCATGCCTTTGAAACCCCGAATTTGCATGAACTGGATGCGCTGCTGCAGCCCTATGGCATGAAAAGCTGCTTCATGGGTGCCTGTTTTTTGCCGGATGTGGATGTGCTGAAAGCGCTTCCCTGCTGTTATGACATGAAGATGCTGCAGCAAGCGGATTTTGCGGATTTATATTTGCCTCAATGGGGAAATGCCCTGTGTGCGGACAGAAAGGAGTTGGACGTACTGGGGGTGGGGGCCTTTGACGGGGATGAAATGGTGGGCTTTGCTGCCTGCAGTGCGGATGGAGTGGAAATGTGGCAGATCGGTATTGATGTGCTGCCTGCGTACCGCAGACAGGGCATTGCAGCGGCGCTGACCAGCCGTCTGGCATTGCAAATACTGGAGCGGGGCAAGGTGCCCTTCTACAGCGCTGCCTGGTGCAACGTATCTTCGGTGCGCAATGCGGTGAAATGCGGTTTCCGCCCGGCATGGGTGGAGCTGAGTGCCCGGATGACGGAGGCAGTGAAATAAAACAGAAGCATAGCGAAAAGACAGGGAGGGGGCTTCCTGTCTTTTTTGCGGAAAAAAGTTGTAAATTCATGCAAAATTCCCTTGCCAATTCATCAGGTGCGTGCTATAATCACCCCACTCTCATGAACTGTACAACCGACCTGATCCTTGAAAATTGAATAAAAGGAGGGAAAGACGGGCCAGTGCTTTTTTTATGTTCGGTTTGAACAAGAACAGGGAAGCATCTCATTGTTGTGCAGCGGCATATTTGGTTGAACCAAATTGGGTGGAACGCACAAGGGAAAGGAAGAAAGAATGAACGAAAAATTGTTGATCAGCGGCGATTTTGAGTACAGGGTATTGAATGACGGCACGGTGCAGGTGACAGGCTGGGGCGGCATGGCAACACAGGTGCACATTCCTTGCGAACTGGATGGCAGGAAAGTAACGGCGGTGGGGGACAGGCCCTATACCTACAATGCCCGGTACATGGAGGTTGTAGGGGAGGAGAAGCAGGGGAAAAGCCTGTTCGAGTACAAATTCTCTGCCCGGGCACAGCTGATGCATGTGGTGATCCCGGAAGGGGTGCGGCGCCTTGGCAAGAGCGCCTTTGCGGATTGTGCGGCGCTGGAGAGCGTGGTGTTGCCCCACAGCCTGGAGGAGATAGCCGATGATGCCTTCAAATACTGCGTTTCCCTGAAAGAGGTCCATCTGCCGGATGGGGTGAAGAAGCTGGGTGAAAGCGCGTTTCTGGGGTGTGAAGCGTTGGAAAGCGTGAGGTTGCCGGAAGGGCTGCGGGAAATCCCAGGGCATTGCTTCACCTATTGTTATGCCCTGGCCCATGTTCAGCCGCCTCATGCACTGGAGAAAATCGGTTCCTGCGCCTTTATGAACTGCACAAGCCTGGCGGAATTCAGCCTTTCCCCTGATGTGAAGGAGCTGGGTGATAATCCCTTTCAGGGCTGTGAACAGCTGAAAACCATCCATGTGGCGGCAACACATCCGGTGTTTTGCATCCGCAACGGCTATTTGTTTGACCGGCAGGAGCGCCGGCTCATCTGGTTTGAGCCGGGTGTGGTAGGGGAAGAATACCGGGTGGACGATGAGGTGGAGAAAATCGGGGGCAAGGCCTTTTCGGAAATGAAGCAGCTTCGCTGTGTCCACGTGCCCGGCAGTGTGCATACCCTGTGCCAGGATGCCTTCAGCCACTGCGAAAACCTGCAGGAGGTTCATCTGGAAAAGGGACTGCGCGTGCTGGGCAACGGTGCATTTGCCCATTGCATGTCGCTGGAATCCATTCTGATTCCCGAGGGCGTGGAGGAAATAGGCTCCATGGCATTCAGCTTCTGTGAAAGCCTGGAATACATGATGCTGCCCGATACGGTGAAGAAGGTGGGGGTCATGGCCTTTATGCTGTGTACCAACCTGCGGCACGTCTGGCTTGCGGAAGGATTGCAGGAAGTGAATGAACGTGCCTTCTGCTTTTGCTGGTCGCTGGAATCCGTTGCACTGCCGGACAGCCTGACTGTCCTGGGGGACAATATTTTTGCATCCTGCAGGGCACTGGGGGATATCCGGGTGGCGGAAAGCCATCCGGTGCTGGAAGTGAAGGATGGGGTGCTGTTTGAAAAGAAGGAAAGGCGGCTGATCTATTATCCCAGCGTTTATGAGGATGGGGTATATCAGGTGCCGGAGGGCACCCGGATCATTGGCAACAGTGCCTTCCACAGCTGCAGATGGCTGGACCGGGTATTGCTTCCGGACAGCGTGGAAGCCGTGGAAGAAAGCGCTTTCTACAACTGCTATTTTGATACCATGGTGCTGCCGCCCCATCTGAAGGAACTGGGGGATTATGCCCTGAACAGCTGCGAAAACCTGGCCTGCGTAATGATGCCGGATGGGCTGGAAAAGATCGGGAAAGGAGCGCTGGCCGGCTGTGCATTGCAATCGCTGGTTCTGCCTGATTCCCTTCGGGTGATCGGCGCAAGGGCATTCGAGGGGAATGAGGACCTGGAAACAGTGGTGATCCCTGCCGGGGTGAATGAGATTGGGAAAGGGGCCTTTGACGGATGTCCCGCTCTGGTGTTGACGGTTGAGGAAGGGACATATGGGGCTGCATATGCCCGGGAAACAGGGATTGCTTACCGGATTGATTAAGGGAGCAGAAGAAGCCGAAAGGCTGAACTACACAGGAAGGGGATGTAAAGGGGGGATCCTTCCCTTTCCATCATGCAAGCAACGAAGCCGCAAGTCTTGGCCGGCTTGCGGCTTTGTTTATTGTTGTGATAAAATGGAAGCGACGAACTTGAATTTGCGGAGTTGTGATGGATGAAGATTGAATACAGGAAAGCGGATATAGCAGATGCAGAATTGCTGGTGGGCATTTATAATTCTGCATTTTTTGATGATTATGTGAAATATGGCGAATGCCCCGCCTATGGGAAAACAAAAGAAATGATGGAAAAATCCATCATAGATTATCCGAAGTTCATTATTCTGTATCATGAAGAACCGGTTGGCTGTGTTTCGTGCAAACAGGTGGAAGCAGGGATATATGAAATTGGCTGTTTGTGTGTTGTGCCGGAGTATCAGGGCAAGGGAATTGGAACACAGGCCATTCACTTTGTTACATCGTATTATGACGATTGGGAAAAAATCACATTGGTCACACCCGTGGATAAAAATGAAAATGTAAAGTTTTATACAGAAAAATGCGGATTTAGTGTGGTGGCCGCCGAGATGGATGGGAATGTTCAAGTGGCACGATTTGTTTTGGAGAGATAATCTCTCCATTGTTCGCACGGTATCGGTGCGTTGTATTTGCAAATGTATCATAGCAAAGGAGCATTCGAAGACGATCGGATGCTCCTTTAGGTTGCAGATATTTTTATGGCGTAAAGTAATTTGTGTTTCCGCTGAAGTAGCGATGCTGGGGCCGGTATTCAGCATATTCCTGGGCAAAGAGCAGGGCGGCAAACAGCAAATACATTTTTTGCTCTGCCTGGGTCAGTTCATAATACGTCAGTGTGCTTTCATCGATGGCCAGCGTTTTGCAGGCAAACAGGCCGCTTTCC
>JAFWYZ010000306.1 GCA_017517465.1 Clostridia bacterium | reverse complement strand
TGAAAAAGAAGCCGGCGCCGGATTTGTTTTTGCACATTGCAAGGGAGCAGGGCATTGCGCCGGAGCAATGCATGGTCTTTGAAGATTCCCCGGCCGGCATCGAAGGGGCCTTGCATGCCGGGATGGACGTGGTGGCCATCGGCGGCATCCGGGCAGAGAATGCCAGAAAATGCGCGGATGATTTCCTTGCAGTGCTTTCTGAAACCAATTGAAATGCAGCACGGATTTGCACAGGCGGGGCACCAAATGGCAGCGGCCTTTGTTGACAGAAAAGCCGGATGATTGATATAATGGCCGTAACGCAAAAGGAGGTGTTTTTGCCGATGCACATTCTGATCATTGACGGCCAGAGCGGCCGGATGGGCGCCCAGCTGATCGAGGGGCTGAAGAAAGCCGATCTGAATCAGCAGCATGTTCTCACCGCAGTGGGGACCAATGCGCTGGCCACCAGCGCCATGCTGAAAGCGGGGGCGGATCAGGCGGCCACCGGTGAAAATGCTGTGCTGGTGCAGTGCAGGAAGGCGGATATCATTGCAGGGCCGCTGGGCATTGTGCTGGCGGATGCCTTGCTTGGGGAAATTACCCCGAACATGGCCGTGGCCGTGGGGCAAAGCAATGCCTGCCGCGTGCTGGTGCCCATCTCTCAATGTCACAGCACAGTGGCCGGTACCGGGAACATGACCCGGGCCCAGCTGATCGATGAGGCCGTAGCCCAGATCACAAAACTGTGCAACGAAAATGGATAAACGGCACAGCGAATGCGCTTCTCCCGTCTGAGACAGGAAATAAAAAAAGGGAGAACATCCATGAAAAACTCGAACCACATCCTGAAAATGACCCTTGCTGCCGTTTGCCTGGCCCTGTGTATGGTATTGCCCTTCCTGACGGCCAATATTCCGGAAATCGGCAGCGCTCTGTGCCCCATGCACATCCCGGTGTTCCTGTGCGCATTTCTGTGCGGCCCCTGGTGGGCTGTGGGTGTAGGCGCCGCGGCACCGCTGCTGCGGTTTTTGCTGGTGGGCATGCCCCCTGTGTTCCCCACCGGCCTTGCCATGTGCTTTGAACTGGCATCTTATGGCCTGATCGCCGGGCTGCTGTATCAGAAGCTGCCGAAAAAACCGTCCGGTATCTATGTGGCGCTTGTTGCTGCCATGCTGGGCGGACGCATTGTGTGGGGCATCGCAAGGGTGATCATGAGCGGCGTTTCCAATGCTTCCTTCACATGGGCGGCTTTTATGGCCGGTGCATTCACCAATGCCGTTCCCGGCATGATCCTGCACATTGTGCTGATCCCCGTCATCGTGATGGCACTGCAAAAGGCACTGCCTTCTATGAAAAACTGAAGCAGGGAGGGATTTTGTGGGGTTTTACCCCACCCCCCAGCAGGGACATTGTCCCTGCACCCATTCTCCGGAACTGGCAATCTGTATGTTGCAAGCAATGTCCCGGTGAAACAGAGCAACACGCACACACATTGGTGCAAAAGAACAGCTGAAACTTTGCGAGTTGGCTGCGGCACTGCCGCCCACGGGCTGGGCGGTGTGAAACACCGCCAACCGGATGCTGTGCATCCGGGGAAAACGAAAGAAATAAGCCGGGAGAGAAAGCAAGCTTTCTCCACCGGCTTTTTCTTCGTTTTCATAGCGCCCGTGGGCTCTCGTTCCG
>JAFWYZ010000003.1 GCA_017517465.1 Clostridia bacterium | reverse complement strand
GGTGCAGGGGCGAAGCCCCGCAGGGCTCCCCAATCACCACCGGGACATTGTTTGTATAATATGAATTTTTGTTTCCGGAAAATGGGTGCAGGGACAATGTCCCTGCTGGGTCCAGGGCACTGCCCTGGTGCCCCTGCTGGGGTGTGGGGTAAAACCCCGCAGGTCCCCTCAAGCACCGCCGTTAAGGCAGGATATGACCGGCGGCCAGGTACAGGCGGTACCATTCTTCCCGGGTCAGTTGAATTTGCCCGGCGGCGACGATTTCCCGCAGCCGCTGTTCGCTGGCGGTACCGGAGACCACCTGCATGCGTGCCGGGTGGCGCAGGATCCAGGCGGTAGCCAGGGTGGTTTTGGTCACACCGTAGTGGGCGGCCATACGATCCATTTCCGCATTGAGCTTAGGGAACTTGTCGCTGTCGATAAAGCAGCCCTGCCAGTTTTCCATCTGGAAGGGGCTCCAGGCCTGGATGGTGATCTCATTGAGCCGGGAATAATCCAGCACATTGCCATCCCGGTCCGCAGAGCCGGCGGTGGTCATGTTCGCCTCCAGCCCGGCGGCCACCATATTGGACACAGGGATGGAGAACTGAAGCTGATTGATGATGAGGGGCTGGCGCACGGCCTTTTTCAATAGCTCAATCTGGGTGGGCCGGAAATTGGACACACCGAAATGGCGCACCTTGCCGCTCTTTTCCAGCTTGTCAAAGGCGGAAGCCACTTCCTCCGGCTCCATGAGCGCATCGGGCCTGTGCAGAAGGAGCGCATCCAGATAATCGGTCTGCAGCCGTTTGAGGATCCCATCCACGGAGGAAAGGATGTATTCCTCAGAAAAATCGAAAAAGCCCTGACGGATGCCGCACTTGGACTGGAGGAACATATCCTCTCTTTTGACTGCCCCATCCGCCGCCAGCGCATCACCGAAGCGCTTTTCGCTTTCGCCGCCGCCGTAGATATCCGCATGGTCAAAATAGTTGGCGCCCATGTCCAGTGCCGTATGGATAAAGCGCTGCATTTCTTCCCTGCTCTTGTGGGAAATGCGCATGCAGCCCACCACGATGGCAGGCACTTTTTTGCCGGTATTGCCAAGAATGATTTCCTTCATCGTTTCAGATCCTCCGGTTTTTTATGCATTTGCTTCATTTCAAAATGGATCAGCACGCTGAGAATGGCCCGCAGCAGAATCACCGCACCCAGCACCAGCAATTCGCTCAGATCCTTCACCAGCACAGTTTTGAGGATCTCCGCCGCCATCTTGAATTCCAGCCCGATGGCCAGGCCCATGGCCAGGTCATGCTGCAGGTCCAGCTGCTTTTTGAAAAAAGCGTTCTGGATGTATTCCCAGAAAGCGTGCACGGAGCTCCATGCCACCACAAGAATGCCCATGATTTCCAATACGGAAATGATATAGGGCAAAACGGTATGTATCCCATGCTCCAATATGTTCATGAAAACAGCCCCAATACTTTTTTCTCATCGTATCACATGCAATGCCCCTTTGCAATAGCAGGAACGTGGCAATTCCTGACAAAAACGTGCCTTTTCCTTCCTGAACGCATGCAGCATGCAAAACAAAAAAGACCGTTTCCGGTCTTTCTTGTTATATGGTTCATTGATTCAGCGGCAATAGGGGCAGCGGCCGGTGCCATCGCACTTATTGCAATCCCCGGAGCCGTCGCAGGCGGAGCATTCCAGCACATCGCCGCCGTAGTAAATTTTTCCGTTCACGCAGCGGTGGGAAGCACCGTAGACAAACTGGCAATCCTTCAATCCCCGGCAATCGGGGCATTTTCCGGTATCACCGCAATAATAGCAATCGGCGCCGGAGGAAGCGGAACCGCCGGTGGGAACATAGCCGGAGGCGGAAGGATACTTGGGCGAAGACGCATTGTCCAACACGATCAGCAAAATGCCGATCACGATCACAATAACGATCAGCAGCAGCTTTTTCTTCTTTCCGTCCACGCTTCCCACTTCCTTTTTTACTTCACCACGATGTTGAGCAGACGTCCGGGCACGAAAATGACCTTCACGATCGGACGGCCGTCCACGATCTTCTGCACCTGAGGCAGCTTGGGCAGCTCTTCCTGAGCGGATTCACGGGTGAGGGTGGCGGGGATCATCAGCTTGCCCTTCACCTTGCCGTTCACCTGCACAGCGATTTCCACTTCATCCCGCACCAGGCTGTTTTCATCGTATTCGGGCCAGGGCTGGGTGTACACGGGTGCGCCGTAGCCCTGCTTTTCCCAGATTTCTTCGCAGATATGGGGGGACACGGGGCTGAGGAGCAGCAGCAGCGTCTTGTATTCCGCATGGTTCAGCGTGCCCTTGGCATACACTTCGTTCACCATGGTCATCATCTGGGCAATGGCGGTGTTGAACTTCATCTGTTCGATGTCTTCGGACACCTTCTTGATGGTCTGGTTCACGGTGACCTTCATTTCGTCGCTGTACTGATCGCCGTCCACCAGCATTTCCTGCAGCCGCCACACGCGGTCCAGGAACTTGCGGCAGCCGCGGGCACCGTTGGTGCTCCACGGAATCGCCTGGTCGAAAGCGCCCATGAACATTTCATACATACGGAAAGCATCGGCGCCGATATCGGCAATGATTTCATCGGGGTTTTCCACGTTGCCCCGGCTCTTGCTCATCTTTTCGCCGTCGGCACCCAGGATCATGCCCTGAGCGGTACGCTTCATGTAGGGTTCGGGGCAGCTCACTTCGCCGATGTCATAGAGGAACTGATGCCAGAAGCGGCTGTAGAGCAGATGGCGGGTGACGTGTTCCATGCCGCCGTTGTACCAGTCAACGGGCATCCAGTAATCCAGCGCTTCCTTGGAAGCGAAGGCATCCGCATTGTGCGGATCGCAGTAGCGCAGGAAGTACCAGCTGGAGCCTGCCCACTGGGGCATGGTATCGGTTTCACGCTGAGCGGGAGCGCCGCACTTGGGGCAGGTGCAGTTGACAAAGGATTCAATCCGGGCCAGAGGGCTCTTGCCGTCGGTGCCGGGCTGGAAATCTTCCACTTCGGGAAGCAGGAGGGGCAGCTCTTCGTAGGGAACGGCCACCACACCGCACTTTTCGCAGTGCACCAGCGGAATGGGTTCACCCCAGTAGCGCTGACGGTTGAAGGCCCAGTCCTTCATCTTATACTGCACACCGGCCTTGCCGATGCCCATCTTTTCGATTTCTTCCAGCACCCGGGCAATGGATTCCTTCTTGTTGGTGTAGCCGTTGAGGAAGGAGGAATTCACCATTTCGCCGTCGCCGGTGTAGGCTTCCTTCTCGATATCGCCGCCCTTGATGACCTCGATGATATCGATGCCGAACTTTTTCGCAAATTCCCAGTCACGCTGGTCATGGGCAGGCACGGCCATGATGGCGCCGGTGCCGTAGCCCATCATCACATAGTCGGCAGCGAAAATGGGCACTTCCTTGCCGGTGAGGGGGTTGATGCCCCTGAGGCCCTTGATTTCCACGCCGGTCTTATCCTTCACCAGCTGGGTGCGTTCAAACTCGGTCTTCTTGGCGCATTCTTCGCGGTAGGCCAGAATTTCATCCATATTGCTGATCTTGTCGGCATATTTATCGATCAGGGGATGTTCGGGGGCCATGACCATGAAGGTAACACCAAAGAGGGTATCGGGGCGGGTGGTATAGATTTCGATCTTTTCATCCAGGCCGGCGAAAGCGAACTTCACAAAAGCGCCGGTGGATTTGCCGATCCAGTTCACCTGCTGCTGCTTGATGTTTTCGGGGTATTCCACCGTTTCCAGGCCCTGGAGCAGCTTATCGGCATACTGGGTGATGCGCAGGTACCACACGTCCTTGGGCAGCTGCACCACGTCGCCGTGGCAGATGTCGCACTTGCCGCCCTGGCTGTCTTCATTGGACAGCACCACCTTGCAGGCAGGGCAGTAATTGACCAGGGTCTTGTCCCGGAAGACCATGCCATGTTCAAAGAGCTTGAGGAAAATCCACTGGGTCCACTTATAATAAGCGGGATCGGTGGTATCCACTTCACGGCTGTAATCGAAGGAGAAGCCGATCTTTTTCAGCTGTTCACGGAAATGATCCACGTTCTGCTTGGTGACCACGGCAGGATGGATATTGTTCTTGATGGCAAAGTTTTCGGTGGGCAGGCCAAAGGCGTCCCAGCCGATGGGGAACAGCACATTATAGCCCTGCATGCGGCGCTTGCGGGAGATGATATCCATGGCCGTGTTGGACCGAGGATGACCCACGTGCAGACCGGCACCGGAGGGATAGGGGAATTCGATCAAGCCGTAGAACTTGGGCTTGGAATAATCGTCGGTAGCAGCAAAAGCCTGCTTTTCTTCCCAGATTTTTTGCCACTTGGGCTCAATCTCAGCAGGAATGTAAGGCGCAACGTGCATGAAACATGCCTCCTTTGATAAACGATACCCCATATTATACCACAAAGCCTTGATTTGTAAAGGGTTTTGGGTGGCGAAACAGGCTTCGCCACCCTCGAATGAAGGTCAGCTGAAGCCGTCCTTCATTCGAAAACATCACATTTACTGCAAAAATGGCTTTTCAGCCCCTGACAGTGCTGAAAAACCTATTTTTGCGGACGTAAATTGATATAGGAAACGCCATGGGCGCCTGCTCACAATTCGGCATGGTCGTTCATTGCAGCAAAAGCGGCATGAACTCCGTGCCTCATTGGGCCTTCACCTGCCTGCATCTGCCACAGGCAGCGGCAGGTGTCGGCCCTCGGGGCAGCAAAGCCGCCCCTGCGGATTATAGTCGAAGGGCTGCGGCCCTTCGACGCATCCCAAGGGAATTATGAGGGAAATTTGTATTATTCGGCAAAAAAACAAAAAGATAGTAGCAAATCCGTTTTCTTTATGGTAAAATAAATAAAAGCCTGCCGAAAGCGAGGAATAAACATGCAGCTCCATGAAGCCAGGGAACAGTTGATGAAACTTCAGGCCAAAATGAG
>JAFWYZ010000305.1 GCA_017517465.1 Clostridia bacterium | reverse complement strand
CTTGAAAAGATGATACCATTTCCGGTGGCAATGGCGAAGGGGTCCCACCTGTTCCCATACCGAACACAGAAGTTAAGCCCTTCAGCGCCGAAAGTACTTGGCTGGACACGGCCCGGGAGGATAGGTCGTCGCCGGATTCCAATAGGAAACGAGGATAAAACCTCGTTTCCGCAATTTGCCTCAATAGCTCAATGGCAGAGCATTCGGCTGTTAACCGAAGGGTTGTAGGTTCGAGTCCTTCTTGAGGCGCCAAACAAGCACTTGTGAAAGCAAGTGCTTTTTTGTTGCGTTGAAAGCTGTGCTTCCATGATCTTTTCACCATCTTCAGGGATTAACAGCTTTTGTTGCTCTGTCTGATCAGACACTTCATACGTTATTCAGATGGCATAAAGAACGTAGAAACTGAGTTATTGAAAAGGAAATTGCTCTACATTTACTGAAAGATCCCGTGATTTATAAAAGAAGATATACAGCCCTGTTGGACGCAGAAAGTGCAATATTTCATAAGAATAATGAATGATTTTCTTCTGCTGGCAGGATTTTGCTTTTCTGCGGATAATAACAGTATTCCACATAGAAGGAAGGAGCGTGTCGGAATGATCTACGTGATGAGCGACCTTCATGGAGAATACGCAAAATATCTGGAGATGCTGGAGAAAATCCGTTTCTGTGATGATGATACCCTCTATATTCTGGGGGATGCGGTGGACCGGGGGCCGGATCCCATTCCCCTTTTGCAGGACATGATGGCCAGGGAGAATGTGTATTTTCTCATGGGCAATCATGAGGGGATGGCGCTGCATGTGCTGGAAAAGCTGAACGTGGAAGTGACGGCGGAGAATGCGGAAAACCATCTGAATGCGGAATGGATGGGGAGGATCCTGGAGTGGCAGCAAAACGGCGGGGATGTGACCATGCGCCAGTTCCGGCGCCTGTCCGCCGATGAAAGACAGGATGTGCTGGATTATCTGCGGGATGCCCCGATGTATGATGTGGCGGAAGCCGGAGGGAAAACCTTTGTGCTGGTGCATGCCGGGCTGGGAAATTTCCGGAAGGGAAAGAAACTGCGGGAATACACCTTTGAGGAAATGACCTGCATGCGGCCGGATTTTGAGCGGCAATGCTTTGATGACCCGGATGTGTACGTGGTCTGCGGACACACACCCACCCTGTCCGTGACGGGCAGGCCGGAAATGTATGTATCGGGCAACAATTGGCTCATCGATTGCGGCGCAGCATACGGCGGCAGGCTGTGCTGTGTGTGCCTGGACAACGGAAAACAATATTATGTGTAACTGAAAGCACCGAAATTCCCTGTCCGGTGCTTTTATGTTTGGTTGCACCTTGTGTGTACCGATGAAAAATGCTATAATCGGGACAGAGAAAATAGTATACACATTTCAATCCGTTTTAAAGGAGAAAGATGTATGGATAAGAAATTCAAAATCGCATTCATTGGCGCAGGCTCCATTGGCTTTACCCGGAATCTGCTGACCGACCTTCTTTCCGTGCCGGAGTTTCAGCACATTGACGTGGCATTCATGGACATCAACCCCCGGAACCTGGACATGGTGTACCAGCTGTGCCAGCGGGATATTGAGGCCAACGGGCTGGATATCAAAATCCAGGCAACGTTGGACCGCAGGGAAGCACTGAAGGATGCCCGGTATGTGATCGACTGTGCAAGAATCGGCCTGCTGGATGCCTTTGAGCTGGATGTGAACATTCCCCTGAAATACGGCGTGGACCAGTGCGTGGGGGATACTTTGTGTGCCGGGGGCATCATGTATGCCCAGCGGGACATTGCCATGCTGGAAGAAATGTGCCGGGATATCCGGGAGGTGGCAGAGCCCGGGTGCATGCTGCTCAATTACACCAACCCCAATGCCATGGTCACCTGGTATTGCAACAAATACGGCAAGGTACCCACGGTGGGCCTGTGCCATGGGGTGCAGGGGGGCCAGCATCTGATCGCCCGTGTGCTGGGGTATAAGTATGAGGATCTGGACATCATCTGTGCCGGGATCAACCATATGACCTGGTATCTGTCCGTCAAGCACAATGGGGAAGAGCTGAACGGAAAACTGCTGGATGCGCTGATGGCGGATGAGGAGCTTTCCAGAACGGAAAAGGTGCGCATCGATATGATGAAGCGCTTTGGCTATTTTTCCACCGAGTCCAACGGCCATCTGTCCGAATATGTGCCGTGGTACCGCAAACGCCCCGATGAGATCAAAAACTGGATCGATCTGGGGGTGTGGATCAACGGGGAAACCGGCGGCTATCTGAGGGTGTGCACCGAGGGGCGCAACTGGTTTGAAACGGATTTCCCCAACTGGCTCAAGGAGCCCCCCAAGGTGTACGATTACGAAAAGCGGGGCCAGGAGCACGGCAGCTACATCATCGAGTCCATCGAAACGGGCCGGGTATACCGGGGCCATTTCAATGTGGTGAACAACGGCTGCATCACCAACCTGCCCGATGACTGCGTGGTGGAGGTGCCGGGCTTTGTGGATACCTTCGGCATCAATATCCCGGTGCTGGGGGACCTGCCCCTTGGGTGCGCTGCCTGCTGCCAGTCAAACATCACCGTGCAGCGGCTGGCCATGGAAGCCGGCGCCCATGGGGATATCAACCTGCTCCGCCAGGCCATGATGATGGATCCGTTGGTGGGGGCGGTGTGCAATACCGATGAAATCTGGCAGATGACGGATGAAATGCTCATTGCCCAGGCCCAGTGGCTGCCCCAGTATGCGGATGAAATTGAAAAGGCCAAGGAGCGCTGGGCCAAGGCGGAAAAGGAAGGCACCCTCATTCCCCCCATCGTGACGGAAGGGGCTGCCCGGCTGCACGTAAAGACGGTGGAAGAAATGGCCGCTGACAAGGAAGCGGCCCGGAAGAACGCCGCCGAAGCGGATAAGGCCAAGGAGAGGCCTGCGGCAAAATGAGCCGTCCGACTGTCTTACAGGCGCTGCTTTTGTGCCTGTGCATCTTGCTGGTACCCCAAAGCCCGCAGGAGCATCTTTTGACCGGCAGTTGGGTAATTTATGCGGGCGGATATGTGGCTCCGGAGGTGCTTATTTTTCAGGAAGACGGAAAGGGCTGGGCTTATGACCTGCCGGAGGATTATGAGGAAGTGTGGCTGGATGGGCAGCCCATCCCACCTCAATATCTGCAGGAAGCACGGGAATTCACCTGGCAGCTGCAGGAAGAGGGGAAAATGGAACTGTTCTTTTCCTCCTCTTTCCCGCAGGAGTACATGATTACCTTTGAAGCAAATATGGACGGCACCGGCCTGCCCGGGTTTACGCTGCAATTGGAAGGCGGCTACGGCGGCGGCTGGGTGAAAGTAAGTGATTGAGGAGAATGGATTCATGCTGAAATACGAAGTGCCGGAAGAGAAAAGAATCCGGGTGATCGTGGATACCGATGCGGCCTGCGAAGCGGATGATCCCTTTGCCATTGCCCAGGCGCTGATGAGCAAAAAGCTGGACGTGCGGGCGGTGGTGGCGGAGCATTTCGGGGAAGCAGGCTCCATGGAAAAAAGCTATCAGGAGATCCTCACCATTCTTTCCTGCATGGAAAAGGATGTGCCTGCCCTGCGCGGGGAGGATGGAAGGCTGTGCGAAACCAGGGGCACGGCCCCTTCTCCGGCGGTGGAATTTCTGAAAGAAGAAGCGCTGCGGCAGGAGGAAAAGCCCCTGTTTGTATTGTGCCTGGGGGCCATGACCAATGTGGCCAGGGCGCTGCGGGAATACCCTCAGATCAAGGGAAAATTCACCGTCATCTGGATCGGCTGCCAGGACACGGAGCAGAATAATCCCCACATCCGGGAATTCAATTCCGGCAACGATATCGAAGCGGCCAATTTTGTGCTGCACAGCGGCATTGACCTGTGGCTGGTGCCCATGAAGGTGTATGCCACCATGCTTATTTCCCTGGCGGAAATTCAGCGGCGCATTTACCCCTGCGGCAACATCGGCAAGCATCTGTTTGAAAACATGGTGGCCTACAATAGAGGCCCCTTCGCCGGCTGGACCGCCGGGGAAAGCTGGTCCCTGGGGGATAATCCGGCGGTGGGCATTGCCATGCATCCCGGCTGCGGCCGCTTCCGCATGCGCCCGGCCCCCTTTGTGCAGGAAGACACCCTGTGCGTGGAAAAGGAGGGGGCGCCCCTCATCCGCATTTATGATGATGTGGACAGCCGTTTCATTCTGGAAGATATGATGTGCAAGCTGGAGATCCTCTATGGAGCCCGGCAGGCATGATCCGCTGTGTGAATGCCCTGCAGGAGGGGCTGGCGGTATTTGAAAAGGGCCGCTTTTGCCGGGAAAAATGGGAAAAGTATATTGACAGCATCCTGCCCGGCAGCAGGCACATGTTCCTGTCTGATATGCAGGCCTGCCTGGATGCCGGCTTTGACTGGGAAAAGGATTTCCTGCCTGTGCTCAGTGCGGTGCCCGGGCATCCGGGGCTGAAGGAACTGGAGGAAAATTTCTCTCTGGTAACGCAAGGGCTGGAGGAAAAGGTGTTGTCCTGCTTTGGCAGGAGCGTGGATGCGGAGATTGTGCTGTATCTGGGCTTGCTTGGCGGTGCCGGATGGGTGACGGAAGTGAACGGCCGGCTGCATGTGCTGCTGGGGGCGGAAAAGATACTGGAGCTTTCCTGGCAGGACGCGGACAGCATGCGGGGCCTGGTGTGGCACGAATTAGGCCATGTGTATCACGGGCAGTGGGGAAAACTGAAACAGGCTGCGCCGGACGGGGAAAAGCGCTTTGTGTGGCAGCTGTTCACCGAAGGGATCGCCATGGTGTTTGAGCAGATGCTGGCCGGAGATGCAGCCTATTTCCATCAGGACAGGCAGGGCTGGAAAGCATGGTGCGACAGCCGTTTTCCCAAGATCCTACGGGATTTTGCGGCGGATCTTCCGGTCATGTCTCCCCAAAACCAGCGCTATTTCGGCGACTGGGCCAGCTATGAGGGCAAAGGCGATGTGGGGTACTATCTGGGGGCTCGGTTTGTGCGGCATCTGATGAAGGAAGAAGCATTTGACCGGCTGATCGGCCGGGATGTGGAAAATATTTGGCAGCAGTTTATGAAATGGACAGAAAAGGAGTGGGTATGATGAAAAAAATGCTTTGGACGGTGCTGGCGGTTTTGCTCCTTCTGGGGCTGTGCGCCGCAGCCGGTGCGGAGGAAATTCAGGTGGGGCAGCCCTTCAATGTGGACATCTATCTGAACGAATATATCAATGCCCGGGAGCTGCAGGTGAGCTGGCGGGAAGTGAAGATGGGGGAAAGCAGCGGCTTCCGTTTTTATGAAGGGGCCTATGCCACCACCGATGCCGGATATCAGGTGCAGGTGCGCAATGGGCAAACCTACCTGCTTTCCAATGGCGGTTTCCGTGCCGGCAAGCTGTGCACCTTCCACATTGCCCTGCAGGAAGCACAGCCGGGCTTTGACAGCCTGCTTTTGCTGACCACCGTGAAAAACGGAGATCAGACCGTCAGTGAAACCCCCATCATGTACAGCGTGAAGACGGGCCCTGCCATGCCCCAGCTTTCGGTGGGCAGCCGCATTTATTTCGGCGCCTATGAGCAGGACAACAACAAAAATAACGGTAAGGAACAGCTGGTATGGCGTGTGCTGGCCCTCAACGGCAATCAGGCCCTGGTGATCGCCGATCAGGTGATCGATCAGCGCGCTTACCACCCGACCCAGACCGCTGTCACCTGGGAAACCAGCCAGATGCGCCAGTGGCTCAACGGTGAATTTTTCAACAATGCATTCACCCCCTACGAGCAGGGCAAGGTGGTGGAGGCTATAGTGCCCGGCCATCAGAGCCCCTATTACAACACAGATTCTTCCCGACTGAGCGTGGGCAAGGATACCCGGGACAAGGTGTTCCTCCTCAGCGCACAGGAAGCCAACCAGTATTTTTCCGGTAATCAGGACCGTGTGGCATACCCCACCCAGTATCTGGTGGCCAGGGATGATGCCCTGGAAAGCGTGACCGAGCCTGCGGACTGGCTGCTGCGCCAGCCCCACAAGCACCGCACCAACACCGCCTGTGTCAGCGTGAAAGGGGCCACCAGCAACGGCGTCAACGTCAGCCATGCCCTCAGCGGTCTGCGGCCTGCCATGTGGCTGCAGCTGCCCTGATGATAAGGAAAGTGAGCCATGAACAGAAAACTCATTTTTGTGCTGCTGGTGCTGTGCCTTCTGATGGCGGTGCCGGCAGGGTATGCCGCGGAAGAGGACGTGGTGCCCATTGCCGGGGAACCCCGGGTGTTCAGCTTTGAGAAGGGCATGGCGGACGGCTTTGGCTATGCCCACGGATGGACCAACGGCGGTGTGTTCAATGTGACCTGGTGGAAAGACCAGGTGATCAAGGAGGATGGCTATATCCGCCTGGTGCTGGATCGGGATGCCCATCCCCGCGGTAATATCCCCTATGCCAGCGCTGAGGTGCGCAGCCATCAGTTCTACGGCTATGGCAGGTATGAGGTATCCATGAAAGCGGCCAGGGCCAAGGGCGTGGTGTCCTCCTTCTTTACCTACACCGGCCCTTCGGATCATAACCCCTGGGATGAAATCGATTTTGAAATTCTGGGCAAGGATACCACCCGGGTGCAGCTCAATTATTTCTGCAACGGGGTGGGCAACCATGAATACATGCACGATCTGGGCTTCGATGCGGCGGAGGATTTTCATCGCTATGCCTTTGAATGGCGGCCCGACCGGATCGATTGGTTTGTGGATGGGGAACGGGTGCATACCGCGTATGACAGCATCCCTTCCACCCCCGGCAAAATCATGGTGAACCTGTGGTGCAGCACCGGCGCCGATCATTGGACCGGCCCCTTCGATCCTTCCGTGCTGCCCCTCTCCGCTTGCTACGAATGGATCTCCTTTACTCCCCTTGAAGCAGCACAGCCCTGAGCTTGAGGAGACCCGCGGGGCTTCGCCCCTGCACCCCACAAGGGGCATCGCCCCTTGACCCTTTCTCCGGAAGTAACAATCAGTATCTTTCATACGGTTTCCCGGTGGTGCGTGGGGAACCATGCGGGGCTTTGCCCCTGCACCCCACAAGGGGCATCGCCCCTTGACCCGGTGCCGGATATTGCAATGTATATCTTGCAAACAATGTTCCGGTGAAACAAAGTAACACGCACACATACTTTTGCAGAGAACGAATGTGTTTTTGCGAATTGGGTGCGGCACTG
>JAFWYZ010000304.1 GCA_017517465.1 Clostridia bacterium | reverse complement strand
GAGGACCGTATGCAGCACAACAAAAGCAAACAGAAAAAACACCGGCGGCGCAACCCGTATCTGTTCATGCTGCTGGCTGTTCTTTTGATCATAGGAATCATTATCTTTGGTCTGAGGGCCATGAACGGCTGGGAAATCTATGAAAAAGAAGCAGCGGTGACACCGGTACCCACCCCCACGGTGCGCCCCATTGCGGTAACACCGGATATGACGCTGGTGACCAATACCCCCGCACCCACCGTGACCCCTGCTTTTCTGGCAAACGGGTCTCAGGGGGAAATGGTGATTCAGCTGCAGCAGCGCCTGCAGCAGCTGGGTTTTTATACCGGCACTGTGGACGGTCAGTACGGGAACGGGACAAAGAACGCTGTGCTGATTTTCCAGAAACAGCATGGGCTGGAGGCGGACGGTGTGGCAGGCCAGCAAACCATGGCAATGTTGTATTCCTCAAATGCGAAGTATATCGTCATTACCCCCACACCTGAACCTTATCAGGTGGCGGCGGAAGAAATTCCCCTGCTGGTCAATGCACAGAACAAGCTGCCCGACGGCTATGAACCGCAGAACCTGGTGCGGGTGAAGGACGTGGGCGGCAGCAATATGCTCTATGCCAGCAGCGATGTGCAAGGGGTATATGAAGCGGTGGTGGCCCTCAATGAAATGGTGACCGCTGCCAAAGCGGACGGTATTGGCCCGTGGAAGGTGAGGGAAGGGTACCGTACCCTGAAATACCAGCAGCAGATTTTTGACAACTATGTGAACCGGTTCATGGAAAACAACGGCATGAGCCGCGCCCAGGCTGTTTCTGCCACAAAGCAGACCGTGGCAGACCCCGGCTGCAGCGAGCATCACACCGGCCTGGCCTTTGACCTCAATGCCAATAACCCCGATGTGGCCTTTGTGGATACGGCCCAGTATGTATGGCTGAACAAGCATTGCTGGGAATATGGCTTCATTATGCGCTATACCGATGACAAACAGGATATTACCGGCATTCTGGGGGAAGAATGGCATGTGCGGTACGTGGGGAAGGAGCATTCCATCCGCATGCGGGACAGCAAGATGTGCCTGGAAGAATATGTGGCATGGCTGAATGCACAATAAACTGTCGAAAATTGGCTTGACATGGAAAATGGAATACTATATAATGTGTAAGGTTCATCCTTGATCGCGGTACACAAAAGCCGACAAGTGAGAACGCTTGCCGAACATGCATAATATGCGTGGCTTTGCCTGTACTGCAGGCAAGGCCATTTTTTATGGCGCAGGGAGTACCGCAAAAAATACAGGAGGGGATTCAAGACATGAAACTGGTTTACGACATCAACGACAGACCCCCGCTCAAACAGAACCTGATCTACGCTCTGCAGCAGCTGCTTGCCATCATGGCGGCCACCCTGCTGGTGCCTGTGCTGGTTGACGGCACCGGCGCTTACATGAGCCAGCCTGCTGCTCTGTGCGGCGCCGGCTTCGGCACGCTGTTCTATCTGTTCATGACCCAGAAAAAGAGCCCTGTGTTCCTGGGCAGCTCCTTCGCTTTCATCGGCCCGCTGTGCGGCGCTGTGGCCTTTGGCTTCATGGGCATCTTCCTGGGCGCTGTGTTCGCAGGCCTGGTGTATGTGGTCATCGCCCTGATCGTGAAGAAGACCGGCTCCCAGTGGGTGAACAAGCTGATGCCCCCTGTGGTGATCGGCCCCACCGTGGCCCTGATCGGTTTGTCTCTGTGCGGCAGTGCTGTCAATAACATGGCCAATATTGCTGTCAGCCCCGACAACTACAACCTGGTGCACATCCTGGTGGCCATCATTGCTTTCTTCATCACTGCGTATGCTTCCACCAAGGGCTCCAAGGGTATGAAGCTGATCCCCTTTGTGATCGGTATTCTGGGCGCCTATGTGATCGCTCTGGCTCTGACCGGCATCGGCTATCTGACCGGCTGGGACTACATCAAGCTGGTGAACGTTTCCGCTTTCCAGGGCATGAAGATCATTGACGTGCCCAACTTCACTTTCCTTGGCATGTTCAAGGAAGGCTTCAGCAAGTTTGAAGGCTTCAGCACCGTGCTGAACATCTTCATGCTGTTTGCCCCCGTGGCGCTGGTGGTGCTGGCTGAACACATTGCTGACCACAAGAACCTGAGCACCATCATCGACCGTGACCTGATCACCGAACCCGGCCTGCATCGCACCCTGCTGGGCGACGGCGTTGGTTCCATGATCGGCTCCTTCTTCGGCGGCTGCCCCAACACCACCTACGGTGAATCTGTTGGCTGCGTGGCCATCACCGGCAACGCTTCCATCTCCACCATCGCTCTGGCTGCTGTGTACTGCATCATTCTGTCCTTCTTCGGCCCCTTCACCGCTTTTGTCAACAGCATTCCTTCCTGCATCACCGGCGGTGTGTGCATCGCCCTGTACGGCTTCATTGCCGTGTCCGGTCTGAAGATGGTGCAGAAGGTGGACCTGAACGATAACCGCAACCTGTTCGTTGTGGCTGCTATCCTGGTGCCCGGCATCGGCGGCCTGACGTTGAACCTGGGCCCCATCACCATTTCTTCCATCGCCACCGCCCTGATCCTGGGCATCATTGTGAACATTGTGTTCAACAAGCGCACTGCGGAAGAAATTCAGGAATAATTGCCTGAAAAAACCCGAAAAAAGATAAATTTTTCGGAAAAAGCATATTTACAAACCACGCCTGACATGCTAAAATGAAAGGCGTGGTTTTTTAGAACCGTGTGCCCGGGTTGGCGATACTCCAACGCTTGCCTGAGCATGCGGCGATTGAAACAGGGGCTGCCACACCCCAAGAAGGAGGAAGACCCAAATGGATAAGGAACTCAAGGCTCAGATCATGCAAACCTATGCCCGTCACGAAGGTGACACCGGTTCTCCCGAAGTTCAGGTTGCTCTGCTCACCCAGCGCATCAATCACCTGAACGAGCATCTCAAGCTCAACAAGAAGGACCACCACTCCCGTCGCGGTTTGCTTCTGATGGTTGGTCAGCGCCGCGGCCTGCTGGACTACCTGATGAAGACGGACATCGAACGTTATCGTGAACTGATCGCCAAACTGGGTCTGCGTAAGTAATGCGCAAATAGGGGACTGCTGCCGGAGGCTGGCAGCCGGTGAAAGCCGGGAAAAGGGCCTCGGCTTGCAGTCCCTTTATTTCAGCCTGTGGGCAGGGGCCCATGGGTGAGTGAGTGTGTGAGGAGAAGAGAAAAATGGATTACAAGAGTTACTCAATGGAATTTGCCGGTCGTACCCTGACGCTGGAATTTGGCAAGTATGCCCAGCAGGCCGGTGGCTCTGCCGTGGTTCGCTACGGTGACACCGTGGTGCTGGTGAACGCCACTGCTTCCGATAAGGCCCGTGAAGGCGTGGATTTCTTCCCCCTGACCGTGGACTTCGAAGAAAAGCAGTATGCTGTGGGTAAGATCCCCGGCGGTTTTTATAAGCGGGAAGGCAAGCCCACCGACAAGGCTACCCTGACCTGCCGCCTGATCGACCGTCCTCTGCGCCCCCTGTTCAACAAGGGCATGCGCAATGACGTGCAGGTTGTGGCCCAGACCCTGTCTGTGGACCCCGATACCCCTCCGGAATTCCCGGCCATGCTGGGTTCTTCCATCGCCCTGATGATCTCCAACATTCCCTGGGGCGGCCCCACCGCAGCTGTGGTTGTGGCCCGCGTAAACGGTGAATTCATCATCAACCCCACCGAAGCCCAGTCCGCCGCTTCCGATATGCATGTGACCGTTGCCGGTACCAAGGATGCCATCATGATGGTGGAAGCCGGTGCCAACGAAGTGAGCGAAGATGCTATGATGGACGCCATCCTGTTTGCCCATGAAAGCATCAAGGAACTGGTGGCCTTCCAGGAAAAGATCACTGCCGAAATCGGCAAGCCCAAGAGCGAATTCCCCCTGGTCACCACCGGCGACGATATCAAGGCCGCCGTGCGTGAATATGCGCTGGACAAGTGCAAGTATGTGTATGCCACCACCGTCCGCAAGGAACGTCAGGCCCGTGAAGCCGAAGTGTCTGCCGATGTGGCCGAACACTTTGCCGACATCTTCCCAGGCCGTGAAAGCGAAGTGGCTGATGCGCTGTACTACCTGAACAAGGAAGTAATGCGCCGAAAGATCCTGGACGAAGGCATCCGTCCCGACGGTCGCGCTGTGACCGAAGTTCGCCCCATCTGGTGCGAAGTGGGCGTGCTGCCCCGCACCCACGGTTCTGCCGTGTTCACCCGCGGTGAAACCCAGGCTATGACCATTTCCACCCTGGGCATGGTGAGCGAAGCTCAGCAGCTGGATGGCCTGTCCAGCGAAGAAAGCAAGCGCTACATGCATCAGTACAATATGCCCTCTTACGCTACCGGTGAAGCCGGCCGTCTGCGCAGCCCCAACCGTCGTGAGATTGGCCACGGTGCCCTGGCCGAACGCGCCCTGGTGCCCGTGATCCCCACTGAAGAAGAATTCCCCTATGCCCTGCGTCTGGTTTCCGAAATCATGGGCAGCAACGGCTCCTCTTCCATGGCTTCTGTGTGCGGCAGCACCCTGAGCCTGATGGATGCCGGTGTGCCGATCCATGCTCCCGTTGCCGGTGTGGCTATGGGCCTGATCCAGGATACCGAAAGCGACAAGATTGCCGTGCTGACCGACATTCAGGGCCTGGAAGACTTCCTGGGCGATATGGACTTTAAGGTGGCCGGTACCATGAACGGTATCACCGCCATCCAGATGGACATCAAGATCAAGGGTATCAACCGTGAAATCCTCAGCCGCGCTCTCAGCCAGGCTCTGGAAGGCCGTCTGCATATCCTCAAGATCATGCTGGACACCATCGGCGAACCCCGGAAGAACCTGAGCAAGTTCGCTCCCAAGATCATCAACTTCACCATCAACCCCGAAAAGATCCGCGAAGTGATCGGGCCCGGCGGCAAGATGATCAACAAGATCATTGCCGAAACCGGCGTGAAGATCGACATCGAAGACGATGGCCGCGTGTTCATTTCCACGCCTGACCAGGCTGCTGCCGATAAGGCCAAGTCCATCATCCTGGGCATTGCCAAGGATATCGAAGTGGGCGATGTGTTCACCGGTAAGGTGGTCCGCATCATGAACTTCGGCGCCTTCGTGGAACTGGTAGGCGGCAAGGATGGCATGATCCACATTTCCAAGCTGGACAACAAGCGCGTGGAAAAGGTGGAAGACGTGGTGAACGTTGGCGACGAACTGGAAGTGAAGGTTTGCGAAATCGACAGCCAGGGCCGCATCAACCTGATCCGCAATGACATCGTGTACGAAAACACCAATTTTGCCCGCCCCGCCGGCAACCGTCCACCCCGTCGTGACGGCCGCCCCGAGCGCAAGTAAAAACGTATAATGTTCCAAGCAGGGGGGAAGCTACAGATAGTTTCCCTCCTGTTTCTATAAAAATGATAAAAGGGTAACGACATGGAAAAATTCTTGCTCAGCAACGGTTTGACGGTGATGGTGGAAGAAATGCCTTATCTCAGGTCTGCTTCCATCGGGGTATGGGTCAAGGCAGGCAGTATGCTGGAAACGGCGGAAGAGAACGGCCTTTC
>JAFWYZ010000033.1 GCA_017517465.1 Clostridia bacterium | reverse complement strand
CTGCAGGCTAAGAACTTTAACGTGCTGACCGGCTTCAAGAACAGCGCCATCATCGCTTTCGGTTCCACGCTGCTGAGCGTATACTTCTCCGCTCTGACCGCTTACGGCCTGACGGTGTATAAGTTCAAGGGCTCCAAGCTGCTGTATGCCATCATCCTGGGCATCATCATGATCCCCGGTCAGGTCACCGGTACCGGTTTCTTCATGTTCATGTACCGTCTGGAATGGACCAATAGCTATCTGCCCCTGATTATTCCCGCCATCGCTTCCGCTTCCACGGTATTCTTCTTCAAGCAGTATCTGGAAGCCAACTTCCAGGTTTCTCTGGTGGAAGCTGCCCGTATCGACGGCGCCGGCGAATTCTACACCTACAACAAGATCGTTATGCCCATCATGGTGCCTGCCATGGCTACCATGGGTATCATGGCCGTGATCGGCAGCTGGAACAACTACCTGACCCCCTTGATGCTGCTGTCTGACCCCACCATGAAGACCCTGCCCATGATGGTGAAGGAGCTGCGCGGCGACATCTACCGCACAGAATACGGCTCCATCTACCTGGGCCTGACGCTGACCGCGCTGCCCCTGCTGATCGTGTACTTCTGCTTCAGCAAGTACATCATCGCCGGTGTTGCCGTTGGCGGTGTGAAGGAATAATTTCCTTACAGACAAAAACAAAGACGCTTCCTTCGGGAGGCGTCTTTTTTGCATGAAAAAACGGCTGCCGCAAGACAGCCGTTGAGTAGAAAATCAGATGCGTTTGAGCACAAGAACCTCATACCCGTTGAGAGTGTACTCGCCGGACAGGGGGGCGTTTGTGCGAAGGTTAATGGCATTGGGCAGGGTAACTGTGCGGCTTTCGGGCTGAGGGTTCATGATGAACAGGTAACGGCCGTTATCGCCGATGCGCTCTGTGCAGAGGATACCGTCGGGAACGGCTTCCAGCAGCGGTTCAATGCGCTGCTCTCTGGTGATGTTGGCATAAAGGGCTTTCAGGAAATCCCGGTCCGTACGGGCGGCAATGTAGTAGGCATTGCCTTTTCCCAGGCTGTTTTTTGTCAGGGCAGGCATGCCGGCATAGAAATCCTGCTCATAAGAAGAGAGTACCTGTGCATTTTCCGGATGAACGAGAGCACACACATCTTTGCAGGCATACCGGGTGCCCTGATAGGTGAAGCTGTTTTGCCGCTTGTCATCCAGCGCGTCGGTTTCTTCGTCCCAGATGCCCAGCGTTTCCCTCATCGGTCCGGGATAGCCGCCCATATGGGCCAGGTTTTCTTCGTTTACCCATCCGGAAATGTAGGTGGCCACATAGGTGCCGCCGCCTTTCACAAAGGCATCCACCTTTTCGGCAAAGCCGCCGCGGAGCAGGTAGGTCATGGGCCCGCACACCACGCGGTAGGGGGTCAGGTCACAGGTTTGGTCGATCATGTCCACCTGGTGGCCCAAGGATTTGAGCGCGGCATAATGATCCTTGACGGTCTGGATATATTTTTTATCCTGATTATTGCCAAACTGGGCTTCGTTGAGGATCCAGAAATTGTCCCAATCGTAAATGAGGGCGATTTTGCTTTCGGGGGCGCTGCCGCACACTTCGGAGATTTGGGCAAGGGTTTGGCCCACTTCGCTCACTTCCCGGAAGATGCGGGTTTTGTCGGAATTATCGTGGCCGATGATGGCACCGTGGTATTGTTCGCTGCTGCCCCTGCCTTTGCGGAACTGGAAATACTGCACGGTGTCGCTGCCGTGGGCAATGGCCTGCAGCCCCTGCAGCATCAGAATACCGGGGCGGCGGAGGGGATTGATGGTGTGCCAGTTGACGGCGGAGGGGGAGGATTCCATCATCATGAAGGGCTTCTGGCCGCCCACCCCCCGGATGATATCATGCATGATAGCAGCGTGCAGGGCGCTTTCCGCATCCCGCTTGTCCCCGGTCCATGGGGGATAATTGTCCCAGCTGGCACGGTCCAGCAGCTTGCCGAGCTTGAAGTAATCGATGCCGGGGAAGAAATCCATCAGGTTGGCGGTGCAGGGGATATCCGGCGTGATTTCCTTCAGCGGTGCAATTTCATGGCTGTAAAAATCGCAGAACTGATCGGAGGTGAAGCGTCTCCATGCAAGGGTGAGGGCCAGATTCCAGTTTTCACCGATGGGGGACGGGCTTTCCACCTGTTCAAAGGAAGAATAGCGGTGGCTCCAGAAGGTGTTCCAGAAGGCATCGTTCATGTGATCGATGGAGCCGTAGCGTTCTTTCAGCCATTTGCGGAAGGCATCCTGGCACAGGGGGCAGTGGCATTCTCCGCCGTATTCGTTGGAAATGTGCCACATGCCAAGGGCCGGATGATCCTTATACCGCTGGGCCAGCAGGGTGTTGATTTTCTTTACTTTTTCCCGGTACACAGGGGAGGTAAGGCAGTGATTGTGACGGGCACCGAACAATTGCCGGTGCCGCATGGCATCCACCCGCAGCACTTCCGGATATTTTTCTGCCATCCAGGCAGGCCGGGCACCGGAGGGGGTAGCCAGAATGGCCTTGATGCCGTTTTCGGCCAGCATGTCCATCACTTCATCCAGCCATTCAAAGTGATAAACCCCTTCTTCGGGTTCCAGCATGCTCCAGGCAAAAATGCCGACGGACAGGGTGTTGACCCCTGCTTTTTTTGCCAGCTCCATATCGGTTTTCCAGATGGTGTCCTTTTCCTTGATCCATTGTTCCGGGTTATAGTCGCCGCCGTGAAGCAGCACCGGCTTATCGGGCATAATGGGCGGATACTGAGCCATAAACATTCATCCTTTCTGTTGCAGCCTGTCCTTGACATGACGGGCCAGCATGGAGATAAATTCCAGATTGGTGGGCTTGCCCTTTTCAGGGTCCACCGTATAGCCGAACAGCCCTGAAATGGCTTCCAGATTTCCATGGAGCCAGGTGAATTCTATACAGGCGCGGATACAGCGTTCCGCAGAGGCAGGGGAAACATCAAAATCATGAGCCACAAGGTCGTAAAGATTGGTCATGGTGAGAGGGGCGGTACTCAGCGCCTGCCAGGCAATGCATTTGCAAAGATAGGGATGGCCCTTGAAGATTATGGGCATGTTCAGGGACATGCAAAGCCGGTTGGCAATCTTTTCGGCTCTTTTCTGTATTGCTCTGGACAATTGGCCGTGGGTGGTTTTGATGGCCCAATGGACCCCCTGATACAGTTCGATGGCATCAAAATCGGGCTTGATCCAGGCATCGGTGGTCTGCCTGGGATAATGTTCCGGGTCGCCGGTAATATAGAGCACCCGGGGATGAGCCATAGGGGTTTCTTCCAGTCGGCGCAGCAGATGCAAAGGGTCAATCCCCGGCATGGCTTCATCCAGGATCAATAGGTCCACCTCTCCGCCGGTCAGCAGGGAATAGGCGTCCACTTCACTGTCATAAGCCTTTATGACCCAGATGGCGGGATCGCCTGACAGGATTTCATGGATGCGCCGGGCCTGAGGCGAAAGCACGCAGGTGCGGTAGATGTTCATGCTTGTTTCCTTTCGGATTTTCGGATGTTGGCAAAAAGCACGGAGGAGATGGTGATGCCAAGGGCAATAGCACAGATGCCCATCAGCGTATCGGTGCCGCAGGAGACGGCCAGGCTGTATTCACCCTGTACCAGATAGCGCATGGTGCGGTACAGCCCCACACCGGGCACCAGGGGGATGAGCGCACTGGTAATGAACAGGGTGGAGATTTTCTTGGTCAGCCGGGCGCAGATTTCACAGGCAACACCAATGAACAGCGTGGCGCAGAAATAGCCCAGGGTGGTTTGCCCAAGCAGCAGGAAAATGGCATAGCCGAGCCCGGCGATCAGGCCGGAAAAGAGCATGGTTTTCCGTGGCTGGTTGAGAAGCAGGGCCACAAAGAATGCAGCCAGTGCGCAGCTGATGATCTGGATGGACCAATGCATATCAGAACCTCCCTTCCCACATGCTCAGGGCAATGCAGATACCCACAGCCAGCAGAGCCGCCGTCAGCACGGCCTCGGAAATACGGGCACTGCCGGATACCAGATCCCCCTTCATGGTGTCACGGATGGCATTGGTGGTGGCCAGGCCGGACAGCAGGGGCAATATGGCACCGGAAATGGCAGGCTCCGGATGAATGGGGTAAACGGTATTGCAAAGCAGGGTGATCTGGGCAGTGAGGAAGCCGGTGATCAGGCCGCCCAGCATGCCCGGTACATGGCACCGGCTCAGCAGCGGCATGGTGGCATGGATCAATAGGCCGCACAAAAATGCCACCACAAAATCCTCCGGCATGCCCCCCAGCATCACACAAAAGAAAGCAGCGCTGAGCGCACCGAAAAGCACCTGCCAGACAAGCTTTGGCATCGGTGTTTTTTGTATTTTTTTCAGCGCAGCCAGGGCATCTTCTGCCGTCATTTTGCCCTGGGCTACCAGCCGGGACACATTGTTGCAGGCATCCAGCCGGGAAAGATTGGTTTCCCTCTTCCGCACCCGGATGAGCCGGGTATGGGCTGCCGTGCCGTCTTCCCCGGAGAGGGTGACGATCAGGCCGGTGGGCAGGGCCAGCACATCTGCCTTGGGAATGGAAAAGCCCTTGCACATATGTTCTACCGTGTCTTCTGCGCGGTATGTTTCGCCGCCGCTTTCCAGCGTCAGCTGTGCAGCCAGGCATACGGCATCCAGCATCACGTGCATATCCGCCATGCTTTTTGCGCCTCCGTTTGCATCATTTTTTATCATGCACATGATACCATAACCGGCACAATAAGTAAAGAAAAAACCGGGCTGCATACAGCCTGCAGACCCGGCAAAAAACGATTCTTTTATTTCAGATAAGTGGAGATAATGTAGCCCGTCTGGCCCTGATAGGAGACCTTGGTGTAGGGGTCACCCCATTCCACAACGCTGATCACCGTGCCGCTGGGGATCCTGGCAATGACGTTCTTGTTGGAGGTGGAGCCCTTGGAGGAACGCAGGTTCACGAAGGAACCGTTTTTCTGGTACACGGTGGCAGTGTTGGGGCGGGGCGTGGCCGTGGGCACCGGTGTGGCTGTGGGAGCCGGTGTAGAAGTGGGCCCGGGAGTGGGAGTGGGTGTACCGGTGGGGGCAGGGGTGGCCGTGGAGTAGAGGTAGCGCAGCATCATATAGCCGTACTGGCCGTTCACCTTTACCTGTGCCCAGGAACCGGTGCGGTTGATGACCGTCACCTTGGTGCCCACAGGATACAGCCCCAGGGACTCGGCATCCCGGGATGCATATTCACGCAGATGCAGCTTGTTGCCGTCATCGGTGCGCACCACCATTTCCGTATGTTCGGAAGCGGAAGGGGTGGGGGTAGCCGTGGGGGGCACGGTGGGGGCAGGGGTGGTGCCGGGGATGGTGGAGGTGAGGTATTTGAGCATCATCCAGCCCGTTTTATTGTCCACATGCACATAGGCCCAGGTGCCGTCGCGGTGGGTGATTTGTACTTTGGTATCGTTGGGGTACAGCCCCAGGGAAGCGGAGGAGGAAGAGGCTTTTTCACGCAGGTGCAGCTTGCCGGTATTGCCGGTGCGGATGTACATGACGGTATCTTCCGTGGCAGGCAGGGGCG
>JAFWYZ010000032.1 GCA_017517465.1 Clostridia bacterium | reverse complement strand
TGCTATCCGTCACGGCATCAGCCGTGCTCTGTGCAAGGTGAACCCCGAGCTGCGTCCCGCCCTGAAGGCTGCCGGCTTCCTCACTCGCGATCCTCGTATGAAGGAACGTAAGAAGTACGGTCTCAAGGCTGCCCGTCGCGCTCCCCAGTTCAGCAAGCGCTGATCTATCAGTCAAATACCTCAAAAACCCAGGAACCACAACGGTTTCCGGGTTTTTTTGTACCCAAATTGCTTTGAAGGGTTTGTGTTCTGCACCCATTATTCTCTGGACGGCGAAAATTTCTATATGGTGCGGCTGTTCCATTTGCCGGTGGAAAAGACGGTGAAGGTGGGCATCGAGGACCAGAGCCCTGCCGGAGAAGGTGGCCTGCGTTTCTACAGCCACATTACGCTGGAAAACAAAACGGTGAAAAACATGCGTGCCGGAAAATAAACAGAGCAGGATATACAAAAAATGGAGAGATGAAGTTCTCTCCATTTTTTACGGGCGAAAAAGAGCCCGGGCGAACAAATAATGTGGAATGATGATCCATGCTGTGGTATAATGAAACAAGAGTGCTGTGCGCAGAAAAACAAGATTCATGAGGTGTGCTATGGTTCAAGAATTGATACACGATCCCGTTTCGTTGGGCGTAAAATCGGAAACGGCCACAAAGGAAGATATGCAGGCGCCCGGGATTTGCTGGACACCCTGACGGCCCACAAGGATACATGCGTTGGCATGGCGGCCAACATGATCGGCGTTTTGAAAAGGATCATTGTGTTTGATGATCATGGCAGCTACATGACCGTGTTTCATCCGGAAATGATCAAAAAATCCGGGGCATATGAAACGGAGGAAGGATGTCTTTCTCTGCTAGGCGGGCCCCGGAAATGCAGACGTTACCAAAGTATCAAAGTGAAATGGCAAACAGCCGATTTTCAGGTGCGCATCAAAACCTTTACCGGCTGGACAGCCCAGATCATCCAGCATGAAGTGGATCATTTAGACGGGATACTGCTCTGAGAAAAAGATTTGCCGGCAGAGGAAAGGAAATAACAGGAGGTTACCGGCAATGGGATGGCATGCCGGGCCGGAATGCATATTGCAGAAATAAGAAGGTTTATGGTATACTGACAGTAAATGGACGAACATACGAAAAAAGTGTGCTGCATGAAAAGGAAGGAGGGAAAAGGATGTATCAGGTGTTTGTGGTGGAGGATGAATTGCTCATCCGTCAAAGCATCCGCAATGTGATCGAGCAGATGCCCGGGCCTTTTTCCTTCTGCGGTGAAGCATCGGATGGGGAAATGGCCCTGTCCATGATGCAGGATCTGATGCCGGATATTGTATTGACGGATATCCGGATGCCGTTTCTGGACGGGTTTGAACTGATCCGCCATGCCAAGGCCATGATGCCCTGGCTGAAAATTATCATCATCAGCGGCTACGGGGATTTTGAATCAGCCCAGAAGGCCATTTCGCTTGGCGTGGATCAATATCTGCTCAAACCCATCCGCCCGGCGGAATTGACCAAAGTGATCGAAGATATGGCCCGGCTGATTGAAGAGGGGAAAAAGAAAAGCGCTTTGCCCAAGGGCTATGATCAGGACGAAGTACAGCAGGCCCTGCGGCAGCATTTTATGCAGCAGTTGCTTTACGGCGGGCTGAATACCGCTACGCTGCTGGAGCGGGCACGGGCGCTGGAGATGGATATTGTAAAGCCCTGTTATCAGCTGGTTTTGTTTGATCTGGGTTCGGAAGAGATGAACCATCAGCCGCTGAGGAATACGGTGGAAAATATTCTGGAACAGCAGAAACTGCCCCTTTATTATTTTGGGGAGGCGAACCAGCTGACTGTGCTTTTTTGCGGGCAAACTCAGGAAGAATTGAGCGAAAAGGCGTATCAGTTCATCAATATCTTCCGCCACGAAATGAAGGAAATCTGCCCTGTTGTCACCACCGTTACCGGCAATGTGGTGCAGCGGCTGAGCGGCGTGTGCGTGTCCTACAAGACGGCGGCGGATGTGCTGAAAAAGGTGTACAGTGTGTCCGTGGGCCAGGTGGTGGACGTGAACGATACGGCGCAGATTGCCGTGGAAATGATTGAACTGGGTGATCCTTTCGGGGAAGAATTCCGACAGAAATTGCAGCATGCAGCGGCAGCAGATGTGCCCCGTCTGGTGGATGATGTGCTGGAAAGCCCGGAGGGAAGCCGCTTTGGCAGCATGCTGATGCGGTATTATGCGCTGCTGGATCTGCTAAAAATGACGGCGCAGCAAATTGCCCGGGCAACACCCGGGGTGGATATGAAAGATATTGCCACAAAATTAAGCGACCGGCACGATATTTTCGCTGCCTCCGGCCGCAAGGAAAGTTTCCGGGAAATGGCCATTCAATTGCTGCAGCAGGCGGTGGGCATGAAGCAGGAAATCATGACCGGCGTGAAATACAGCCATGTGATCAGCAAAGCGGAAAAATATGTAGCGGAAAACTTCTGCGATCCCAATATCTCCCTGATTAGTGTTGCCAAATATGTGGGCCTTTCTTCCGCTCATTTCAGCACCGTGTTTTCTCAAACGCTGGGCCGCTCCTTTATCAATTATCTTACCGCCATGCGCATTGAAAAGGCCAAGGAATTGCTGGCCAAAACCAATATGAAGTTGTCTGCCATTGCCATGGAAATCGGCTATAACGAGCCCAATTATTTCAGCCATGTGTTCCGGAAGATGGAAGGGATGACTCCCAAGGAATACCGGAACCTGGTTCAGCAGGATCAATAACCCCGGCTGTCGATCATCTCTTTTGTGAGGATGGAAGCGTCAAAGGCGGATTCTTCCACATAGGTCAGCTTGGGTGTGGAAAGACCGGCTTCCAGCTTTTCGATGATGGCCTGCACCCGCGGGCCATGCAGGGGATTGCATTCCACATCATAGGCAATTTCACCGGAAAGCACCATATCCAATGCGGCGCGGTTGGCGTCAAAAGAAATGATCATTACATCCTTGCCGGGAATGAGGCCGGCGTTTTTCAGGGCATCAATGGCACCGTATGCCATATTATCGTTTTCTGCAAAAATCACATTAAAATCCACATTTTCGGCCAGCAGCGCTTCTACCAGCTCCTGGCCTTTTGCTTGCGTAAAATCTCCGGTGTCCCGGTAAACCAGCTGCCAGTTTTCGTTGTTTTTCAGCCCTTCATCCAGCCCGGCGGTGCGGCCGATTTGAGCGGAAGAGCCGATATTGCCCTGCAGATGCACGATGCGGATGGGGGAAGCGCCAAAATGCTGCTCCATCCATTTGACGGCGGTATCGCCTTCTCTTCTGAAATCGGAGCCGATCCAACTGGTGAAGAGGGAATCGTCCTCCGCTTCGATCATGCGGTCCACAATGATGACGGGGATATTGGCGGCCTTTGCTTCCTGCAGCACCGTGTCCCATCCTTTTTCGGTGGTGGGGGCTAGGATGATATAATCCACTCCCTGATGGATGAAATTGCGGATGGCAGTAATCTGCCGCTCCTGCTTTTGCTGAGCGTCATCGATGATGAGACGGAAACCGTTTTCTTCCGAAAGGGCTGCCTGCATGGAACGGGTATTGGCGTTTCGCCAATCGCTTTCGGCCCCCACCTGAGAAAAGCCCACCACAATGAAATCGTCAAATTCTTCGGTGTTGGAAGAAGGGGCGGGGGAGCAGGCAGTCAGGCAGATTGTACAAAGAAGCAAAAGAAGCGTCAGCCATTTTTTCATCACGGTTCATTCTCCTTTCCCAGGGTGCGGCTTTGGGGCAAGCGAATGGATACGGTGGACCCTTTGCCCATCTGGCTTTCAAAGAACAGGCCATAGGGCTCGCCGCAATAGAGGCGGATGCGCTTGTGTACATTTACAAGGCCAAGGCCTGTGTGCTTGTCTTCATAAATGCCGGCCTGCAGTTCCTTCACCTGTTCTTCATCCATGCCGGCGCCGTTATCGGAAACTTTCAGCAAAAGATCCTGTCCGTCTGCTTCGCCGGTGACGGTGATCTTGCCCATGCCCCGGCGGTTTTTTATGCCGTGATAGAGGGCATTTTCCACCAGGGGCTGCAAAATCAGCTTGGGCACCCGGCAGTCCAGCAGTTCATCCGGGATACAGATTTCATACTGCAGGATGTCGCTGTAACGAATTTGCTGAATTTCCAGATAACTGGCCACCTGGGTGCGTTCGGCACCCAGAGAAATGATGTCCTCCCCTTTATTCAGGGAATTGCGGAAGAAAGTGGACAGGCTGGTGACCATGTTCACCACATCTTCTTCCCGCTGGTTTTCGGCCAGAATGGCGATGGAGTCCAGGGTATTATAAAGGAAATGGGGGTTGATTTGGGCTTGCATCAGTTCCAGCTCTGCCCGGTGCAGGGATTTTTGGTCCTGAATCTGTTTGGCCATCAGGGCGTCCACCCGCCTTGCCATTTCGTCAAAGCCGCTGTCCAGGGTTTTCAGCTCGGTAATATGAGTTTCCACGGGCACGGAAGAGAAATCCCCTTCACCGAATTGCTGCGCCTTTTTGGACAGAGCACCGATGGGGCCTGTGATTCGCTTGGTGACCCGGACGGCATAAAAGCCCATGGCCACGGCCAGCAGCATCACGCCTGCCGCTACAATAATGATCACGGCTAACACCTGGGTGGTGATCCATTTTTGCAGCCGCGCCATTTCCCGCACTTCATCGTCGATAAAATCATGCATGTAGGTTTCAATCAGTTTGGTCAGGCCGGTTTCGCCCCGGATATTCCTCTCCAGCAATTCCATCCGCTGGTCGTAGGATTCCTCCAGAGCAATTTCTAACATATAATTACGCAGGTTTTCGCACATGTCCAGCATGCTCTGGATGCGCCAGCGATTATCTCGCAATGTGGTGGTGCTTTCCAGTCGTTTCAATACATCCTCAGCATCGGTCAGTACGTCCATGGGTAGCGTTTCCAAAGAGGACTTGCTGCGGGGGGCGATGACGTGGTTGTACATGCCCGAATCCAGCATGAATTTGAATTCCTTATTAAAATCGGCAGCGGTATTGGCGCTTTGCAAAACGCCGGTGTACTGGCTGTTGATGGACAGCATCATCACAATCAGCAGCACGATAATAAAGCCCATCACCGGCAGAACGGTGATCAGCAGGCGTCTGATTTGCTGTTCGATGGAACGGTCGGGCTGAGCATGCTTTTTCATTGGCAACACCTCTTCATAAGAAAAGTATAGCATAATTTTGTAATAACGCATAGTGCTGCGAAAAAAAGTATCAAAAATCGAATAAATTTCGCATTTGCTCAAAAAAGATGATAAAATTACCAAAAATATTGATGTAAAGTCAGAAAAAAATTGAATGTAAATATTTTCTGCATCATATACAATAAGGACAACAGAAGCCTGCCAAGGCAGGGAATAAAACAGGAGGTATTTTCCATGAAGAAATTTGCTCGTCTCTTGGTCGCCATGCTGGTGATCCTGGCCCTGGGCTGCACTGCTGCTCTGGCTGAAATCACTGTGGGCATCGTGAACAACCCCCCCTCTGAATCCGGCTATCGTGAAGCCAACGTGAAGGACTTTGAAAAGGTTTTCTGCGAAGAAAACGGATACAAGGCGCTGACCTTCTACTCCCTCAAGAATGACGAACAGCTGGCCGCTGCTCAGCAGTTCATCACCGACGGCGTGGACTACCTGCTCATCTCCGCCGCTGAAACCACCGGTTGGGATGCCGTGCTGCAGTCCGCTCAGGAAAATGGCATTGGCGTGTTCCTGTTCGACCGTATGATCGCCTGCGACGAAAGCCTGTACAATGCTGCCGTCGTTTCCGACATGGCCAATCAGGGCAAGCTGGCTGTGGAATGGCTGATCAGCCTGAACCTGCCTGAATACAACATCATCCACATCCAGGGCGCTATGGGCTCCGACGCTCAGATCGGTCGTACCGGTGCTTTGGACGAAAAGGTTGCTGCCGACGAAGCCTGGAAGATTGTTGTGCAGCAGACTGCTACCTGGGACGAAGCTGAAGCCAAGAAGATCGTGGAATCCGTGATCAACTCCAAGGAAGCTTTCAACATCATCTATGCTGAAAACGACGGCATGGCCAAGGGCGCTGTGGCTGCTCTGGACGAAGCCGGCATCACCCACGGCGTTGAAGGCGACGTGATCGTTATGGGCTTTGACTGCAACAAGTGGGCCCTTCGCGAACTGCTGGCCGGCAACTGGAACTACGATGGCCAGTGCTCTCCCTTCCAGGCTGAAGTGATCAATGGCCTGATCCAGAAGCTGGAAAATGGTGAAACCATTGAAGAAAAGCTGATCATCTCCGAAGAACGCGGCTTCGATGCCAAGACCATCACTCAGGAAGAAATCGACACCTTCGGTCTGGGCGAATAATTCGTTCAAACAAAAAATCAGAACAAGTAAATCCCATGCGCGGTGCGGTTTAGGCCGCACCGCGCTTTGGACGTTTTTGAAACAGGTACAGGGAAGGAGGAACGTATATGCAAAACGATGTCGTTTTGTCTATGCGTGGGATTGGCAAAGTATTTCCGGGTGTCCGGGCACTGCATAATGTGGATTTCACGCTGCGCAAAGGAGAAATCCATGCCCTGATGGGGGAAAACGGTGCCGGCAAATCCACGCTGATCAAGGTGCTGACCGGGGTGCATATCAAGGACGCGGGCCACATCCATCTGGATGGGGCCGGCGAAGTGACCATCCGTTCGCCTCAGGAGGCACAGGCGTTGGGCATCAGCACGGTATATCAGGAGATCACGCTGTGCCCCAATCTGACGGTGGCGGAAAATATGTACATCGGCAGAAATAAGGACCTGATCGTCAAGTGGAAGGACATGGAAAAGAAGGCCGATGCCATCCTGCAGAACCTGGGCATTCCGGCAAGAGCCAAGCAGCAGCTGGGCAGCTGTTCCCTGGCTGTGCAGCAGATGGTGGCCATTGCCCGGGCGGTGGATATGGAATGCAAGGTGCTGATTCTGGACGAACCTACTTCCTCCCTGGACGATAAAGAAGTGGCCATGCTGTTTTCCCTCATGCGGGATCTGAAAAACAGGGGCGTGGGCATCATTTTCGTAACCCACTTCCTGGAACAGGTGTACGAAGTGAGTGACCGCATCACCGTATTGCGCAACGGTGAATTGGTGGGGGAATACGAAGTGGAGCATTTGCCCCAGGTGGAACTGGTGGCAAAAATGATGGGCAAGGAACTGGAAGGCCTGAGCGATCTGGTGCGGGATGATAACGCGGCAGAAGATACTTCCACCCCTGTCTACGAAGCGGAAGGCCTTTCCAGCGCCAAGGGCGTGAACCCCTTTGAATTTGCCATCCGCAAGGGTGAGGTGAACGGCTTTACAGGGCTGCTGGGCTCCGGCCGCAGTGAAAGCGTGCGTGCCATTTTCGGTGCCGACCGGGTGACGGGGGGCAAGGTAAAAATGGATGGCAGGCAGGTGAAGATCGCAAAGCCCAAGGACGCCATGAAGCACGGTATCGGCTATCTGCCGGAAGACCGCAAGGATGATGGTATCATTGCCGATCTTTCCGTCCGGGATAATATTATTCTGGCACTGCAGGTGATGAAGGGCTTTTTCAAGCCTATCTCCCAGGCGGAGGCGGAAAAGTTTGCCGATGAATACATCAAGGCGTTGGATATCAAAACCGCTTCCTCCGAAACGCCCATCAAATCCTTGTCCGGCGGCAACCAGCAGAAGGTTATTCTGGCCCGCTGGCTTTTGACCCATCCCCAATACCTGATTCTGGACGAGCCCACCCGCGGCATTGACGTGGGTACCAAAACGGAGATTCAGCGTCTGGTGCGGAAGCTGGCGGAAGAGGGCATGAGCGTTACCTTCATTTCTTCCGAAATTGAAGAAATGCTGCGCACCTGCTCCCGCCTTATCGTCATGCGTGACCGCCATATTGTGGGCGAATTGAAGGGGACGGAGCTGACACAGGAACATGTGATGCGCACCATTGCAGGAGGTGGGGATTGATATGGCAACGAACAAGAAATTGAAATGGAGCAAATATTCCCAGCTGATCGTACCGGTGCTGTCCATTGTGCTGATCGTTATTTTCAATCTTTTCCGGGATCCCAGCTTCTTCTCCATTGAAATTACAACGAATAACGCTGGCAGCACGGTATTGACCGGCAACCTGGTGTCCATTTTGAACGGTGCATCGGAACTGGCTATACTGGCCATGGGCATGACGCTGGTAACGGCGGCCTGCGGCGGCCAGGATATTTCCGTGGGTGCGTTGGCGGCCATTGCCGGCAGTGTGTTTGTGAAGGTGCTGCGTGCCGGAGAAATTACCCCCGTTACCATTGCGCTGGGCATTGTGGCCTGCTGCGCCGTGGCCATGGTGTTTGGTGCCTTTAATGGTACATTGGTATCTGTTTTCAAAATTCAGCCCATGATTGCAACACTGGTGCTGTTTACCTGCGGACGTTCCGTGGCATACTGGATCAACGGCGGTGCCACCCCCACGGTGGAAAGCCCTCTGATCACTGCCATCGGCAGCTTTATTCCCGGCATGCCGGTGCCCACGCCCATTCTGATTGTGGTGCTGATGGCTATCCTGATTGGCCTGTTGTTTAAGTTTACCACTCTGGGCCTGTACACCCAAACGGTGGGTATCAACCAGCGGGCTGCCCGTCTCAACGGCATCAACACCACCGGCATCAAGCTGGTTTCCTTCATGATCCTGGGCGTGTGCTGTGCTGTGGCCGGCGTGATTGCGGTGAGCCGGCTGAGCCTGATCAACCATGAAACGTTGCTGCTGGATATCGAAATGGACGCCATTTTGGCGGTGGCTATCGGCGGCAATGCCTTGAGCGGCGGTAAATTCAAAATCACCGGTTCCGTGCTGGGGGCCTATGCTATTCAGGCGCTCACCATTACTCTCTACGCCATGAAAGTGCCTTCCACGGACGTGAAGGCCTATAAGGCAATCGTGATCATTCTGATTGTGGTGATCGGCTCTCCCGTTGTGAAGGCAAAGCTGAGCCAGGTGTGGAAGAATATCCGCAGCGGCAAGGCTGAAAAGGAGGCGGCGGTATGAAGCTGAACAAAAGTTTGAAGCGCAGAGAGCCGCTGACCGATACGCAGCTCCTGCTGACCATTACCATCTGCATTTTCTTTGGCATGTATTTCCTGGCCATGGCCATCTGGGGCGGCGGCTTTTTGCGCTGGCAGCAGGTGTTTGACATGCTGAACAACAATGCTGCTCTGATTATTGTGGCTTGCGGCCTGACCATTGTAATGATCGGCGGCGGCATCGATATTTCCGTGGGCGGCGTAACGGCGTTGGTTGTGATGAGCTGCATTGTGCACATGAATAACGGCGGCAGTATCTTTACGGCTGTGCTGCTGGCGCTGGGCATTGGCGTGGCCTTTGGTCTGGTGCAGGGCTATCTGATTTCCTATCTGGAGATACAGCCCTTTATCATCACCCTGGCCGGCATGTTTTTTGCCAGGGGTATGACCACTATCGTCAGCCTGGAACCCCAGAAAATTGCCCATGAAGGGTTCAAGCAGCTGATGAAAACAAAGATTGAAATTCCCTTGCTGGGCTACACGGCCAAAAACGGCAACCTGATTCCCGCCCGTATGGAAATCGGCGTGGTGGTGGCGCTTTTGATTGTGGTGATCGTGTTCATCCTGCTGAAAAAGTGCAGGCTGGGCCGTCAGTTCTACGCCATGGGCGGCAACAGCCAGAGCGCCATGATGCTGGGCGTGAATGTGAAGCGCACCCGTTTCTATTCCTACCTCATCAGCGGTACCCTGTCCGGCATTGCCGGGTTTGTGTTCATGATGCATACCGGCGCCGGCAATGCCACCAATGCCGCTGGGGCAGAAATGAACGCCATTGCTTCTTCCATTATCGGCGGCACACTGCTTACCGGCGGTGTGGGCAATGTGATCGGCACGCTGTTTGGTGTGCTGACCCTCACCACCATCAAGGCCATCGTTACCGTTTCCGGCTTGCGCGATCCCTGGTGGCAATCCATCACCACCGGCGCCATGCTGTGTTTCTTCATTGTGCTGCAGAGCGTGGTGCTGGCCAACCGCGGCAAGGGCGGGCTGAAGAAAATGCTGCCCGGCTGGCTCAAAAAGCCGGAAGAAACCGATGCCGGAAAGCTTTGATCCCCATCTGAAACAGAAAAAATATCAAACCCTCCGTATGCGGAAATGCATGCGGAGGGTTTTCATGATGTGTGGTATCAGGAAAAGATCAGTACAGCTGCGGCAGGGCTTCCTTGGTGATGGCCCAGGGGCTTGAATACACTTGTTTCAGCGCATCAAAGGTGTTGAATTTTCCGTCAGGCAAAAGCCGTGGGACCAGGTCACATAGCTTGTCCAGCCCACTTTTTCTTCATGAATTGCTTCGGGAGAGGGCAGGGTGCCTGTTTCGCCGATAAGGGCCACCTTGGGGGCATCGGTGATTTTCAACAGACGTCATATTTTTCTTTCTGGCTGGTGTGGCAGTGCTTTTCGGGATACATGTCCCGGGAAATGATATCCACCACATCGTCCCCGGGATAGCATTCCGGCATTCCACACCCACAGCAGGTTGTGCAGGTGATGATGGTTCACATAGCGGTCATACATGATGCGCCACAGCTTCTGCAGCACCTGCGGCCCCTTGGCTCCCCACCAGAACCAGCCGCCTTCCCCTTCATGGAAAAGCCGCCAGAGGATGGGGATGCCGGCACGGCAGAAGGGCTTGAGAAGGGCGGCCATCATGTCCATATCGGAAAGCAGAGCCTCGTATTCGGGGGTGCCTTCCATTACTGCCCGGGAAGCGTCGAAATCGGTATTGACGGTATAAAAGGCCTTGGAGCGGCCGCCCAAAGGGGAGAACCAATGCCAGGTGAGGGTGATGAGACCCTTTTGCGCAGCCCATTCCCAGGCACGTTTCAGCGTGCCGAAATTGTCCTCCACTTCCTTCATGCAGGCTTCGTCCGTGTCCAGATAATTGATGTTGGGGGAATAGGAAAGCAGCTCAAAGCCCAATAACGCCGGCAATTTGCCGGTGATTTTCTGAATGTGATGCATTTCTTCCTGGGCCATGCTCTGGGTGTGTTGGTCTGCGCCGGAGGATGATCTGTCCGACTGGCGCTATGAAGGCGTAATCTTCAAAAAGACCCAGGATCCCCGGAATCCGGATGGGGCTCATGCCCTGTGGGCGCCGGATGTGTGCCGGGGCAATGACGGCAAGTATTATCTGTACTACTGCCTGGATTTTTTGAAGGAAATCGGCGTGGCGGTGTGCGACACCCCTGCCGGTGAGTACAAATTCCTGGATTTTGTGCGCTATCCCAACGGCGATATTCTGGGCGCCCGGCCTGATGAGATCCGCCAGTTTGATCCCGGTATTTTCATTGACGATGACAAGCGAATCTACCTTTTCTCCGGCAATTCCTCCCGCTACAAAACCTCGGGTGTGGATAAGGACAGCCTGAAAATGGAACTGGAACAGGATATGATCACCGTCAAAGACGGCCCCTACCATAACCTGCCCATCATCAACGATGCCGATGGCACCGAATACGAAGCCCATCCCTTCTTTGAAGCCTGCCCGTCGTGCGCCCCAGTTCAGCAAGCGCTGATTTTCGAAAAGCATATTTTCAACCCGGAACCAAATGGTTCTGGGTTTTTTGTATGATAAAAGGCCGCTGTTGATGCGGCCAGTGAATCGATGAGATTTTCAGAGAGTATGTAAGCAGCCGGATAGCGGATCATTCCATGACGGTGCCGTCGGGGTGGAAGAGGGGGAGCTTTTCCAGGTAGATGATGTCGGGGCGGGTCTGGGCATCGCCTTCGGCCAGGATGGCCATTTTGCCCACGATAGTGCCGCCGGCTTTTTCTACCAGATGTTCCACGGCATACAGAGATTCGCCGGTGGAGATTACGTCATCCACGATGAGGACGCGCTTGCCCTTCATGAAGTTGGCGTCTTCTTCATCGATGCAGAGGGTCTGCTCCTTGGCGGTGGTGATGGAATTCACCTTCACGGTAAACACGTTCTTCATATACAGCTTGGGGATCTTGCGGGCGATGAGGTAGCGGTTATTGCCGCTCTGCTTTGCCATTTCATAAGCAAGCGGAATGCCCTTGGATTCGGCGGTGATGATGATATCGTGTTCGGGGGCTGCTTTCAGCAGTTCACGGGCACAGCATTCGGTCAGCTCCACGTCACCGAAAATGACGAAAGCGCCAATGTAGAGATGATCGTTCACACGGCAGATGGGAAGATCCCGCACAAGGCCGGCTACGTGCAGGGGATAGGTGGTGTGCTTCATAGGAAACGCTCCTTTATTCGTATGTGTTGGTACACCTTATTTTAGCAAAGGAAAAAATATTTGTCAATTCTGTGTTTTATACGGAATATGCATTGAAATCTGTATATAAATAAAAAAATCAAAGAAATTTTCCAAAACCTATTGCAATTTTATGCAAACAGATGTATACTATGCCAGTAAATTGAATTTGGAGGCAAAAGCAATGGCTAAAATGCGTGTTTTGTTGGCTTACAGCGGCGGTCTGGATACTTCCATCATCATTCCGTGGCTGAAGGAAAATTACGATTGCGACGTGGTTTGCGTGGCCGGTGACGTGGGTCAGGGTGAAGAACTGGAACCCCTTCACGAAAAAGCCAAGAAGACCGGTGCTGAAAAGCTGTACATCGCCGATCTGAAAAAAGAATTTGTGGAAGATTTCATCTGGCCCACTCTGCAGTGCGGTGCTGTGTATGAAAATAAATACCTGCTGGGCACCTCTTTTGCCCGTCCCCTGATCGCCAAGCGGCTGGTGGAAATTGCTCATCTGGAAAACTGCACCGCCATCTGCCATGGCTGCACCGGCAAGGGCAATGACCAGGTTCGTTTCGAACTGACCATCAAGGCCTTCGATCCCCATATGCAGATCATTGCCCCCTGGCGTATCTGGGATATCAAGAGCCGTGAAGACGCTATTGACTATGCCAAGGCCCGCGGCATTGACGTGCCCGTGACCAAGAAGCGCCCCTATTCCATGGACAAGAACATCTGGCATCTGTCCCACGAAGGCGGCGAACTGGAATATCCCGAACTGGAAATGCCCAAGCATGTTCCCCTGGTGTGCACCCTGCCCGAGGATGCGCCCGATGAACCCGAATATGTGACCGTGGAATTCGAAAAAGGTATCCCCGTGGCCATCAACGGCGAAAAGATGGATGCCGTTTCTCTGCTGGAAAAGGCCAACGAAATCGCCGCCCGCAATGGCGTGGGTATCGTGGACATGGTGGAAAACCGTCTTGTGGGCATGAAGAGCCGCGGTGTGTACGAAACTCCCGGCGGCACCCTGCTGTATGCTGCCCATAACAACCTGGAAGAAATCACCATCGACAAGGAAACCCAGCACTACAAACAGCAGGTGGCCCTGAAGTTTGCTGACCTGGTGTACAACGGCCAGTGGTATACCCCCCTGCGGGAAGCCCTGTCTGCTTTCGTGACCAGCACCCAGCAGAACGTGACCGGTACTTCCAAGCTGAAGCTGTATAAGGGCAATTGCTTCGGTGCCGGCGTGACCGCCAAGTGCAGCCTGTACATGGAAAAGATCGCCACCTTCGGTGACAGCGAAGACCTGTACAGCCACCACGATTCCGAAGGCTTCATCAACCTCTTTGGTCTGCCCCTGAAGGTTCAGGCGCTGGCTCAGGAAGAAGCCCAGAAGCAGGATAAGTAAGACAGTTTAAACAGCCGGATGGAACAGTGAAAGTACACCATTCCATCCGGTTTTTGCTTGTGAAAAAGGGCTGTATTTGATATAATAATGCAGTTATCATATCGGGAAGGGGAAACGGCGTGCAGGTTACGGTTCAAAAGGCAGCATTGCAGGGATTTAAGCGTGTGCTGATCACCAGCGATATACACGGCCATGTGCACTTGCTCAAAAGGCTGTTGGACGAAGCTGCTTTCTGCGATGAAGATGCCCTGATCATTGCGGGGGATCTGGTGGAGAAAGGGCCGGCCAGCCTGGAGACTCTCCGGTATGTGATGCAGCTGAGTGAAAAGCCCAATGTATTTCCGCTGATGGGCAATGTGGATCTGTGGCGCCTTTGCCTGCTTGAAAAGGATGATACGGAAAATCAAAAAGAAGTGATGCGTTTTTCCCAAACAGCGGTTCAATGGTGGGGAAGCAGCATTGTGACAGAAATGATGGATGAGCTGGGGCTGGATCCTGAACAGGACGGACAGAAGCCCGGGCTGTTCAAAAGGCTGAGAAGCTGCTTTGCAAAGGAACTGGATTTCATCAGAAACCTGCCCACCGTGCTGGAAACGGAAGCGTTTCACTTTGTTCACGGAGGTCTTCCGCATGAGCGGATGGACGAGTTGAGAACGGAAAATCCTTTTGCCTTGCTGAAAAATGATGACTTTTTGAACCAGGGATTATCGTTTGAAAAATGGGTTGTGGTGGGGCATTGGCCTGTGGCGCTGTACAACCCCTTTGTTATGCAGCACGGCCCTGTTATTGAGGAAAACAGGCATATTATTTCCGTTGACGGCGGATGCGGTGTGCGGGGAGACGGGCAGCTGAACCTTCTGATCACGGATTGGGAAGGAAAACAGTTTTCTCATCTTGCTGCGATGGATAAACCGCTGATCAAAGCACTGAATGCACAACAGCCCTCTGCTGTTTCTCACAATATTCCCTATCATGATCCGGTGGTGGAATTGATAAAGCGGGAAGAAAAGTGGGCATTGGTGCGGCACCGCATGTATGAGATGAAAATCCCTGCACATTTTCTGCAGGGGGATGAAAGCGAATGGCGATGCTATAACATGACGGATTACCATCTGCCGGTGCAGCCCGGAGATGAACTGTGGCTGATTTTTGAACACGATGGCATTGCCTATTGCAAGAAAAAGGATGTATGCGGCTGGTATGAAGGCCCATATCAAAAGATAAAGGAGACAGAAAAATGAAGCTTTGGGGCGGACGATTTGCAAAAGAAACCAGTCAGCTGATGGACGATTTCCATTCCTCCATTTCCTTTGACAAGCGGCTCTATGCCCAGGATATCCGGGGCAGCCAGGCACATGCCAAAATGCTGTGCAAGCAGGGCATTATTTCTGCAGAGGATGAAGCGGCCATTCAGCAAGGGCTTTGTGCCATTCTGGAAGATATCAAGGCAGGCAAGGTGGATTTTCCTGCCAGCAGCGAAGACATCCATATGCATGTGGAAAGCCTGTTGACCGAGCGCATCGGTGATGCCGGCAAAAGGCTGCACACCGGCCGCAGCCGGAACGACCAGGTGGCGCTGGATATGCATCTGTATGCCAAGGATTGCTGCGATGAAACCATTGCACTGCTGTGTGAAATGGAAGAAACGCTGCTGAAACTGGCGAAAAAGCACGCCGGTGACGTGATGCCCGGCTACACCCATCTGCAGCGGGCACAGCCGGTTACGCTGGGCCATCATCTTCTGGCTTATTTTGAAATGTTCAAGCGGGATATTATCCGGTTCCAGAATGCCAAAAAGGCAGCGGATGTATCTCCTCTGGGCTCCGGTGCCCTGGCCGGTACCACCTATCCTTTGGACCGTGAATTCTGCGCCAATGAACTGGGCCTTGCTGCTGTTTCCATGAACAGCCTGGACGGTGTGAGCGACCGGGATTTCCTGCTGGAATACATGGCCGCGGCCTCCATCTGCATGATGCATCTGTCCCGGTTCTGCGAAGAATGCGTGCTTTGGAGCAGTCTGGAATTTGGGTTCATGACCATGGATGACGGTTTCTCCACCGGCTCTTCCATGATGCCCCAGAAGAAAAACCCTGACGTGGCCGAGCTGATCCGCGGCAAGACCGGCCGTGTATACGGCGATCTGATGGCGCTGCTGACCGTCATGAAGGGCATTCCGCTGGCCTATAACAAGGACATGCAGGAAGACAAGGAAAGCTTCTTTGACGCCCGGGATACGGTGGTCAAGTGCCTGCATGTGTTCCATGAAATGCTGGCCAGTGCTACCTTCCGCACCGAAAACATGAAAAAGAGCGCCAATGACGGCTTTGCCAATGCCACAGATTGCGCCGATTATCTGGTGAAGAAAGGTGTGCCCTTCCGGGATGCCCACAGCATCGTGGGTCAGCTGGTGGCCAAGTGCCTTTCCAAGGGCTGTGCCATTGATGAAATGTCCCTGGCAGAATTGAAGGAACTGAGCAATGCATTCGAAGAAGATGTATATGAAGCCATTTCTCTCAACACCTGTGTTTCTGCCCGCAATCTGATTGGCGGCCCTGCTCCCCAAAGAGTGCTGGCTGCGGTGGAAATGGGTAAACGGTGGCTGGAAACGGTGGAATAATGAATATGAGAAGAAGCCTGTAAAACGGGCTTCTTTTTTTGCTGTCCGGCTATGAAAACAGAAATGATTATGATATAATAAAACAAAAGAGAGACATATGGAGGGCGTTTTTGATGCGTCACGAATTTCAGGATTTGAATTGTACCGATTTGTACCGTCTGCCCATGCGTACCACCTTTGTGCCATTTTCTGATGAGAAAAGCGCATTGACGGGGGAACGTGCATTGTCGCCGTATTTTTATCTGCTCAATGGGCAATGGGATTTCACTTTTTACCGCAGCTGGCTGGCGGTGAAGGAGTTGTCCGGAGAGCGGGGGGACGGTGAAAAGGGCACCATCCGGGTACCCGGTGTATGGCAGCTGCAGGGGTATGACAAGCCCCAGTACACCAATGTGCGCTATCCCATCCCTTTTGATCCGCCTTATGTGCCGGATGATACTTGCGTGGGGGTGTATGAACGTACATTTACGCTGCCGGAAAGCTTCCGGGGAAGGCAGACAGTGCTGCGCTTTGACGGCGTGAGCAGCAGTTTTTATGTATATGTGAATGGCGAATTGGCAGGCTATGGCACCTGTCCTCATCTGTGCAGCGAATTTGATATTACAGAAAAGATCCGGGAAGGGGAAAACCGTCTGAAGGTGGTGGTTTTGCAGTATTCCTGCGGCACCTATATGGAAGACCAGGATATGTGGCGGCATTGCGGTATTTTCCGGGATGTGAGCCTGCTTTCCTTCGGCGAAAAGAAGATTGAAGATATCATCATGAAAACCACCCTGTCCGATGATTACAGGGACGGTTTGTTTACCCTGACGGTAAAGGCCCAGGGGGTACAGGAAGCCTCTTTCCGGCTGCTGGACGGTGACAGGGAAGTGGCCGGCGGTACGGTTGCCATCCTGGATGGGGAAGGAGAGGTGCAGGGGCAGGTGGAAAGCGTGGCTGCATGGAGCGCAGAATATCCGCACCTGTATACGCTGGTGGTATCCGTTGACGGCCAGGCGGAATGCCAGAAGATCGGTTTCAAGAAGGTGGAGATCAAAAACGGCATTTTCTATGTGAATGGAAAGAACATCAAATGCAAGGGTGTCAACCGGCATGACACGCACCCTGTGCTGGGATTCTATACACCGGTGAGTGAAATGGTAAAAGACGTGGTGCTGATGAAGCAGCACAATATCAATACCGTTCGTACCAGCCACTACCCGAATGATCCCCGTTTCCTGGAATTGTGTGACGAATACGGCCTGTATGTGGTGGATGAAGCGGATATTGAGTGCCATGGCGTGGTGGAATTTGGCAGTTTTGACCGGATTGCCGAAGATCACAGATGGGAAAAGCAGTTTGTCAGCCGCGGTGTGCGCATGGTGGAGCGGGACAGGAACCATCCCAGCATCATCATGTGGAGCCTGGGCAATGAATCGGGCTATGGGTGCAATCATGCGGCAATGAAAAAAGCCATGCATGCAGTGGACGATCTGCCCATCCATTACGAAGGGGATAAGCCGGGCAAGACCACCGACGTATACAGCCGGATGTATGAAGGAATCGATCAGCTGAAGCATGTGGCGGACGAATTTGCTCCGCTGCCCTTTTTCCTGTGCGAATATGCCCATGCCATGGGCAACGGGCCCGGGGAGCTGGAGGACTATTGGCAGAAGATTTATGCCGATGACCGGATGTTGGGCGGATGTGTATGGGAGTGGGCAGATCATGGTATTCTGCAGGAAACGAACGGTGAACCTTACTATGCCTATGGCGGCGATTTTGGTGAATGGCCGCATGACGGATGCTTCTGCGTGGATGCACTGGTGTATCCGGACAGGACGCCCCATACCGGATTGATTGAATACAAGCAGGTGCTGCGGCCGGTGAGAATGCAGATGAGGGATGAAAAGACGGGGGAAGTGGTATTCCAAAACACCATGAATTTTGCCCCGTTATCCCATTTTGATTGCAGCTGGGTTTTGACGGAAGGGAAAGAAGTGCTTCGCCATGGCACAATGGATCTGTCTGCCCTGGCCGGACAAACAGAAACAAAGAAACTGGATTTGGGAACGTATCATCAAGGCGCATTGCTCACGTTCACATTTGCACTGAAAGAAGATACGCGATGGGCAAAGAAGGGCCATGTGGTAGCCCGGGAACAGTTTGAATTGCAGCTTGGGGAAGAAAAAGAGAAAATGCCATTGCCAAGGGCAGCGGTGCAGATGGAAAAGGCAGGCCTTGGCTATCGGGTAATGACAGGAGATACTGTTGTGACCTTTGACCGGGAGGGCATGAGCAGCCTTGTCCATCAGGGCGTGGAAAGAATGAAGGGCCTGAAGGCCAATTTCTGGCGCGCACCCACGGATAATGACAACGGCTTTTCCGGCATGGGCGCCAGATGGAAAAGAAAGGGCCTTGCAAGGCTTTTGTGCCGCAATGAAAGGCTGGAGGGCAGCCTGACGGAAAAGGGCGCAGAAGTGCTGATTTGCGGTGTTTACGGGCAGAAGACCACCCCGCCGCTGGTGCGGGTGGAACAGAAATATACCGTTACCGGTGACGGTGCGGTACAGCTGGATATCCGCTACATATCGCTTTGTGAAATCGAGGAATATCTGCCCCGGCTGGGCATCAGAATGGCAGTGCCCGGCGGCTTTGAACAGCTTGAATGGCAGGGCAGGGGCATGCATGAAAGCTATCCGGACAAGAAGAGCGCAGCCATGAAGGGCCGCTGGGCCTGCAAGGTGGATGATACCCACGAACCCTATGTGCGGCCCCAGGAAAATGGGGCTCACGAGGATACGTCCTTTGCTGTTCTATCAGACAATCGGGGCATGGCGCTGATGGTGAAGGGGGATGATTTCAGCTTCTCTGCCCATCATTACACCCCT
>JAFWYZ010000303.1 GCA_017517465.1 Clostridia bacterium | reverse complement strand
TGGATGCAGCCCTGGCCGATTTCCATGCCAGCGTCAATATGGTCACCCACCATCCCGGTCAGCTGCTGGTGCTGATTGGCATTTCCTGCATTCAGGTCATGGGCCTGATGAGCATTTCCTACTGCGTTTACCGTGCCATGGGCCTGTCCGGCCATCTGTTCGGCGAAATCCTGGCGCTGCAGCTGCTTTTGTATATCGGTGCATCCTATACCCCCCTGCCCGGCGCTTCCGGAGCCCAGGAGGGCGGTTTCTATATCTTTTTCCAGGACATTTTCCCTGCCAACAAAATGCTGGGTGCACTGCTTCTGTGGCGCTTCTTTACCTATTATCTGTCTCTGATCGTAGGCCTTGGCTGCGTTGTATGGGACAGTTCTTCCAACATGAAGAAAAAGAAGGAAGAATTACAGAAGAAAGTCGACAATATCACATAGAAAGGAACGGAGTGCATTGTTCAGGAAAGCACGGCCTGCGGTGGACAAATTTCTTCCCCGGCAAAAAGCTGCGACGAAGAAACTGATTGACAAAAGCAAAGAAGCATTGATCGCTGTTCTGCCCATCACGCTGGTGGTGTCCCTTCTGAGTGTTACCTTCGCCCCGGTGGATCTGGGGATCATTGCACAGTTTTTTCTGGGAGCCTTCATGCTGGTTCAGGGCATGGGGCTGTTTACGCTTGGTGCCGATATGGCCATGCTGCCCATGGGTGAATATATGGGTTCCCACCTGACCAGAAAACGGAACATCTATTTCCTGTGCGGTTTTGCCTTTCTGCTGGGGGTGCTGATCACCATCGCCGAGCCGGATCTGACCGTGCTGGCCAACCAGATCCAGGGGGTACCCAACTTCACCCTCATCCTCACCGTAGGTGTAGGTGTGGGCAGCTTTCTGGTGGTGGCACTGCTGCGCATTCTGTTCCGCATCAAGCTGAAATATATGCTGCTGGGGCTGTATGCACTGGTATTCCTCATCGGCATTTTTATCAAACCGGAATTCCTGCCCATGTCCTTTGACTCCGGCGGGGTCACCACCGGTCCCATTACGGTTCCCTTCATTCTGGCTCTTGGCATGGGTGTTGCCAATGTGCGCAGCGGCAAGGAAGCAGAGGATGACAGCTTCGGTCTGGTGGCCCTGTGCTCCGTGGGCCCTATTCTGGCGATTATGCTCATCAGCCTCTTTTTCCCGGAGCTGAAAAACACCTCTGCTGCCGGCGATACCGTTTTGCCGGAAAACACGCTGGAGGTCATGTCCTCCTTTTCCAATGAATTCCCCCATTATCTCAAAGAAGTATTGATCGCCCTTTTGCCCATTGTGGTGCTGTTCATTTTCTTCCAGTTCTTCTCCCTGCATCTGCCGGGAAGAGAGCTGCGCCGCATCAGCGTGGGCCTGATGTATACCTTCCTGGGCCTGGTCATTTTTCTGACCGGTGTGAACGTGGGCTTCCTGCCCATGGGCCAGTATCTGGGGGCCCACCTCGCCACGGAACATGCATGGCTTTTGATCCCGCTGGGAGCGCTGATCGGCTTCCTGGTGGTGCGGGCAGAGCCTGCGGTGCATGTGCTCAACTCCCAGGTGGAGGAGGTTTCCTCCGGTGCCATCAGCAAAAAGGCCATGATGTACGCCCTTTCCATCGGTGTGGCTGCTTCCGTCAGCCTCTCCATGCTGCGAGTGCTGACCGGCATTTCCATCTGGTATTTCATTGCGCCGGGCTATCTGATTGCCCTGCTGCTCACCTTCTTCTGTCCCCCCATTTTCACCGCCATTGCCTTTGACTCCGGCGGTGTGGCCTCCGGCCCGCTGACAGCCGCCTTTATGCTGCCCCTGGCCATGGGTGCCTGCGGTGCTGTGGGCGGCAATGTGCTGGAGGATGCCTTCGGAGTGGTGGCCATGGTGGCCATGACGCCCCTCATTGCCATCCAGATCCTGGGCGTTGTCTACCGCGTCAAGACCCGTCAGGACCAGGCACAGCCCCAACCGGAAGAAGAAGAAATCATCGACGTTTGATCATGGAGGAAAAAAGATGCATCAAGCATTGCTCAGCCTGCTGGTCACCATTGTGGACCGGGACAAGGGCGACGCCGTAACAGGCCTTCTGGATATGGAGGGGGCCCACCGGCACACGGTGGCGCTTGGCCACGGCACCGCCCACAAGGGCATCCTGAGCGTTCTGGGGCTGAAGGACACCGCCAAGGATGTGGTGTTCACCTTCCTCCCCAGCGCCGTTGCCGCAAGTGCGCTTCGCCGTCTTTTCTACGCCCTGGATATGGACCGTCCCGGCAAAGGCATTGCCTTTGTCCTGCCCGTTGGCAGCATCGGCGCTTCTGCCCTGCAGCATCTGCTGGGTGACACACACACCATTTCTCCCAAGGAGGAACAAACAGCCATGGAACATCCCACCCATGAACTGGTCATTGCAATTATCAACAAGGGCTATTCCGAAGTGGTCATGGACGCTGCACGTCCTGCCGGTGCCGGCGGCGGCACCATCATCCATGCCCGGGGTGCCGCACCCCAGGAAGCCAGCCATTTCTTCGGCATCACCATCCAGCCCGAAAAGGAAATGGTGCTGATCGTGGTGGACAAGGAACACAAAATTCCCGTCATGCAGGCCATCAGCAAGGCTGCCGGTCTTCAGACGGAAGGACACGGCATCGTGTTCAGTATGCCCGTCACGGAGCTGATGGGTATTGCCCGCAAGGGAGAAGAGGAGGAAAAGGCAGAATGATGAAACGTATTCTTTGCAGCCTGCTTGTGCTTTGCTCCCTGTTTTCCTGTGCCCTGGCAGAGCCTCTTCCGGACAGCCTGAGCCTGCGTGCCGGCGAATCCCTTTCCTTCTCCCTGCCCTTTTCCGGCAGCTGGGACAGCGATGCCCCGGACGTGGCCTACGCCGAAGGGGATACCGTCCATGCCCTGCAGGAAGGCTGGGCACAGCTGGTGCTGATGAACGGCGAAAGCGAATTTGTGGTGGATGTGGAAGTGACCGACCCTGTTCCCCAGGCAATCCGGGATGCCATTGCCATTGCCCTGCAGGAATGGGATGAAGTAAACGAAAAGCGGCTGGACAAAACAAAAAAAGGCAACAAGTACATCAAATGGTGGGGCTATGAAAACATTGGCTGGTGCGGCGCTTTTGTGGGCTATTGTCTGGATACCGCCGGTGTGCCGCTGGAACCCTCCGACAATTGGCGCAAGGTAAAGCCCTTGCCCGACGGCCGTCCTTACAGCCTGCGTGAAGCCGGCGTGCCCAAGCTGCGCACCGGGTTTACCAACATGGAACGCATCACCGACGTGCCCAGGCCCGGCTATCTGATCATTTTCGGCGCAAAGAACTATTATGCCGATGTGCACGTGGGCATGATCACCCATGCGGTGGACATGGGCAACGGCCTGTATCAGATTTTCACCGTGGAGGGCAATATCGGCGGCAGCACCGTGAAGCGTTTCTCCTTCCTCTATGATTCCAAGGCAGAGGACATCAAAACAAACATGTCTTACCTGCCCCAGGAAGAATGGACGGAAGAAGGAGTCCATTACGAAGGCCCCCGGCAAACCAAATCCGACGGCAAGAAATACAACTGGTACGTGCAGGCCATCTGTCAGACCTGGCAGTAACCAGGGGCATCGCCCCTGGACCCTAAGGCGGACATTGCCCGGCTTATCTGACAAGCATTTTCCCGCTGTTGCCTGGGGGGCATCACCCCTGGACCCTAAGGCGGATATTTGCCCGGCTTATCTGACAAGCATTTTCCCGCTGTTGCCTGGGGGTATCACCCCTGGACCCTAAGGCGGATATAGCTTATCAAAAAACAATTTTACCGCTGTTGAGCAAAATGCAGAGGGGCATTGCCCCTCTTTTTTTGTTTGTTCTTCCAGAATTTACACAGGTAACAGCCCTGAAAGGGTTGTTTTGCCGTGCTGTACATGGTATAATTATTACAAAATTATTAACTCGGCACAATCAGTTGTTCCTTATATAGGTTGACAAGGAGGGAAACTGTGGTGAAAAATGGTGTTCAAAAGCGAATCTCCACGTTGATATTGGCTGTGGTTTTGCTGTTTTCTGCCATACCGCAGGCGATGGCTGTGACGCAAGTGGAATGGGATCGTTCCTGCCGCTCCAAAACAGGCGGAACCACCACGATATATGAACAAATCACCATTCAGCAAGAAAACCCAGGCAATGGCACAGAAATTGTTTTGCCTCAATACGAATATCGTCCCATCGGTTCCCTTCCTGCAAACACGTATGTAAAAGTGTACACCCGGGGTGATCACGGTTATCAAAAGATAAGTTACTTACAGGGCGGCAGTGAAGCGTTTTGTTATGTTCAGTTGAGCCCCTATCCTCTGGTAAAAGCAACAGCCTACGTTCAGACGGTGCTGGAGGGATATCCCGGCGTTTGTGTAACGGAAGTACCGGAGGCCTATCTGAACGACAAAAGCGCCCTTCGCAAATACATCCGCGAAATGCATCCCGGGGTCAGGCTGCTGGAAGATAATGAGAAAGATAATCTTGTCTGGGGCGCCGGCGATTCGCTGCAATTACCGGAAAGTAGCGGAAACAATCAGAATACAAACAAACCTTCTTCCGGAAACAAGAAGACGTCTTCTGCCGTAAAAGAAACCATTGTAGTGCGTTATGGCAACGAACCGGTACAGCTGGTGCGGCTGGGCATTGCCAACAGTACCATCATGCTGAACGGAGAAGAAAAGGACGTACCCACAGCCGACCTGGACTTTGACAGCAAAGCGGAGAAAGAAAAGCAGGTAGCCGTCATTCATGCCCCCAAGAGCGGCACCTGCACCCTGCGTGCCAAAGCCACTAACAGCGGCAAAATGCTGAAGAAATGCAAGGCCGGCACCGTGGTGATGGTGCTGGAAACCGGCGCAAAATGGAGCAAAATCAGCTATAAAGACACCGTGGGCTATGTGCTCACCGGCTGCCTGAAGTGGTACGATGCCGAAACAGAAGGCACAGGCCTGCTTTCCTACAACGGCCGTGCCACCGGCAGCACCACCGTTAATGTGCGCAATGCCCCCTCCGGCGACAGTGCCAAGATCGCTGAATGGCCCACCGGCACGGAAGTGGAAGTGTTCGGTTTAGAAAACGGATGGTACGAAATCGAATATGATGGTATTCATGGCTTTGTAATGGAAAAGTTCTTAACGAGCCGGGAATGAGCCACACAAGACAAGGTAAGAGTACAGCCTGGCAAATATATTTAAAAGCATATCATATACCAGAATAGCATACAGGAGGCCAGTC
>JAFWYZ010000302.1 GCA_017517465.1 Clostridia bacterium | reverse complement strand
GGCATCGATATGGTGATCACCAACGGCAACCGCCCTGAAGATCTGTACGCAATCATTGATGGCCAGGCCATCGGAACACGTTTTCTGGCAGGTGAAAAAGAATGAAAGATACCCAGCAGATTTTAACCGAAGCCAAGGCCGCCGTACGGCTGATGACCGGTGTGACCACACAGCAGAAAAACAATGCCCTCACCTGCATGGCGCAGGCACTCCTTCGCAATACCGAGCACATCATTTCCGAAAATGCCATGGACATGGAAAAGGCTCAGGGGGTTATTGCCCCTGTGATGCTGGACCGGCTGCTGCTCACCAAAGAACGCATTGAGGGCATGGCCCAGGGCATTCTGGACGTGGTAGCGCTGCCCGATCCGGTAGGCGAAGTGCTGTCCGAAACGGAGAGGCCCAACGGGCTGAAAATCAAGAAGGTTTCCGTGCCCCTTGGTGTGGTGGCCATCATTTATGAAAGCCGGCCCAACGTCACCAGCGATGCCGCTGCCCTTTCCCTGAAGAGCGGCAATGTGTGCGTGCTGCGGGGCGGTAAGGAAGCTTTCCGCAGTGCCTATGCCATTGTGCAGGCCCTCCGGGAAGGGCTGAAGGAAGCCGGGCTTCCCGAAACGGCCGTGAACCTCATTGAAGATATTACCCGCCAGTCCGCCACCGACCTGATGCGGGCTGTAGGGTATGTGGATCTGCTCATCCCCCGTGGCGGCGCCGGGCTGATCAATGCCTGCGTGCAGAATGCGCTGGTGCCCTGCATCCATACCGGCACCGGCATCTGCCATGTGTATGTGGATGAAAGCGCCGATATGGAAGAAGCGCTGAAGATCGTGGAAAATGCCAAGATGAGCCGTCCCAGCGTATGCAATGCGGCAGAAGTGCTGCTGGTGCATGAAAACATGGCGCCGGCATTCCTGCCCCGGCTGGAACAGCTGCTGACCTGCGAAGATCGGAAGCAGACCTGCGCTTTCCGTGTCTGTGAAAAAGCCGCCGCTTACATGAACGGTACCCCCGCCGGGGATATGGATTTCGACACCGAATTCCTCAACTATATCCTGGCGGTGAAGGTGGTCAAAGACGTGGACGAGGCCATTGACCATATTGCCCTTCATTCCACCCACCACAGCGAAGCCATCCTGTCCCGGGATGAAGCGGCCATTGCCAGGTTCACCCAGGGGGTGGACAGCGCTGCGGTGTATGTGAACGCTTCCACCCGGTTCACCGACGGCGGCGAATTCGGCCTGGGCTGCGAGCTGGGCATTTCCACTCAGAAAATGCATGCCCGGGGGCCCATGGGGCTGAAGGAAATGACGGCCTACAAATATGTGATTCTCGGCAACGGGCACATCCGATAACAAAGGAGAAGGAACCATGAAATACGGTTTTATCGGCACCGGCAATATGGGCGGCGCTCTGGCCACCGCCATTGCCCGGGGTGAAAATGCGGAAGTATTGCTCTACGACAAGGACATGGAAAAGGCAGAAGCACTGGCGGCAAAAATCAGCGCAAAAGCCGTCGCTTTTGAAAATGCCGTACAGGCAAGCGATTTTTTGTTCATCGGTGTGAAGCCCTATCTGGTGAAGGATGTATTGGCCCAGGTGAACGATGCGCTGAACAACAACCGCCCCGTCATCGTCAGCATGGCCGCTGCCGTCACCGTGGCACAGCTCAGCGACATGATTTCCCTGCCCGTCATCCGCATCCTGCCCAACACCCCTGCGCTGGTGGGCAAGGGGCTGGCACTGGCAGCCAAGAACACGCTGGTGACCGATGAAATGACGGATGCATTCCTTGCCGCCATGGCACCCACCGGGGAAACCCTCTGGATGGATGAAAACGTCTTTGACGGCGCCGGCACCGTGGCCAGCTGCGGCCCCGCTTTCGCTTATATGTTCATGGAAGCCCTGGCCGACGGCGGTGTGTACTGCGGTGTGCCCCGGGACAAGGCCATGCTCTGCGCCGCTCAGATGCTGATCGGTGCCGGTGAAATGCTGAAACAATCCGGCATGCACCCCGGCGCTATGAAGGATGCCGTGTGCAGCCCCGGCGGCAGCACCATCGAAGGGGTGCGCACCCTGGAAGAAAACGCTTTCCGCGCCGCCACCACCCAGGCTGTGATCAATGCCTGGAAGAAAATGACCGGGAAGTGATGACCAGGCAGGGGCTTGAGCAGCCCCTGTACCCCAGCGGCAGGGCCATCGGCCCTGCACCCATCCTGCGATGCAGAAAACTGTTTTTCCAAACTTCTTTCCGCATGTAGCTTGAGGAACAACGAGACAGGGGCCTGTGCGGCCCCCGTACCCCCGGCAGCAGGGCCATCGGCCCTGCACCCATCCTGCGATGCAGAAAACTGTTTTTCCAAACTTCTTTCCGCATGAAGCTTTGGGAAACGGAAAGAGAGCCCACGGGCGCTATGAAAACGAAGAAAAAGCCGGAGGAGAAAGCTTGCTTTCTCTCCCGGCTTATTTCTTTCGTTTTCCCCGGATGCACAGCATCCGGTCGGCGGTGTTTCACACCGCCCAGCCCGTGGGCGGCTGTGCCGCAGCCAACTCGCAAAAATACAATCCTCCTCTGCGAATGTGTGTCTGCGTGATGCTCTGTTCCACCGGGAAATGGTTTGGATGATACATATTGACATTTCCGGAATTGGGTGCAGGGTCAATGACCCTGCTGGGGGGTGGGGCGAAACCCCGCAGGTATCCCCCACGCAACACCGGAAAATTGTTTGTATAATATGAATTGTTGTTTCCGGAAAATGGGTCAAGGGGCAATGCCCCTTGTGGGGTGCAGGGGTGAAACCCCGCATGGTTCCCCACGCACCACCGGGAAACTGTATGAAAGATACAGATTGTTACTTCCGGAATTGGGTCCAGGGCACTGCCCTGGTGCAGGGGCAATGCCCCTGGTCACTGCTTCAGCATTTCACGGGCATGTTGCTTTGCGCTTTCCTCATCGCCACCCAGCATGCGGGCAATTTCGGACACCCGCCTTTCTCCGTCCAGGATGGTCAGCCTTGTGCTGGTACGCTGGCCGTCAAAGGCCTTTTCCACCAGGAAATGGCAGTCCGCCAGAGCAGCGATCTGCTGCAGGTGGGTCACGCACAGCACCTGCCTGCCGCGGCTGATGTGCTTCATTTTTTCGCCCACCACCTGAGCCGCCTTGCCGGAAATGCCGGTATCGATTTCGTCAAAGATCATGCTGGGAATGCCTTCCCGCTTGGCCGCCACCGATTTGATGGCCAGCATCAGCCGGGACAGTTCACCGCCGGATGCGATGCGGGACAGGGGCTGCATTTCTTCGCCGCGGTTGGGTGCGATCAGGAACCGTGCCGTTTCCACACCGGAGGCAGTGGCATTGCTGCTGTCCAGGTTCACCTGGAACCGGGTGCCGCCCATGTTCAGGTCTTTCAGCTGGGTTTCCATTTCCTTTTCAAAGGCCTGGGCCAGTTTCTTTCTGCTCTGGGTCAGCAAGGCTGCCGCAGCGGCATACTTTTCCGCAGCCTGCTTTTCTTCCTTTTCCGTCTGCAAAAGCCGGTCATCCAGCGTTTCGAAGCCGGAAAGCTCCGCTTCCATTTCCTGCAGCTTTTCCACCATATCCCCGGTGGATGCCCCGGCATACTTGCGGGACAGGCGGCGGATCACATCCAGCCGCTCCCGGATCTCCTCCAGCCGGTCAGGGTCAAAATCCAGAGCGGAAATCATTTTCCGCAGGGTAATGCCTGCATCCTCCGTTTCATAATACAGCCCATCCAGCCGTGCCCGGAGGGAAGCATACTGCTCATCCAGGTTTTCAATGCTGCCCAGGGCAGCCACTGCCCGGCGCAGGCTTTCCACCGCAGCGGAAGCGCCGTCGTATACATATTCAAAGGCATCCTGCAGGCTAGCTTCAATTTTTTCACCGTTTTTGAAGATATCCCGCTCCCGGGCCAGTTCATCCTCTTCCCCGGGGGTCAGCTGGGCATCCCGCAGCTCCTGCACCCGGATCTGCAAAAGCTCCATCCGCTCCTGAGCATCGGCGGATTGCTTTCGCAGCTGCACCAGCAGCTTTTTCTTTTCCACCCACTGGGCATAGGCCTCTTTCACCTTTTCCTGCAATTGCCGGTGGGCTTCATCGCCGGTGGCATCCAGGAAAGCCAGATGCTTCTTTTCGTCCATCAGGCTCTGATGCTCATGCTGGCCGTGGATATCCATCAGCAGGTTGGTCAATTGCCGGTACTGGTCAACGGGCAGCAGCGTGCCGTTCACCCGGCAGGAGGAACGGCCGGCCAGGGTGATTTCCCGGGCCAGGGTCACTTCGTCCCCCTCATCCAGCTCCTGTTCACGCAAAAAAGCCCCGGCAGCAGGGCAATCGCTTATGTCAAACACACCCTCCACCCGGGCCTTCTGCGCCCCGGTGCGGATCAGTTCTTTCTGGGCCTTGCCGCCAAGCAGCAACACCACCGCATCCACAATGATGGATTTATCTGCACCGGTTTCGCCGGTCAATACATGCAGGCCTTTCTGAAACCGGATCTCCAGCATATCCATCAGGGCAATATTTTCAATTCTTAATGAGAGCAGCATACAAAGCCTCGCTTATTTCAGCAGTTCCTGGAATTTCTTTACGACTCTGGCAGCTTCCCCTTCGTCCTTCACAATGACCAGGATGGTGTTATCCCCGGCCATGGTGCCCAGAATTTCACTCCAGCGCATAGAGTCAATGGCTTCAGCGGCCACATTGGCGCTGCCGGACAGGGTTTTGATGACGATGATGTTCTGGGCATAGGCGATGGACAAAACGGAATCCACAAACATCCGCACAAACCGGTCGCTCAGGCCATGATCGGCCCGGTCGCTGGTGGCATATTTATACCCGCCCTTGGGGCTGAGTACCTTCAGCAGGCGCAGCTCCTTGATATCCCGGGAAACGGTGGCCTGGGTAACCACAATGCCCATTTCTTTCAGCTTTTCGGAAAGCTCCTCCTGGGTTTCGATGTCATATCGGTCAATGATGGATAAAATAGCTGTCTGACGTGCGTTCTTCAATCGTTTCACTCCCACTTAATTACGTGACAAAAAAATCACAGTGCTTCGCCGACAATAAAACAAAAACTCATTTGTGCATATACATGAGGAGTATACCATAATTATGCACACGTTTCAAGAAGCGCATACAATGAATGCACAAAAAACACAGTGTTTCTTGACAAAAAAACCAAAACAAACTATGATATGCCTGCACAG
>JAFWYZ010000301.1 GCA_017517465.1 Clostridia bacterium | reverse complement strand
GTGCCTTTTGAAGTGCAGTACCTGTCCAAGGAAGGCAAGCTGGAATACTGCCACGAAACCAGCTGGGGTGTGTCCACCCGTCTCATCGGCGCCATCATCATGACCCATGGCGACGAACGCGGCCTGAAGCTGCCTCCTATGATCGCCCCCTATCAGGTGGTGATTCTGCCCATCGCGGCTCACAAGGGCGGTGTGATGGAAAAGTGCGACGAAGTGTTTGCCGCGCTCAAGGCTGCCGGTATCCGTGTGAAGCTGGATGACCGGGACAATGTGTCCCCCGGCTGGAAGTTCAACGAATGGGAACTGAAGGGTGTGCCCGTCCGCGTGGAAATGGGTCCCCGGGACATCGAAAACGGCGTGGCCACCGTCATGCGCCGCGATACCTTCGAAAAGACCACCATTCCGCTGGATCATCTGGCTGAAGGCATCAAGGAACTGCTTGCTGACATTCAGCAGAACATGTACAAGCTGGCGGACGAATTCCGGCTCAGCCACACCAAGGACGTCTTCACCTATGACGAACTGAAGGAACAGGTGAACGGCGGTTATGCCCGGGCCATGTGGTGCGGCGACCGTGCCTGCGAAGACAAGATCAAGGAAGAAACCGGTGCCACCAGCCGCAACATGCCCTTCGATCAGACCCCCATCGGCGATACCTGTGTCTGCTGCGGCAAGAAGGCTGACAAGGTGATGTATTTCGCCAAGGCTTACTGATACCAAATAAAAAAGCCCTCCGAATTATGGAGGGCTTTTTCCATGCAAAAAGCAAGCATAACCATTTCAGAAAAACAGTTTATTATTCTCCCATCAAAACCGATCCGCTCCACACCGGGTACAATGGGCATAACCCGCCGTATTCATGTGGCCGCAAGCACACACCCAGATGGACGTGGAAGGCTTTTCAGCGCCGCAGCTGGTGCATTTCCCCCGGCTGGCCTTGTTTAAGGTGCCGCAGGCACACGTCCAAGGTTCATTGGAATGAGCGGTTTGGAACTGCGCCACCTTTTCATCATATTCTGCGCCGCCGAAAGCCAGTATCATCAAAAACACAGGGTGCAGCACAATCAATCCAATTCCAAATCCCCATCCTTTACCAAATGCCTTGGCCAGCCACAGGCAAAAAAGAATATGAAACGGCAGACTCACCAAGGAAACAATGAGCGAAGAAGCCTGAAATATGACTAACACAATGCCAAGCAGCAATTCCCCAGCAAATACAACTTCCAGCCCCACCAACTTGTATTGGCAAAAATTCCGATAAATGGGAATCAGCATCTTGTACCAGCCCATATTGGCTTCGGAAAACAATTTGCACCAGGCAATCAAATTACAGATGCCCACTAACAGCGATATGGTCTTTATCAGCATGTCCCGGCCGTATGCATCTTCCAATATACTCATGGTTTTGTCACCTCAAGTTCATCATAGCATAGTATATGGCTTCTTGTAAATACTGGAAGTTAAAATGTACAAAACTGGTTCTTGCTTTGCTTTTCCATGAACGCTTCGGCTTTTTTCCACCTCATCCGTCCGCCTTCCCCTTCAGGGAAACACCTTTGAAGGATTGTTTGCAAAAAAGTGCCGTGCACATGGATGCACAGCACAAAAACGTATTATTCCGTTCTTCTTCCCTTATCCTTGGGCAAAGCAAACCAGCAAAATACTTTCCCCTCCCCAAGGATGGATCCAGGGGCAATGCCCCTGGTGGGGTGCAGGGGCGAAGCTCCGCGGGTTCTTGTCATAGGTTGATGGTTAAACCATCAAAAGCGATTTCATAGCCGTTTTTTGCTGCGAAAGCGGAAAGATCGTCATGGAGGGGCATGCCCTCATGGGAAATATGGGTGGCGAAAATGCGGCAGTGGGGCTTCAGACAGCCGATGCTTTTCAGCCGGTTGATTTCTGTGATCACTTCATCGGCACAAAGATGCCCGCCGCCTTTGGTGCCGGGTCCGTAGGTGTGGTCGATGGCCATGGCATCCAATTGCAGGCCGCGTTCCCGGAACAAGGCAAGTGCCTTTTCGGTGAACTGCATGGTGTCGGTGGCATAAAGGAAAGCGGTGTTTCCTTCTTCAATGACCCACAGAAGCGAGCCGTCCCGGGGATCATGGTTGCTTTCCACGGCGGTGATGCGGCGATGCCCCAGGGTGAGGGTGTCTCCATGGTGCAGGGGATGGGGGCTCAGGTTCAGCCGCTTTTGCCACTGAGGGTCCTCCAGCGCGGCACCGTATTCTTCCATACCCAGACGTTCGGACATGTGGCGCATGGTTTCGGGAGATGCGCAGAGGGCCAGCGGAAGGGTGTCTATGGTGGCATAATCGGAGATGCGGGTGACGAGATGGGCGGCATCAAAATGATCGGAGTGGGAGTGGGTCTGCAGCCAATAACGGATGCGGCTCACATCGATGCCAAAGTCAAAGGCAGCTGACATCAGATCCGGCCCCAGGTCAATGAGAAGATCATCGTCGATCAGCAGGCTGGAGCGGCGGCGATGATCCTTTCCGCCTTTTTCCCATGCCATCCGGCAGGCTGCACATCGGCAAAAGACCAGGGGACAGGCGGTGGCCGCAGCGGTGCCCAAAAAGGTGAGTTTCATTTGTATTCCTCCATGAAGGGCTGCGGAAGCATTACCACCGGGTCATGTTCCGGTGGAATTTTTCGGTATAGGCCTTTTTCAGTTCTTCTTCTGTGATGCCGTAGCAGTTCATGATATCGCAAAAGTACATCAGCACATCCGCCATTTCTTCCACAAAATCATGCCGGGTGGCAGGGCTTTGCATGATGCAGCCCGGCCCCTGCTTTTTCACGATGTCAATCACTTCCCCCAGCTCCGCAATCATCCACAGCAGCTTGCTTTTGCCGGTTTCGGGGCAGATGTGTTCCCATTTGTCCTTGTATTTTTCCTGCAATTGGTTTTGCATGTCCAGCATTTCCTGCACGGTGAAATGGTCCATAATGCACCTCAAATCTGTTCGGTTTCGTCTTCGGTGAAAACCTGGATGCCTCTTTGCTGAAAGAGCGCAGCGGTGATGCCGTTGCCCTCCGTCAGGGTGCCGGTAAAGGTGCCGTCATAAATGATGTCCTTGCCGCAGGAGGGGCTGCGAGCCTTCAGGATGGCTGCATCGCAGGAAAGCAGAGCATACAGATGCATGGCTTCCCGGGCTCCCTTGGTATATTCCTGGGTGACGTTTGTGCCATCCTTGCGGATCACCTGTTCTCCCTGGATCTCTGCAGGCAAACGGGGGGTGCATAAGCCGCCCAGCTGCTCCGGGCAGACGGGAATGAGGGTGTGCCTGTCCTTCAGACGAAGCACCCTTTCATCTGCCTTGCTTTTGCCGTCATAGCGGCAGCTGCACCCCAGCAGACAGGCACTGACCATGATTTTCATAGCGGTTTCCCTCGTTTCCTTTTGTTTCACGACACATGTCAGATGGTGGGGGATTAGTTTCTTTTGTTTCAGGGGCACATTGCTTTTGATACAATTACAACCAATTCCCCAATCTGTTTTCTTTGGGAGAGCGCGAGAGGGTATTTCTTTTTCATAAAAGAAATACCCTCTCGCAATATCTCTATCCCTTACGCAATTTCCAGTGCGATCTCCATCATCTGGGTGAAGGTGGTGCGCACTTCGTCGGGAGTGAGGCTTTCACCGGTGAAGGGGTTATCGGAAATGGTGAGCAGGGCCAGGGCATTCTTGCCGGCCCGGGCAGCGTTCAGGTACAGGGCATAGGCCTCCATTTCGATGGCCAGCACGTTCAGATCCCGCAGCACAGCGGCGGGGGAGGGCTGGGTTTCGTCGTAGAAAGTATCGGTGGAATAGATGGGGCCCACGGGCATGGTGACACCCATTTTCCGGGCCACAGCCACGGCTTTTTCCAGCAGTTCAAAGGAGCAGCAGGGGGCCATGTTGCCCTTGAAGCCAAACTGGGCACCGTAATTGGAATTGGAATAGGCGCTCATACCGGCCACGATGCTGCGAACCTTCAGGGCAGGGTTCAAAAGCCCGGCGCTGCCCACGCGGATGATGTTTTCCACACCGAAGGAATTGTAAAGCTCATGGGAGTAAATGCCGATGGAGGGCATGCCCATGCCGCTGGCCATGACGGAAACTTCCTTGCCCTTATAGGTGCCGGTGTAGCCCTGAATGCCCCGGACGTTGTTGACCAGCTTTGCATTTTCCAGATAGGTTTCAGCAATGAACTTAGCCCGCAAGGGATCGCCGGGCATGAGAACGGTTTTGGCGAAATCGCCGGGATTGGCGGTGTTGTGCAGGGTTGCCATGGAATGTACCTCCTTTTATTTGGTGCCGGTGGAGCCGATGCCGCCCCGGCTTTCGTCCGTCATATGGGAAACGGTGACCAGCTCCACAGCAGGCATTTTTTCCATGATGCGGAACTGGCAGATGCGGTCCCCCTTTTCGATGCGGGTGTCCCGGGTGGCCAGGGCCACGAAGTACCAGATGTCATCCTCCCCGCAATAGCTTTCGTCCACCACACCCACGCTGTTGACCATCAGAATACCCCACTTTTTGAAGGTGGAGGAGCGGGGGGCTACATGGGCTTCATAGCCCTTGGGCAGCTTCATGGAAACACCCAGGGAAATGGGGCGGTATTCACCCTGTTTCATGTCCACATCTTCTGCGGCGCGCAGGTCTATCCAGTCACCGGCGGGGATTTTTTCGATGGGGGGAAGGTCCGTGTGGTATTTGATGAAAATCTGCATGCTTATTCCTCCGAAATTTCATCCAGCGTGAGGGAGAAGCCGGGCACGAACTGGATGATGAAATCCTGCACTTCGGGCAGGTCTATTTTGTCCAGGCTCTTTTTCACGGCTTTTCCCGCCTTGCCGAATTCCTTGTTGCCGCTCTTTTTTTCTTCCATGCACTTCACATAGGCGCTGATCTTGTCGGCGGCCTTGACGATGCGCCACTCCATGGTGGTTTCATCGTGGGCAATGAGGGGGGCAAAATCTTCCTTCAGGTCATCGGGCAGCATGGAAAGCAGCTTGTCCGCCGCCATCTCTTCCAGCTTGCCGTATTCTTCCCGGAGGGCAGGATTGGAATGCTTGATGGGGGTGGGCATGTCCCCGGTGATCACCTCCGGGGCATCGTGGTACATGGCCAGGGCCATGATAAAACTGGGGTCATAGGTGCGGCTGTAGCGCCGGCGGCCGATGAGGGCAATGCCGTGGGCGATCATGGCGGTCTGGCCTGCATGCTCCAGATCGTTTTCCGGAAGGGTGTTGCGCATCAGGCCCCAGCGCTGAATGAAGCGCATCCGGGAAATGTATGCGAAAAAATGGTGTTCCATTTCTGTATTCTCCTTGACAAATGATGTGTGTATTCCGTATAATCTACATGTGCATCCGCTGGGGGCGTCATCGAGTGATGGCTGAGATAGAACCCTTAGAACCTGTGTAGATCATCCTACCGAAGGGAAGCGGCACGCAAAGATGATTTTGCGTCATACCGTTTCCCACACGCCTGATCAGCGTGTGGGTTTTTGTATGCCGGATGCAACAGAAAAGGAGGTTGATACCCAATGAAACTTTTCCTCGCATCGGCAATGGCCGAAGACACGGCGGCATTGGAAGCGGCAGAAACAGCCGTGGAAGAAGCTGCAGAAGCTGTTCCCACCTGGGGACAGGAACTGGTGGAGAAATTCGCCGAAACTCCGGGCACGGTATGGGTTTCGCTGGCGGTGGTTGTGGCATTGGCTGCGGCACTGCTGGTGATCGGCAAAAGCCGAAAAAACTGGACCGCCAAGACCATTTCCTACGCGGCCCTGGCTATCGCCCTGTCCTTTGTGCTGAGCTGCTTCAGGCTGTACCGCATGCCTCAGGGTGGCAGTGTGACCCCTGGCAGCATGCTGCCGCTGATGCTGTTCTCCGCTGCGTACGGCGTGGGCCCGGGCTTGCTGGCCGGTATGGCCTACGGTGTGCTGCAGTATTTGCAGGGGGGCTATTTCCTGAATGTGTGGCAGTTTTTGCTGGACTACATTCTGGCCTTCGCCGCTTTGGGCCTTTGCGGGCTGTATAAGAAGCTTCCCAAGGCATGGGGCTTGTATGTTGCCATGGCATTTTCTGCCCTTTGCCGGGCCCTTTCTGCCACGCTGGCAGGCTATATGTTCTGGGATACGGCGCTGTGGCCCAGCCTGGTGTATAACGGCACCTACCTGATCCCCGACACCCT
>JAFWYZ010000031.1 GCA_017517465.1 Clostridia bacterium | reverse complement strand
CACATTGCCTTCTTCGTCAGTGCTGACGGCCACGGACACAGGCACGTTCATCAGCTTCGTCAGTTCCTGAAGGAATTCCTGAGCCTTACCGGCGGGAGTGGCACGGTCCGCCTGTTCAGCGGGCACGATTTCCTTCTTTTCAACAGGCTTTTCTTCCACGGGCTTCTTCTTTTCCTTGGGCTTGCGGGCAGGCTTTTCAGCCTTGGGAGCTTCTTCCTTTTCAGCAGGCTTTTCTTCTGCTTTCTTTTCAACCTTGACAGCCTTTTCCTTCTTCTCAGCCTTGGCAGCTTTTTTATCATACTCAGCGGCCTTAGCATCTGCTTTAGCGGCCTTTTTATCGTACTCAGCGGCCTTGGCATCTGCTTTGGCTGCTTTCTTTTCTTGCTTTTCTTCCAGCATGCCGTTGAACAGATCATGCACTTCGCTGGAGGCTTCTTCTTCCTTCACCGTCAGGCGAATCTTGGCAGGACGGCTGCCAAACAGACCAAACAGTCCCTTGCTGCCTTCTTCCAGCACATCAACAGTCACGTCACTGATGGACAAACCCAGCTGTTCCAGACCGGAAGAAATGGCTTCTTCGGTGGTGCGGGCGGTAAATTCATACGTTTTCATTATTTCACAGACCCCTCTCCGGCAACCTTCTTTTCGGCTTCGCCGTCTTTCTTTTCAAGCATCTTGTTGATCACAATACTCTGCACAGAGGACACAACGCTGCTGACCACCCAGTACAGGGCAAAGCCGGCATTGGAAGACAGGCAGAAGAACACAGACAGGCAGGGGAAGAACCACTTCATGAAGTTGCCGGTTCCCTTACCGTCGGGAGTGGTCTGCTGCGGCTGCTGGGCGTTCATGAACTTGGTCTGCAGCACCTGGGTCACACCAGCCAGAACAGGCAGGATGAGCAGGCCGTTATAGTCTTTGAACACAGTGATCTGGAACAGGAAGAAATTCAACCCCTGCCAGCCGGGCACAGCCTGCACAGCAGCCTGATATTCGGCATTCTGGCCCAGCAGCTTCAAGATTTCGGTAACAGACTGCTTCATCGTCACATCGGTGGTAAAGTCCAGCGTCACGCCGGCGCCTTCCAGCACAGCCTGAACAGAAGCAAACAGGTCAGCATCACTCTGCAGCAGGGTATATGCATTCTGCCATACGTCCCTTGTCAGCACATTCAGTGCATTGGCATCAGGGGCCACAGGCACAAAGGGAGAGTCCGTCATCCAGATATTCTGCACCCACAGGAAAGCATCCTGGGGCTGCACAACCACGGCTTCACCGGCCAGATAGCGGAAAGTCTGCATGACCAGCTGTTCATTTGCGATGTTACGCATGGCAGTAAACATGGCGATCATCAGCGGCCAGGTCAGCAGCATGGGCAGACAGCCGGACAGAGGGTTGTACCCTTCTTTTTTCATCAGTTCAGCCTGCTTTTGCTGCATCTTCTGCTTGTCGTTGCCATACTTTTTCTGCAGTTCATTCAGCTTGGGCTGGATCAGGGTCATTTTCCGCATACCCTTGCGGCTCTTATAATCGAAGGGCATACAAACCATACGCATCAGGATGGTGAAAATAATAATGGAGATACCGTAATTATTCACCAAACCGTTGATGCCGTTCAAAATACCGTACAGAAATTGAGAAATTGCATTCACGGCTTTTCGTCGTCCTTCCTGTTTTTCGTCGTGCGCACAGGCGGTACAGGATCGTATCCGCCTTTGGCAAAGGGATTGCAGCGAAGCAGCCTTTTGACAGTCAGCCATAGCCCCTGGATGACCCCGTGTGTTTCGATTGCCTCCATGGCATATTCGGAACAGGTGGGCACATACTTACAAGCAGCCCCCAAATATGGGCTGATGTGGCGCTTATAGCCTTTCAAAAGAGCAATCAGCAGTTTTTTCATTTCTGCTCATCCCTGTAGAGATTGTGTTTTCTAATCAGATAACACAAAGAGGCACTCAAGCGGGCAAAGTCCGCTTCGGATGCCAGTTCACGGGCAGTAATCACATACATGCCTTTTTTCAGCTTGGGCAGTTCCTTTCGGAACGCTTCCCTGAGCCTTCTTTTGATGCGGTTTCTGGTGACAGCATTGCCGATTTTCTTGCTCACCGCAAAGCCAACCAGCATCTTGGGGCTTTTCACATAGCCCAGGGCCAATTCCCTGCAGGCGCCGCCTTTCCCCTTCCGGTACACATACCGGAATTGGCCGTTTTTGCGCAAACGGTATTGCTGTTCCATATTTCCTCCGCTTTGGTTTTTTCCGCAACAGCAAAACCCGCTCCCCCAAGCACAATGGCAAGCATCAGGAGCGGGCTAAGCCATGCAAGAACAGGATACTTGTACTGGCTGACGGTAAAGGTACAATCAGACAGTCAGTTCCTTGCGGCCACGGGCACGACGGCGGGCGAGTACACGACGGCCGTTCTTGGTGCTCATGCGGGCACGGAAACCATGAACCTTGTTGCGCTGGCGTTTCTTCGGCTGATAAGTGCGTTTCATTGTGTCACAACTCCTTCTAAATTGCAAAATGCCGTTGGCATTTGTTTTATCGCAGACATGTGATAGAAATTCACCACAAGACAGCCATTATAGTATATCTGTCCCATCGCTTTCTGTCAAGCTTTTTTCGGCTTTTCTTTCACATTTTCTTGCATTTTTCAGGCTTATTGATTCATGTTGATTTCCTGGTGCAGCATCCGCAGGCTGTCCAGCTGCTGAGACAGCGCCATATCCGCCTGTTCCAGCATCTGATTGACGGAAGCATGCATCCTCATGGAATAATCGTCACATTCGCGGCGGGCATTATCCATCATTTCCTGGGCCTGAGAAGTAGCGCGGGCAATGATCTCGCTTTCGGCTACCATGGAATCCGCCTGGGCCTTGGCATCCGCCAGAATGGCCTGTGCCCGTGCCTGGGCATCTGCCAGCATGGCATTTGCCTGTTCGTTGGCGGTACGGGTCACATCCTGGGCCTGCTGATTGGCAAGGTTTACAGTATTGGTTGCCTGCTGATTGGCCTGGTTCACCGTATCCTGGGCCTGCTTGTTGGCCTGATCCACAGTTTTCCGGGCCTGTTCGTTGGCCTGGTTCACAAGGCTCTCCGCCTGTTCCTTGCTTTCTTTCAGACGGCGATCAATATCCGCCATGTATTCTCTGGCGGTCTTCAGATCGTCGGGCAGGTGATCATCCAGTTCCTGCAGCTTGTTCAGGAATTCTTCCCTGTCCACAACCACTTTTCCGGTGAGGGGAATGAGGCGGCCATCACGGACACTGATCCGCAGCCAATCGATCATGGGTGAGCACGTCAGACGGTTATCTGCCATTGTTTTTTCCTCCCTTGGTATGTTGGGTAAACTTTATTTTTCAAATGCTGATTTGATGTCATCCAGCACTTCTTCCGGTACATAGGCGGAAATATCGGCACCGTAGGATGCCAGCTGCCGCACAAAGGTGGAGCTGATATTGCTCTTATCCATCGTTGCGGGGAAATACACCGTGTCCAGCCCGTCAACCAGCTGGCCGTTGATATGCGCCATTGCGTTTTCCGCTTCCAGGTCAGAAACGTTCCGCACACCTCTGACGAGCGCCGTTACGTTCATTTCCCTTGCCACCTCAGCCGTCAGGCCCGTCGCATGAATCACGCTGACGTTTTTCATTTCTGAGCATGCCTTTTCCAGCATTTCAACCCGTTTTTCAAAGGGAAAGCATCCCCTTTTTTCAGGATTCACCATCACGGCTACAATCACCCTGTCAAACATCCGGGCAGCGCGGCGGATAATATCCATATGTCCTCTGGTTACAGGATCAAAACTGCCGGGAAACATAACAATTGTTTTCTTCATTACGCTTCCTCCTCCGATTTCACAAAAAAGGACAGGCCGGTAATGCCGTATTCCCTGCGATTGAACAGCTGCATCCCTTCCGGAACATCCGGCGGCGTGCTTTTATCGTGCTCACACACGATCATTCCGTCATCCTGCAGCAGCTTTTTTACCAGCCGTTCACAGGTCTTTTTCGTATCCATCCGATACGGGGGATCCAGGAAAATCAGATCGAATTTTTCATTCTCCCCTTCCAGCATGGTGACGGCACGGCTGTCCTCCGCCTGAATAAACCTGGTTTTTTGCTGATAAGAAAGGGTTTCGATGTTCTTTTTGATGACCTTTCCCGCCTTGAAGCTCACATCCACAAGCACGGCAAATGAGGCTCCCCTGCTGAGTGATTCCAGGGACAGCGCACCGCTGCCGGCATACAGATCCAGCACTCTTGCTCCCGGAATTCTGCTTTGAAGCATGCTGAACAGCGCTTCCTTGATCCTGTCCGCCGTGGGACGGGTATCCTGGCCTTCCGGTGCATCAATTTTCCGGGAACGTTTCTCCCCTGCGATAATTCTCATCAGATCAGCTCATTCTTCTTTTCTTTCTGTTCCATGCGGGCTTTCAGCTGCTTTTTCTGCTTTTTCTTCTGCTTGCGCTTGTTATGGGCAATATCCCCATGCACACGGGCACGCTGATAAGGGCCGGACAGATATCCGAACACATAGCCAAGCCCGGGCAGTGCAGCCAGCACGGGAGAAAGCCTGTCAACCAAGAGAAGGCCGTTCAGATTCTCCGAACCCACCATGCACACAAAAGGATACACCAGCAGCCGGCAGATCAGCTTCAGCACATCCAGCAATTCCATCGGATCAGCTTGGCGGTAATAATCCAAGGGCGCATAAATTTCATCATGCCCCACATAGGAATCCACCCATGTCGGCAGGCTCTGCAGCGCATAAACCTGCTTTTCAGCCGTCAGTGCAACGGGCACTGTAATCAGCAAAATAGGAGCCAACGCCACCAGAAATACCACCACACCGCGCAGGTTGCGGTAGCTCATTTTTTTGTCCTTTGCATCTACCGGCTTTCCTTCTTCCAACCGTGTATGCACAATTTCACCTAATGCCACTTCGCCGTCCCCGTTGTTGGCGCCGTGGGTATACATCACACCCCCGCACACAACCAGTACCAGCACATTGGCAATGATCCGCAGCACCGTTCCAAGGGCAGAAAGGGAAGAGCCTGTAATAACATACAAAACGGTGAAAAACAGATATGAGCCCAGCAGCTTCAAGGCATTTTTG
>JAFWYZ010000030.1 GCA_017517465.1 Clostridia bacterium | reverse complement strand
TGCACTGCTGCAGGGTGCGCAGCCCGGGCAGCGTGGAAAGCAGCAGCGCAATCAGGGCATACCCGATGTAGCACATGATCTGCCACACTTGTGCAGCATCGGCATCCAGCAGCAAGGGCACCAGCGCAGCGCGCAGCGCATCATACTGCCGCCAGAACAGAAGGCCTGTCAGCACCGGCAGGAGGATCAGCAATGCCCAGCCCACCACCTTGCCAAAGCCCTGCATGCACCGGGCAGGGGGCTGCGCATGTTTTTGTGCAGGCTTGTTCTGGGGATAGGTGTGCAGCGGCTGATACCCGGGCACAGCAGGCTGGGGCTGAAGCTGAGGCTGCTCCGCAACGGGCTGACGGGTGTTCAGCGTGGGCACAGAGCCAAAGCGCCCGGCAGAACGATTGGCGCCGCAGTTTTCACAGGAGGCATAGCCGTCCTTATTCTCTGCATGACAGTGTTTGCAAATCCACATGGTACATCGCATCCTTTGTTTATTCTTCTGGTATATAGACGATGCGAAACAGCTATTTGTTCCCGCCTTCGTTCAAATCAGTCACCGAAGGAGATGCCCATATCCCGGGCCACATCGATCATCTGGAAATCCTGGGGCACAGGCTTGGGCACACCGGCAATTTCGCTGAGCTTGTTGTGAATGATGTTGTTGCCGGAAAGGGCCACGGTCACGCCGTATTCACCCTTTTCGATCAGCTGCGCCGCATGCACACCAAACTGGGTGGCCAGCACACGGTCGTAAGCGGAGGGAGAACCGCCGCGCTGGATATGACCAGGGATCACGGCACGGGCTTCCACGCCCACGATGTCCTGCAATTCCTTGGCGATGCGGTTGGCAATGCCGTTGAAGCCGTTTTCCGCACGGAACGCTTCACGTTCCTTTTTCTTCATCTTGGCTTCCTTCTTGCTCATAGCCCCTTCGGCCACTGCCAGAATGGAGAAGGCCTTCTTGCTCTTGGCGCGGGCTTCCACCACCTTGGCCACTTCCTTGATGTCATAGGGGATTTCCGGCAGCAGCACCACGTCTGCACCGCCGGCCAGGCCGGAATAGAGGGTCAGCCAGCCGGCCTTGTTGCCCATCACTTCAATCACCATGCACCGGCCATGGGAGGCGGCGGTGGTGTGGATGCGGTCGATCACTTCGGTGGCAATGTCCACGGCGGTGTGGAAGCCGAAGGTGAAATCGGTACCGTAAATATCGTTATCGATGGTCTTGGGCAGGCCGATCACGTTCAGGCCTTCTTCGGAGAGCAAATTAGCCGTTTTATGGGTGCCGTTGCCGCCCAGGGTCACCAGACAATCCAGCTTCATCTTTTCATAATTGTCCTTCATGGCCTTGACCTTGTCCACATTGTCTTCGCCAATGACGCGCATGTTGCGGAAGGGGGTGCGGGCGGTGCCCAGAATGGTGCCGCCAAGGGTGAGAATGCCGGAAAACTGGCTGCGCTTCATTTCCTGCCATTCACCCTCGATCAGGCCCCGGTAACCGTCGGAAATACCGATGATTTCCGCATCAAACATTTCATAAGCCGCACGGGCTACACCGCGGATGGCCGCGTTCAAACCGGGACAGTCGCCGCCGCTGGTCAAAATACCAATTCTGCGTTTCATAGGGAGGACTCCTTTCATTTTTTTGCGGGGAGACCGCTTTTGAACGTCAAAAGCGGTTTCCCCGCACCCCATCCGAAAACCGGTATGGGATGTATTTGATTGTTTTTCTCAAACAATATGACCATGTGGATATTATACAAAATCTTTTGGTTCAGTGCAAGAAAAATCAGTTGCAAGATATTTTCATGTCTTTAAAGCATGATACCCATGTCGATTGCTGCAGGGGGAAAATGTTTGAAATATTCCGATCTGTTCTTCCCCAGCCGGTTTTCGGAGGGGGCGCGGGGGAGGTACTTTTGACGCAAAAGTGCCTCCCCCGCATTTTTTATTTCTTTTTCAACCCCAGAATGCCCAGCAGCGTGCGGCTGAGGCTGCGCCCCACCTCACGGCCGGCAGAGGAGGAGATAGACTTGGTGAAGGAATCAAACAGCTGCTCCGCCTGGGTCATTTCACTGCGTTTCTTGGCAGGCTGCTTTTTCTTTTTTTCTTCTTTCGCCGGCAGCACCACCGCATCCTGCTGCGCAGGCAGATTGTACCGGTACGCATCGGACCGGGTCACCGCATTTTGCGGCAGAGGCTGGGTTTGCAGCACAGGAAGCTGCATATTGCCCATCGCCTTTTCCTCATACTTGCCGGTCTCCGGGTTGTAGACCCGGAAGGTCATGGGCTGATAGACAGGCTGAGGCGCTTCCATCTGCCCCATATCCGTGGGCACAGGGGAAAGCACCTGGGTTTCCTGGGCCCCTGCTGCCTGAAACTGGGCCGCCAGAATTTCATAAGCGCTCTGCCGGTCCACCGCCTGATCGTATTTGGTGCCGATCAGGTCCGTTTCCATGAAGGTTGTCCGCAGCGCATCGGACACCGGCCCGATGGAGGACTGGGGCGGCAGGATGGTGGCCCGCTGCACCACGGAGGGGCTGCCGTCTTCCTGCAGGAAGGACAGCAGCGCTTCGCCGGTTTTCAGTTCCGTCAGACATTTTTCGGTATCAAATTTCGGGTTTTCACGGAAGGTCTGGGCCACGGCACGCACGATTTTCAGTTCCGCCGGGGTGAAGGCACGCAGGGCATGCTGCACCCGGCCAGCCAGCTGGCTGAGCACGGAGGAGGGCACATCCACCGGGTTCTGGGTGACAAAATACACCCCCACACCCTTGGAGCGGATCAGCCGGATCACCTGCTCGATATGCTCCAGCAGGGTTTTGCTGCAATCGTCAAACAAAAGATGGGCTTCGTCAAAGAAAAACACCATCCGGGGCAGCTCCTTGTCCCCCTGCTCGGGCAGCACTTCAAACAGTTCCCCCAGCAGCCACAAAAGGAAGGTGGAATACATGGCCGGCTTGCGGAACAGCTTTTCCGCCGCCAGAATGTTCACCATGCCCTTGCCCTCATCATCCTGTGCAAACCAGTCGTTGATGTTCAGGGCCGGTTCACCAAAGAAAACATCGCCCCCCTGATCCTCCACAATGGCAATGGCCCGCTGGATGGCCCCCACGGTGGACTTGGCCACATTGCCGTAATCCAGGGTGTAGCGGGCAGCATTCTCGCCCACATAGGCCAGCATGGCCTTCACGTCTTTCAGGTCCAGCAGCAGCATATTTTCATCATCCGCAATGCGGAAAATGATGTGCAGCACACCGGTCTGGGTTTCATTCAGCCCCAGCATCCGGGACAGAAGCAACGGGCCCATTTCGCTGACCGTGGTGCGGATGGGATGCCCCTTTTCGCCGTACACATCCCAGAAGGTGACCGGGAAGGAACGGAAAGCAAACTCCGGCACGGCGCAGGTCTGCAGCCGCTCTTCGATCTTTTTGTTCATTTCACCGGGCTTGCTAAAGCCGGCCAGGTCCCCCTTCACGTCGGCCATGAACACCGGCACACCAAGAGAAGAAAACCCTTCCGCCAGCACCTGCAGAGTCACCGTTTTGCCGGTGCCGGTGGCGCCGGAAATCAGCCCATGGCGGTTGGCCATGGCAGGCAGCATGGACACCGCTCCTTCACCAGACGTGCCCACCCAGATATTGTTGTTCAGCAGCATTTGGAGGCCTCCTTATGTACGCGCTATGAGCAATGCCACCGCATGGGCACTGATGCCCTTCTTTTCCCCTTCAAAGCCCAGATGCTCGGTGGTGGTGGCTTTATAATTGATCCGGTCCACGGAAACACCCATGGCACGGGCAGTGTTTTCCTGCATTTTTGCCAGATGGGGGGCCATTTTCGGGGCCTGTGCAACAACGGTCACGTCCGCATTGCCCACTTCAAACCCCTTTTCCCGGATACGCTCCATGGCCTTTTCCAACAGCAGCAGGGAGGAAATACCCTTGTATGCCGGATCATTGTCCGGGAACAGATGCCCGATATCCGGCAGCCCCGCCGCCCCCAGCAGCGCATCCGTCAGCGCGTGCAGCGCCACGTCCGCATCGCTGTGGCCCAGCAGCCCCATTTCATGGGGAATTTTCACACCGCCGATGATCAGCGCCCGGCCCTCGCAAAGCCGATGCACATCGTATCCGTGGCCGATCCGGGGCAATAAATTCTGCACAGGCAAATCCTCCGGTGAAGTAAGTTTTTGATTGTCGTAATGCCCCTGCACCAGATGCACAGGGAACCCTGCCGCTTCCATCAGCGCCGCATCGTCGGTATAGCGCGCCTTTGCGTTTTCATGGGCCAGCAGCATGTCCTTCACATAAAAGCCCTGGGGGGTCTGCATGTGATAGAGCACATCCCGGTCAAGCGTGCGGATCACCTTGCCCTCTGCATCCGCTTCCTTGATGGTATCCCGGGCCTTCACGGCCATCACACCGCTTCCCTTTTCCTTCACGCTCCGGATCACCGCCCGGATATCTTCCCTGCGGATGAAGGGCCGTGCCCCGTCATGGATGAGGGCCATCTCGCAATCCTGCGGCAAGGCCTTCAGGCCGCAAAGGGCAGAGGCCTGACGGTCCGCCCCGCCGGCCACAACGGCATGCACGGACAGCCCGGCTTCAGAAACCGCCGCTTCAAATGCCTCCTGCTCCCCCTCCTTCACCACCAGCACACAGCCGTCAGTTTCGGCAAGGAAGGCCCGCAGGCATTTCACCACAGCCTTTTCCCCGTCCACAGGCAGCAGGGTTTTGTTCACAGGGGCACCCATCCTGGTGCCGCTGCCGCCGCACAGGATCACCGCAAAGATACTCATTGGTCATCCTCCGCCAGGGTGAACATGGTGTTTTTGTAAAACTCCCCGGCTTTCTTTGCCCAGCTGTTCACCATGTCCTGGGCCATCAGGGGGGAAGGAACGGAAACCGTCAATTGCATCACCGGCCGGCCATTTTCCTCAATGCCCAGGCTCACCACATAATCCCCCTGCTCCGTCTTGCGGATCTGCCGGGGATACTGCTCTTCTTCCTTCAGATGGGCCTGAAAATCCAGCCCGCGGTGGGCCATATAGTTCTTCATGCTCTGGGGCACCCGGGCGGAAAACAGCGCCAGCACTTCCTTGCCGGCATCGGTGACCCGGTACACAGTATCCCCCTCGAATTTTTCCCGGATCAGCTGTCCGTTGGCGCACAGGTCATTCAGGGCAAACATCATGTCGAAATAGTTCATTTCGTTATAATCAAACAAAATCTGCTGCAGCTGCGTGGCGGTGCAGGGGGGCAGATGCGTAACGGTATACAAAATCATCAGCCGCATTTCCTCTTCAGGGGTACGGCGGGGCGGATACAGGGTCATGAATACCTCCCGGCATAGTTTTTTTATATTTTATCACATTTCATAGAAAAGGTCAAAAAGTCCTGCCCGGACGGATGGTTTTGTGCAAAAGAGGAACAAAGCAGGAAAGAAAACCCTCCGCCGATGTTGCTTCGGCAGAGGGCATGAAAACCGTATGTATTACTGCTTATGGCCGCATTCGGGGCAGAACTTGGCAGTGCGGGGAATCTTCTGGCCGCATTCGGGGCAGAACTTGGTTTCGCCGGCAACAGCAGCCGCGGCGGCAGGGGCAGCCTGCACCTGTTGACCGGACAAATGCATGGCCTGGGCCATCATCATCCCGGCGCCCATCCCGGCACCCATGCCGGCGGTGCCGCCCTGGTTATTGGCAGCATCCCGCATGGCTTCGGCAGCCTGGAACTGGGTGTACTTGTTCAGGTCGCCCACCACACCCATGGAGGTACGGCGGTCCATCGCCTGTTCCACTTCCTGGGGCAGGGAAATGTTTTCGATCACAAAGCTTTCCAGCTTCAGGCCCAGGTTTTCGATCCGGGGGGCCAGTGCCTGCAGGGCATACTGGGACAATTCGTCATAATTGGCAGCCAGATCCAGGGCAGGAATCTTGCTCTGGGCAATGGCATCGGAAAGGCCGGACACCAGGGTGCGCTTGATCTGGCCTTCCACGCCTTCCACCGTCATGTAGGCGCTGGTGCCAAACACTTCCTTCAGGAACGCAGCAGGATCTGTGACCCGGAAGGAATAAATGCCGTGGGCCCGCAGCCGCACCATGCCGAATTCCGCATCCCGCATCATCACAGGGTTGGAAGTGCCCCACTTGCGGTCCAGGAACTGCTTGGTGTTGATGAAGTACACTTCTGCCTTGAAGGGGCTGTTGAAGCCGAACTTCCAGCTCTGCAGGGCGGTCATAATGGGCATGTTCTGGGTGCTCAGCTCATACCGGCCGGGGGCAAATACGTCGGCGATCTGGCCTTCGTTCACCATCACAGCCACCTGGCTTTCACGCACCGTCAGCTGGGCACCCATCATGATTTCCTTGCCGTTGTTGTCATAACGGTGCACCATGGTATTGGCGGAAGAATCCTTCCATTCGATCACGTCGATCAATTGACTCTTAAAAATATCCAGAATACCCATGACGTATTTCCTCCTTCACTTATTTACACGTCGGTTTTTTCGGTTTCCACAAATGCCTTCAGGTTTTCCATGGGCATGGCGCTGACCACTTCCATATCCAGATCCAGGTATTCCTTGATCCGGCTGATGGAATCCTGCACATGCTCGTCAGCCCGGGCAGCAAAGCTGTCCATATCCTCTTCTCCTTCGTTCATCATGGGGATGCACAGCAGGCGGATATGCCGGGGCGTCAGCACGGCAATGGCATAAAAGATGCCCTCCACATAACGGCCGAAGAAATTGTTCCTCAGAGCACGCTCCAGCCGGCGCTGGGCATGGTAGTGATGATCGGAAAACACATCCCCCTGGGGCATATCAATTTCATACAGCATACAGGCCGCATTGGGATTGATGCGCAGGCGGGTCAGCTTCAGCAGGCTCTTGATCCTTGCCCAGTCATTCTGAGCACCGGAGAGCATATCGCGGATCAGCTCATCCCGCTGGATGGACAGCATGGTTTCTTCATCGTACACGTCATCGGAAAAGTCCTGATGAAGCCGATCCAGCAACTGCCGGGTGTCCTTCAGCACCGCCATCTGCTTTTCCAGCGTGGAATACACCGAAAACATGGGCAGGCTGGGACGGCCGTAATTCAAAAACCGCACCAGAGGGGACGCTTTTGCTTCTGCCAGATGAATGCCCACCGCATCCACTGCGCTGGTATTGAGCAGCTCAATGGCCTCCTCCGCCGTTTCCGCCATCTTGGGGGTGCGGCAGCTGAGACGGGCCCAGTCAATCTCCTGCAGGAACATCTGCCGGATATCTTCCCGATCGGTTACGATCAGCAGTTTGTACATGTTCTTCCTCCAGTACGGTCTAATTGCAAGGGGGGAGCAGAGCGTTCTTTTTCTTTGTGCCGTCACTTTTTGTCGACACGGATTCAGTATACCATAAAACTCCCTTCTGTGCAATGTTTTTTCCATTTAACGGCTTTTGAGGAAAGAATAGATCATATTCTTCAGCACCGCATGCCCCGCATCGTTGGGATGCAGGCCATCGGGAATGTACATTTCCTGAATCACAGGCACATTGGGCTGCATGCCGCTTTCCTTGTACAGATCCAGCACCGGCAGGGAATAATACTCCGCCACCTCCCGGATGGCATTCACATAATCCCGCAGCGTACCGGCACGGCGACGGCCGTTTTCATCCACCAGCGCATTTTCATTCAGCCGATGCAGGGGCGTCATCACCACGATCAGCGCTTCCGGGAACCGGCTGATCAGCGCCGTATAGAGGGTATGCAGGGCGCCGTAGAAGGTATAGGGGGTCCGGTCGTTCATGGTACCCATGGGGGCATCGCCGTGGCCATAGTCGTTGGTGCCGCCAAAGACCATGATCACATCGGCGTCGCTGTCCAGTTCATCCACCCGGGAAATAAAATCCCTGTCATGATCGGGATAGACAGAGGGGGTGGTCTGCCGGGCAATGCGGGTACCGCTGATGCCGTGGTTCACCGTCAGGATCCCGTATTCGGAGGAAAGCAGATCGGCAAAGCGGCACTGCGCACTGCTGACCCCCACACCCTCCGTAATGCTGTCACCCAAAAAATCAATTTTCTGTCCAAGCATTTCCATAAATCTCTGTTCCTCCTTATTTGTTTTCAGCAGGCCGCACAAGGGCGGTTTCCCATACGTTATAGGTCTCATTCAACAGCCGATGGGCTTTTTCCTGCACAAATCCTGCTTTCCGATACATCCTTCCGGCCTGGGGCACATGGTCCAGCGCCACCACCGTCATCTCTCTTGTGGGATCCAGATGCGCCACCGCAAACTGCACCATCCGGGAACCGATGCCCATTTTCTGTACCGCCGGTGCCACGTACAGCGTGCAGATCTCGTTTTCCCGTCCGTCCAGGATCAAAACCCCCACGGCCTCCCCGGCCACCTGCACAACGTACACATCCTTCCCGGCGGCAGTCTGCCCCCGCATCAGCATTTCCATGTACTCCGGGGTGTGTTCCTGCACAAACTGCTTGCTGCCCATGTGCCGGTTGGCTTCCTGCCAACTTTCCCAGTATACCCGGGCCCCGGCCCTGTAGACGTCATACCCCTTGCAGCGGCCCAGATGCACATATTCCGTCGTTTCCAGCATCAGCCGCACCGCTTCCTGCCGTGCCGCTTTCACGGCCGTGGGAATGGGCAATTCCGCCATGGCTTTCAGATCCACCCACCGGCTGTCCCGCATATCCCGCATTTCCTTCACCGGGCAATGCCACACCTGCATATTCCAGATGCGGTGGGTGAACACATGCCGGGCATCGCACAGCTTCTGCACATTTTCCGCCTGCCATCCTGCCTGCGCCAATGCTTCCTGTACCTGCTCCCGGGTGTGCACATCCTCTGCCATGGGGAACACCCACATGTTTTTCAGCAGCGCTTCCGTCCGCTTGTGCATCAGCACCTTACCCTCGTGCTCGATCAGCAGTACTGCCAGATCCTCCTGCTTCGGAGGCTTTTTGACGGCTTTCACCGGCAGCAGATCCGCATCCCCTTCCCGGTATGCATTGCACAGCCCCTTCAGGGGACATTTGTCGCATTCCGGCGTGCCGGGAATGCACACCGTAGCCCCCAGGTCCATCAGCGCCTGATTGAAATCCCCGCAGCGGCTGTCCGGCATTTCGCTTTTTGCAATCTCCAGCAGCCTGCGCTTGACGGAGGGAATGTTCACATCCTCCCGCACCCCATGGAGCCGGGCAAACACACGG
>JAFWYZ010000029.1 GCA_017517465.1 Clostridia bacterium | reverse complement strand
GGGTTCTTCCACCACAGGTTCTTCTACCACGGGTTCTTCCACCACGGGTTCTTCCACCACAGGTTCTTCTACCACGGGTTCTTCCACCACGGGTTCTTCCACCACGGGTTCTTCCACCACGGGTTCTTCCACCACGGGTTCTTCAACCACGGGTTCTTCAACCACGGGTTCTTCAACCGCAGGTTCTTCCACCACGGGCTCTTCAACCGCAGGTTCTTCAACCACAGGTTCTTCTACCACGGGTTCTTCAACCACAGGTTCTTCAGCCGCAGGTTCTTCCACCACGGGTTCTTCAACCGCAGGTTCTTCCACCACGGGCTCTTCTGCCACGGGTTCCTCAACCACCACGGGGGTTTCCACCGGGCGGGACTTCACCGCGGGCAGACGCAGGGTATTGGACACGATGTAACGTTCCGCAACCACGCCTGCAATGCTCAGCAGCATCACGGCAGCCAAGGTGATGGCGATCAGTTTGACAAGGTTCTTTTTCATGGTTCAGTCTCCTCCTGACTCTCTGCGGTCAAAATATTGTATGTATCAATCGGTGTTATACGTTATGTTGTGGAAAAAATGAAAAGCCCCAAAAATGGTCTATGACTCCCCACAGGAAGCCCATATCATTATATATCAAAAGTGAGAAAAAATCCAGTATAATTTGCAGTTTTTGGCATGTTTTTTTCACTTTTTTCCATTATATATGGTTTGCACCTTTCGGTGTATAAAACAGGAGATTTTTGCTCTGGGTATCTGCAGGTGCTCCGGCATCTTTTCAGATGCGGAAAGCCGGCAAACAACAGGCCCTCTGCCTCTCGTTTTCCGATACCCGGTGCCGCAGACCCTCCTGCCGGTTCACACACCGGAAGCCTGCTGCCCGATCCGTCCGATATTCGCAAGTTTTTGTCACCCCCATTATACACCAGGCACGGTTACATGTCCAGATACTTTTGCAATTTCTGTGTGATTTTCCACGGACATTGCCTTCATCTGATGCAAAATGCATTTTGAAAACGTTTCCGAAAAAAGATCCCACAAACAGAAAAAGCGTCAGTTTTCACTAACGCGTTTCCGGCTTGGATTATTCGGCGATCACCAGCAGTGCCCGGTATGCCGCCGCAGCATTGGCTGCATTGACGATGAAGGAGTAGCTCTGGCCGCTTCCAACCTGCACCCAGCCGTCTGCAGTTTCCATTTCCCAGATAATCTGGTAGCCATCCGCAACGTTATTGACGCTGGCCCACAGGGTGACCAGATCGCCGTAATAAATATCCCCCTGGTTGATGACGGAGATATGGATGGATTCATTTTCAGCCAGCGCAGATGTGCACATGCTCATCATCATGACAGCCGCCAGCAGGATCACAATCAGTTTCACAAAAGCGTTTTTCATAATTGAAATAGCGCCCCTTTCTGGAATTTACATCCACATTATAGCCCCAAACCGTTACAGGAGCGGTTACATGGATGAAAAATTTCAGAAAAAAGCGCTAAATACAACCAAAAAACACAATTTTTTTGATTAATTTTGAAATTAATTTATTTTTCGGGCTGCATATCGCTGCTGAGGGGCCCGATGCGATAGTTGAAGGGGATATTGGAATTGGGGTACTTTTTGTAGAACAATTGCTTCACACGCTCCATGACCATATTGCCGGTGGTATAGTTCACCGTGGGCAGCAGGAGGGCAAAAATGGTGGGAGAAAAATGGGTGATGGTATCCCCTTTTCGCAGGTTGTTTTTCAAAATCTCCAGGGTGCCGTTCATGATGTTGTCCTGCTTGATGGAATCCATGGTGGGGTCATCGGGATTGCCTACCATGATCACCCCCAGGAACATGGTGGAGCCCAGACGTTCCAGGTTACGCATCTGCAGATTGTAGATTTCCTTGAACACAGCGTATTCGCACACAAATGCCCCCCGCTGTTCCCCGCTTTCACGCAGTTCATTGCGGATGGCTTCCAGGGAAAATTCCAATGTTTTGCCGGCACGGACGATCTGCTTGTAGAATTCCTGCATGTCCTCGCTGGGCTGCACCCCCAGATACCGGTAGTTGAGGTGGGTGACATGCTTATACTGCACCAGCGCTTCGTTGGTGCGGTTGGTATTGATCAGCGCCGTCATCAGTTCCATATGCAGACGGTCGTCAAAATTATCCACATTCAGGGCCATACGGCACACCCGCACGATGTCCTGGTGGTTATCTGCCGCTTTCAGCAGCTCAATGTAGGAATAAACGGCGGACATATATTTGTTGTGCAGGCTGGTAGCCTGGGCCAGTGCCCATTCGTTCTGCTCCGCGTTCTGCAACAGATCGCCTTTGTAGAGAGCCAGCAGCTCTTCATACAATGCAATCCTTTCCGGAGATTCGTCCCGCATACCGGCCAGCTCGTCAAAAATGGCCTCGATCCGGAAAAAGTCCACCGTCATGCCGGGCAGGTTTTCCCAGTGATATGCCCCGCGGTCTGCCACGATGCAGTTCCCGAAATCGGGGGAAATCTGGTTCAGAATGGCGCGCAGACGGCTGACCAGGGTTTTCAGGGCATTTTCAGGGTTGGTGCTGCCCTCATCCGTCCACAAAGTGGCCAGCAAGCGGTAATTGGGCACCGGCTGGCCGTGATTGAGCATCAGATACTGCATCAGGCTGACGCCTTTTCGGGATTTTTTTACCAGATGCTCTTCTTTTTGTTCGTTGATATAGACAGTAAAGTTGTCCATCAGTTGGATGCGGATGGTGTCCATAGCGATCAATCCTTTCAATCAGCTGTATCGGCAAAAAATCAGCGTCTTGCCATAGAGACTTCGGTATGTTCTGTATACATGGCAGCCACTTCCCTGGTGATCAGCCCTTCTCTGGCCAGCCTGTCCAGCTCTTTGTTCATGGACAGCATGCCTGCATTCTGACCGCCGGAAATCACATTGTCCAGCTGGTGTGTACGGCCTTCACGGATCAGATTCTGCACAGCGGGGGTGACGGTCATCACCTCATACACCGGCACCAGACCGCCGTTTGTTCCCGGCAACAGGCGCTGAGACACCACAGCCCGCAGCACCATGGACAGCTGCATGCGGATCTGATGCTGCTGTTCGGCAGGGAAAGCGTCGATCATACGGTCAATGGTCTTGGAAGCGCCGATAGTATGCAGGGAAGACAGCAGCAAGTGCCCCGTTTCCGCTGCGGAAATGGCGGTACGGATGGTTTCGGTATCGCGCATTTCGCCCAGCATGATCACATCCGGCGCCTGGCGCAGGGCAGCACGCAGGGCCAGGGGGAACGTGGGCGCATCTTCCGGCACTTCGCGCTGGCTGACCAGGGACTGCCGGTGGGAATGCAGATATTCAATGGGGTCTTCGATGGTAACGATATGGCCGGAGCGGCTGTTGTTGATCCGGTCCACCAGGCAGGCCAGGGTGGTGCTTTTACCGCTGCCGGCAGGGCCGGTGACCAGCACCATGCCGTTATGCAGCTCCGCCAGGTCCACCACCTGCTTGGGGATATGCATCTTCTGGGCATCGGGCAGGCCGAAGGTAACGATACGGCAGGTAGCCGCCAGGGTGCCCCTCTGGCGGTAGGCATTACAGCGGAAACGGCTCATATCCACCACGGAGAAGGAGAAATCGTCGTCCCCGTTGGCCTCCAGCGTGTCCATTTTCCGGTGAGCCAGCTCATAAATATGGCCGATCAGTGCCGTGGCATCGGCAGGCATGAGGCGGTTTTCCGTCAAAGGAGACATTTTGCCCCCGGCCTTGACCACCACAGGAGAACCGGGAATGATAAAAATATCCGAACCGCCCTGATCCAGGGCTTTTTTCAGCAGACTCAGAATATGTTCCATGTTTCCCCCACTTCCGCTTCCAGTGTTCTGGTGTGCCAGGTGAGCCGGGTTTCGCTGTCCACAGGCTGCACCTGCGCCCCGGCCCAGAAAATCCGGCCGCCGTCCGTTTCCTGCCAGAAAATGACGTTTCCTTCCATTTCCATGTCTTCGGGCAGGGCCTCTGCCACCAGTTCAAGAAGCTGTTCATCCCCTGCAGCCTTCAGGCGGCATTGCAATACCATGCCATCCAGCGCCGCAAAGGTTTCCTCTGCCTGTACATACAGCCGGGCATCCTGCCCCGCCACCTGCACACTGCGGGAAGACAGGCGCATGTCATTTTGGGTGCGGATGAACATGAGCATGCCCATGATGCTCATGCTGAGCACCACCACGATCAGCACCAAGGAAGGTGCACCGGGGCTGAGGCGAAATGCGCGTTTATTCATGGCCGGTCACCTCATATCTGGCCCCGGGCAGGGAGAAAAGCACTTCCCCTTTCCAGTGAGCCTCAATGGTCCAGCGGTTCAGAAGACCGCAGGATGTGGTTTCATTCTCCATTTCCATGTGCAGGGTATAGCCGTCTCTTTCCGCCAGATGCACACCGTTTTCTTCCCGGAAAGCCTCTTCTTCCAGCAAGTCCCAGCTGCCCGTCTGCATCAGGGCATTCACATTTCTGGCATCATGCAGGGCACGGCTGGTGGTTTCCGCCCGGCTTTCCGTCACATAAGCCCCGGCAAACACCTGGCTGAGCACCGCAAAAGAAAGGATGAAGAAAAACAGCACGATCACAAGCTCGATCAGAAGGGCATTGCTGCTTTTTTCTGTTTTCATAAGCCGCCCCCTTCCGCTTTTACCGTACGCACAGGCTGATAAAGGGTATAGTGCATGCCCCGTTCATCCTGCATGTCCACGGTCAGCAAATTGCCGGACAGGGAAGGCTCAAAAGCCATGGCCCGGCACACCGCATCCCCGTTTTCCGGCAGGAAAGCACGTTCGGAGGAAATAAACTGCTGGCGCAGCTCCCCTTCGTGCAGATAGATGTACTGGCGGTAGATTTCCCCGTCATAATCGTTTTCGATGATCAGCGCCCGGTCTTCCACCAGCACATTTCCTTCCACTTCCTGAGTTTCCACGGCGCTGCGCACAAAGGCACACAGAATGCGGGCATTATTGGCATCCACGGATTTTTCTTCCATTCCGCAATAGGCCATGGCCCCCAGCACCACCAGCAGCATGGAAAACACCATGAACATGGCCAGCACCAGAATCACAAACACCTGCTGGATGGAATAGCTTTTTTCATGCTTTACGGTCAAATCAGGCCACCTCCCCGCACCGTCACCAGAATCCGGGGCATCTGGTTGGAGGCAAACGCTTCATAGACCACATGATAGCGGCTTTCGTCATAGCTGAGGCCGTAGTTCTCCCGAAGGTAAGAAAGCTCGGAGGGATACGCGCCTTCCACGGCAAAGCAGGTCAGGGCAGCATGACGGACAGCATCCTGCACCGTGCGGATTTCACCTTCGTCGCCCACGCGGATCATGCTGTTGATCCCCCAGATACACACAGCCAGCAGCAAAATCGTTGCCACGGCCACAGCGGCAATTTTCTTTCCGGTCACGCATTTCCCTCCCTTCCCAATGTCTTTTTCATAAGGTTTCGTTACAGCAGGCTGCTGAGCACACCGGCCATGGGCAGCATCACAGACAGAAGCACCGCGCCGATCACCACGCTCAGAAGCGCCACAACCGTGGGCTCGATGATGGCGATCAGGCCGGAAATGCTGCTTTCCGTCTGTTCTTCATAGGTCTTTGCGATTTTTTCCATCACTTCGTCTTCGCTGCCGGTCATGGCACCGGTCTGCAGAAGGCGGGTGTGCATCACGTCAAACATACCCAAGGCAGCCACCGCATCAGCAAAGGTTTCGCCGTTGTTGATCTCATTGGTGATGCCTTCGATCTTTTTCACAGCTTCTTCGTCATCCAGCACCCGGGGCACCGTGCCCAGCGCATCTTCCATAATAAAGCCGCTGGACAGCATCATGGACAGTACCGCCGCCACCCGGGAAGCGGAAATGCCTTCATACAGCCGGCCCACCGCAGGAATGACCTTTTTCACCAGGGCCAGCACCTTGTCCTTTGCCTTGGTTTTCATCAGCACCAGGCACACCAGCACCGCCACCAGCAGCAGCCCCACAATGCCCAGCACCACCCAGCCGATGGTGGCCCCCAGCTGCATCAGGCCGTTGTCCGAGCCGGTCACGCCCATACCGCTGAGCACCCGGCGGAACACAGGCAGCACCTGCCACAGAAGGATCAGCACGATCACAAACAGCATACCGCCCAGCACCAGGGGGTAAGACACCGCATTGCGCAGGGACTGCTTCAGCTTGGCTTCCCGCTCGTAATAGGACGTCATGCTGCGCATCACATCCTCCAGCCGGCCGGTTTTTTCACCGATGCCGGTCATTTCCGTCAGATAAGCCGGAAACAGGCCGCTTTCCTGCATGGCATCATACAGGCTGCCCGTTTCGCACAGCCGCTGCTGCATTTTTGCATATTCCTGGGAAGCAGCATCCTTCTTTTGCGCCAGTACCTCCATGCCGTTTTCCAGCTGCATGCCGGATTTGAGCATCATGGCGATCTGGTCGCAAAAGCGGCTCAGCTCCATGGGAGACAATACTTTTTTATTCGCTTTTTTCATGGCTCTTCCCCCTTAATACCATCTCTCTACGGCATATTCCACCGGCTGACTCATATTCTGCAAAATAGCGGTAGGGTCAAACAATTTTTCTTCGCCGTCCACCGTGGCCTGCACCCAGGCATGGTACTGGCCTGCGGCGTTGCCGATCACCAGCTTGGCCGGAACCCCCTGGCTGCGCAGCATGCACACGGACGTGGCCGCCAGGTCCTGGCAGATGCCCATTCCCTTTTCAAAGCAGTAATCCACATCCGGCAGGCCGTCCCCCTTGGTGGTAACCGCCCGGACAAAATCATATACAAAGGCATGGGTGACATATTCCGTGATCGCCTTGTATTTTTCCTTGCCCGTCTGCAGCCCGGCACACAATTCTTCTGCCTTTTGCACCGCTATGTTTTCGGCAGAGTAGTTGATATACTGATTGGGATACAGGAAGGGCCGGTTCACATCGGGCATTTCCACCTTCAGGGAAATGACCCCCTCTTCGGTATACCGGCTGCCGGACACCTGCTTATACAGGTTCAGGCGGTATTTGCCGTTGCCAAACTGCAGCGGCAGTACCTCAAATTCATTTTTGTTGTTGAGGTCATACATGACGGAATGCTCGCCCTGGGTCACCCGCAGCTTGAGCCGCTTGGAGGTTTTTCCGCCCCGCACCAGGATATATCCTTCTTCCAGGTGGCTGACGTTCACTTCCAGGGCACCGTCCTTCTTCTTCTGACCCTTGTTTTCCATATCCGGCCACAGCGCTGCCATACCAGCCGTCACCAGAGAAATCACCAGAAAAACAGAAAGGAACAGGACAAACACTTTGCGCCGCTTGTCAGCCAAGTGCATCATTCCCACTTCCTTTCCTGTGTATTTGCAGACGGACATATATAGTCAATGTAAATATTACCATATTTTCCTCCTGTTTTCAATATATTGGTAGCAAAAATGATTACATTTTTCATTTCCAGGTAAGCGTGCTGTAACCATCGGTGCCTCTCCGCTCCGGCAAACGGGTATCCGCGATTTATGAATATACGGAAAATGAACTCAAGAATGTTTATTTCAGCCGGTTTTCTTCCATTTTTTCCATCAAACTGTGCAAGAATTGCATTTTTCTGTTTTCAATCTTGCAGTTTTTAAAGGAAACGCATATAATAGCCTCATTCATAACGAAGGGAGACGAAGGATTTATGAACCGCGTTTTTAATTTTGCCGCAGGCCCCTCTATGCTGCCCGCCGCCGCTCTGGAAAAAGCCGCCAAGGAAATGCTCGATTACAATGGCACCGGTATGTCCGTGATGGAAATGAGCCACCGTGCCAAGGGATATATTGAAATTTTTGATCACACCGTGGCTCTGCTGAAGGAACTGATGCAGATCCCCGAAAATTACGAAGTGCTGCTCCTGCAGGGCGGTGCCACCGGCCAGTTCGCCGCCATCCCCATGAACCTGCTGAAGACCAGCGCCGACTATGTGGACAGCGGTAACTTTGCCCACGGTGCTCTGGTGGAAGCCAAGAAGTACGGCAACATCAATGTGGTGGCTTCTTCCAAGGAAGACAACTACAACCACATCCCCCAGCTGGATAAGTCCAAGTTCAACCCCAATGCCGATTATTTCTACATCACCACCAACAACACCATCTTCGGCACCCGCTACACCGAGCTGCCCGACGTTGGCAATGTGCCCCTGGTGGCTGATATGAGTTCCAACATCCTGTCCCAGCCCTATGACGTGAGCAAGTTCGGTGTGATCTATGCCGGCGCTCAGAAGAACATCGGCCCCGCCGGTGTGGTGGTTGTCATCGTGCGCAAGGACCTGCTGGGCAATGCCGCTCCCAATACCCCCAAGATCTTTGACTGGGCCAAGCAGGTGGATGCCGGCTCCATGATCAATACCCCCTCCACCTACCCCATCTACATGGCCGGCCTGTGCATGGAATGGCAGAAGGCCCAGGGCGGCGTGGATGCCATCTACAAGGTCAACTGCGAAAAGGCCAAGATGCTGTATGATTACCTGGACGAAAGCAAGATGTTCCACGGCACTGCCCAGAAGGACAGCCGCTCCATCATGAACGTCACCTTCAACACCGGCGATGCTGACCTGGATGCCGCTTTTGTCAAGTATGCCACTTCCAAGGGCCTGACCAACCTGAAGGGTCACCGTCTGGTGGGCGGTATGCGCGCCAGCATCTACAATGCCATGCCCGTGGAAGGCGTGAAGGCCCTGGTGGACGCCCTGAAAGCATTTGAAATGGAGAATAAGTGATCATGAAAGAAATTAAGCTGCTCAATCCCGTTTCCCCCGTGTGGAACGAAGTGATTTCCGATCAGGAATATGCCCTCACCGCTGAAGCCAAGAGCCCCATCTCCATCATCGTGCGCAGTGCCGACATGCACTCCTACGAACTGGAAGAAGATGTGCTGGCCGTGGCCCGCGCCGGTGTGGGTGTGAACAACATCCCCCTGGATAAATATGCCGAAGAAGGCGTTGTGGTGTTCAACACCCCCGGCGCCAATGCCAATGCCGTGAAGGAACTGGTGATTGCCGGCATGCTGCTCAGCGGCCGCAACATTCTGGGCGGCGCTGCCTGGGCCCAGAACCTCAAGGGCACCGAAGGCATTGAAAAGGCCACCGAAAAGGGCAAGGGCCAGTTTGCCGGCCACGAAATCGGCGGCAAGACCCTGGGTGTCATCGGTGTGGGTGCCATCGGTCTGCTGGTTGCCAATGCCGGTGTGGCCCTGAACATGAAGGTCATGGGCTATGACCCCTACATCTCCGTGGACAATGCCTGGAAGCTGTCCCGCTCCATCGTGCATGCCAAGACCGAAGATGAAGTGATCGCCAATGCCGATTACCTCACCATCCATATGCCCCTGCTGCCCGAAACCCGCGGCAAGATCGATGCTGCCTACATCGCCAAGATGAAGAAGGGCGCTGTGCTGCTCAACTTCGCCCGCGGCGAACTGGTGGACGTGGATGCCGTTCTGGCTGCCCTGGAATGCGGCCAGCTGAGCGCCTATGTGTGCGATTTCCCCACCGAAAAGCTGCTGGGCGTCAAGAACGTGATCTGCCTGCCCCACATCGGTGCTTCCACCCCCGAAAGCGAAGACAACTGCGTGCGCATGGCCGCCAAGCAGCTGGATGATTACATCAAGTACGGTGTGATCCGCAATTCCGTCAACTATCCCAATGCCGATCCCGGCCCCATGAGCGAACCCCGCGTGTGCGTGCTGCACCAGAACGTGCCCAACACCGTGGCTGCCATCACCGGTGCCGTGTCCGCCAAGGGCATCAACATTGACCATATGTTCAACAAGTCCAAGGGCAAGTATGCCTACACCGTGCTGGACCTGGACGATGCTCCCTCCGCTGAACTGATTGCCGATATCAAGGCACTGGACAGCGTGTACGGCGTGCGCGTCATCAATCCCTGATTTTTGAAAAGCACACACAACATCCCCTGTATCGTTCAGGGGATGTTTTTCTAAGAAAAAGGAGAATCGATTTTATGCATGCTTTCGGCATTCATCCGGCCAATATCTATCTGCCGGCCCCGGGTGTGGATCAGCAAAAATGGGCTGTGGTGGCCTGTGACCAGTTTACTTCCGATCCTGCCTACTGGCAGCAGCTGGAGGAGCAGGTGGGCAATGCCCCTTCTGCCCTGCGCATCATCTATCCGGAAGTATACCTGTCCGAAGGGGAAAGCCGTATTCCCGTCATCCGTGCCGCCATGGAAAAATATCTGGCTGAAAACACGCTGACCTGCCAGGTGGAAAACGGCTTTGTGCTGATGGAACGCACCACCGAAAGCGGCAAGCGCATCGGGCTGGTGGCAGCCGTTGATCTGGAGGATTACGACTATACCCCCGGCACCTCTTCCCCCATCCGCGCCACGGAAGGCACCATTCTCAGCCGCATTCCCCCCCGGGTGAAGATCCGGGAAGGTGCGCCGCTGGAAAGCCCCCATGTGATGCTGCTGATGGACGATCCTCAGGACAAGGTGCTGGGCAAGCTGTACGAAAGCCGCGCCTCCCTTCCCTGCCTGTATGACACAGACCTTCTGATGGGCGGCGGTCATCTCACCGGCTGGGCCGTGACGGAAGAGGCACAAAAATGCGCGCTGTACGATGCACTGAAAGCGCTGAACGAAGATTGCAAGGGCTTTTTGTTTGCCGTGGGTGACGGCAACCATTCCCTGGCCACGGCCAAGGCCTGCTGGGAAAACCGCAAGAAGGAAATTTCCCAGGAAGAGCAGGCAACCGACCCTGCCCGGTACGCGCTGGTGGAAATCGTGAATCTCCATTCCCCTGCCCTGCAGTTTGAGCCCATCCACCGGATGGTGTTCGGCGCGGACGGCAGATCGCTGCTGCTGGACTTTGCCGGCTACCTGCGGGAGCGGGGCATGAGCCTGATCCCCGGGGATGATATTTTCTTCGTTTTCGCTGGCGAAAGGACCGGCTTTTCCGTGAAAAACACCAAGAATGTGCTGCCCGTTGCCGTGCTGCAGCCCTTCCTGGACCGGTATCTGAAGGAAAACAATAACTGCGAGATTGACTACATCCATGAAGCGGATGCGGTGGAAAGAATGAGCCTGGATCAGGGCACCGGCGTGCTGCTGAACTCCATTGATAAAAGCTCGCTTTTCCCCGGTATCATCAGCGGCGGTGTGCTGCCCCGGAAAACATTTTCCATGGGCCACGGCCATGAAAAGCGCTATTACATGGAATGCAGAAAGATCAAATAATGCGATTCACGGGCAGTCAAGCGCTGCCCGGTTTTTGTACACAAAGGAGATCAGAAAAATGATTCGTTTCGGCCCCTCCGGCAATTCCGAGTCCTTCTACAACGAAGGATACACCTCCACCCTGCAGGCCCCCGGGTGGCTTTCAGAAAAAGGGCTGAATGCCTATGAATATTCCTTTGGCAGGGGCGTGAACCTGAGCCGGGAAACGGCGGAAAAGCTGGGAGCTGCCATGCAGGAAAAGGGCATTGCCCTGTCCGTTCATGCCCCCTATTACATCAACCTTGCCAACCCCGATCCGCAAAAGAGGGAAGCCTCCCTTGGCTACATTCTGGAAAGTGCCCGGCGGGCCAGATGGATGGGGGCGGACCGGGTGGTGGTGCACGTGGGTGCCCCCATGAAGCTGGAAAGGGAAACCGCCATGGAAAACTGCCGGGGGGGGCTTCTTTCTGCGCAAAAAATGCTGGATGAAAACGGCCTTGCCGATATTCATCTGTGCCCCGAAACCATGGGCAAAAAAGGCCAGATGGGTGACCTGGAGGAAACACTGCAGTTCTGCCTCTCAGAGGAAAGATTCATCCCCTGTCTGGACTTTGCCCACATCCATGCCCTGCATCAGGGCAGGCTGAACAAAACAGCAGATTTTGAGGAAGTGCTGGATATTTCGGAAGGCATTCTGGGCCGTGAACGCATGCAGCAGATGCACGTGCATTTTTCCACCATCGAATATGCCGCAGCCGGTGAAAAGCGCCATCGCACCTTTGCCGAAAGTGAATACGGCCCCCGGTTCCACCATCTGGCGCCGCTGCTGAAAGCAAGAGATTACACTCCCCGCATCATCTGCGAATGCAAGGGCACCATGGCAGAAGATGCGCATGAAATGAAAAAAATCTGGGAAAGCATGGAATAAAGGCTTTCCTTTTTTCGTTGTATGTGCAAACCGATACTGACGGAGGGGACACCATGAAGAAACTGTTTGCAATTCTGCTTGTGCTGTGCCTGCTGCCGCTTCATGCTCTGGCAGCACCGTATTTCGAGTACATCGAGGCAGTGATTGCCAATCCGAACGTGGCAGACCGGCTGATTTTGCGGGACAAGCCCGACAAAAACGGCAAGATTCTGGGCCGCTTTTATTCCGGTACACCGGTAGTGATTCTGGCAGAAGAGGGAGAATGGTGCAAAGTGACACTGGGCAGCCTGATAGGCTACATGATGCGCGCCTATCTGGAATACGAATTGCCCAACTATGACCTGCCCAACATGTTTTATACCGCCGCCGTGAAAAAGGCGGATGCCCCCATTTACAGCAAGGCCTCCACTTCCTCCAAGGTGGATGCCCGGGCAAACGGGGACGTGTATGTGCTGGGGGACATCAATGACGACTGGCGGTACGTAAAAAGCGGCAATGCCTACGGCTATATGCGCACCGCTCATCTGAACACCACGGACATGCATATTCCGATCGCTTACCTGAGCACCCAGGTGGAGCTGTACGAAGATCAGCGGCTGACAAAGAAAAACGGCCTGGTATACCGGGCCGGAACACCGGTGCAGGTATTGGATGCCTCCCGGAATGGCAACTGGGCCTCCATCCAGATTCTGGGCTTGCCCGGCGCGGAAAACATTCCTGCCATGGGCGGCTACATCAGCCAGGATTATCTGAATATTTTCGTGTGGCCCTGGGAAGCGGAAACCAAGACCTATACCATCGGAAAAACCAAAGAGGATCTGCGTCTGATGCCCTCCCACGTCGAGCACCCCACGGTATCCATTCCCAAAGATACGCCGGTGAAAATCATCGGATACACCGATACCCACTATCATGTGATTTACGGTGACGGGCAGAGCATTGTGCCCAAGGAAAAAATCAGCTATGTGAAGTCCTACAGCGCCGGCAACACACATATGAAATGGGAAGGATATGTGCTTCTGGACCAGAAAAGTGAGAAAACGTGGCAATTTCCCAGCCTGACCCGGCTGATTTTCGAAGATAATGATATGCTGTATGTGGAATGGGGCTTCGGACAGCAGGGAAAAATGGACAAGCTGGACACCACCATCCTTCTCAACCGTGATCTGGACAATAACTGCCCTTCCCTTTCCGGGGATTTTGAGATCACGGACAAAAACAGCGCCATCTGGCATTTTGTGGTGCCGGAAGGAAAGCAGGCTACCCTGTCCATGGAAAATGAAGCCTGGGGCATCCGGATGGAAAATCAGCTGTTCACCGAAGGCGCCTATTCCTTTTTCCTGCCTGCAGGCACCCGGGGTACGCTGGAAAATGCAGTATTCAGCAGTTCCCGGTACAACATCCCCGACATCCGGCTGTATACCTGCCATGCAGAATGGGCCGCGGAACCGGTGTTCCAAGGCAGCGGACGTTTCTTTTGCGACTGGCACTTTGCTTTCAACGGCAACTGGTACGGCTTCAAAGCCCTGCCCATGCCCGGCTGTGAGGAAAGCTATTTCATCGTTTCCGACCTGGCCCGCCCCGGTGACGGCCGCAAAGTGGACTTACATCATCCGGAATCTGAGGAAGAAAACCGCTTCACGCCGCAGCCCGGCCAGTTCATCCAGCTGCACAACTGCATCCTGTACTACGACTTTGGCAACGGATAAAATATTTTTACAATTTTGTTTCATTTTATTGCAAAAATACTGTACTTGCGCCCCTGAAATATGCTATAATAAGGGGCGTATTTTTTTGTGTGCCAAAAAACAGGCAAAATGATACGGAATACACGGAAACGGATGGTCTTGTTCATGGAAGAAATGATCCTGGCTTCGGCCTCTCCCCGGCGGAAAGAACTGCTTTCTTCCATGGGAATTGCGTTTTCGGTCATTGTGGCAGATGCACAGGAAGCCACAGAAGGCAGCCCTGATATGCTGGTCATGGAAAACGCAGCGCTCAAGGCCACGGCTGTTGCCGCGCTGCACCCGGACAGGATGGTTCTGGGCTCGGACACCGTTGTATGTGTGGACGGGCAGGTGCTGGGAAAGCCGAAGGACGAAGAGGATGCTTTCCGGATGCTGCGTGCCCTGTCCGGCCGGGAACACCAGGTGTACACCGGTGTGTGCCTGATCAAAAACGGAAAAAAAGACGTACGCTGTGATCAAACCGACGTATTTTTCACATCCCTCAGCGATGAAGAAATCCGGGATTATATCCGCACCGGCGAACCGATGGACAAGGCAGGTGCCTATGCCATTCAGGGCATTGCCGGCATGTTTGTGGAAAAGATCTGCGGCAGCTTTTCCAACGTCATCGGCCTGCCCACCTCCCTTGTGCGGCAAATGCTGAAGGACGCAGCAGAACAATAAAGAATACAGAAACGGACGGATGAGTTTTCATGGGATATATCGTACCTTATCTGGGCATTGACCTGGGCACCTCCAACACACAGATCTATGTGCGCCACAAGGGCATTGTCATTGACGAACCCTCCATTCTGGTGGCGGACCGCAATGCCAAGCGCACCGTGCGCGCCATCGGCGACGATGCCCGGGTGATGCTGGGCCGCACCACCGGTGAAAGCATGGCTGTTCGCCCCCTGGCAGACGGGCTGACCCATGACTTTGATATGACAGAAGAAATGCTGCGCTATTTTGTGCGCAAGGCCATCGGTGCGTCCCGGCTGTTCAGGCCCCGGGCGGTGATGACCGTGCCCAGCCGCATTACCCCTGTGGAGCGGCGGGTGCTGCGCAAGGCGGCGGTTTCCGCCGGCATCCGGGAAAACCAGCTGAACCTGGTGGATAAGAGCTTCGCCTCTGCACTGGGCTGCGGCTTGCCTGTTTTTGACCCCATCGGCTCCATGGTGGTGGATATCGGCGGCGGCAGCACGGAAGTGGCCGTCATCAGCCTGGGCGGTATTGTGGCCAGCAAAACCATCCGCATCGGCGGTGTAAAGATGGACGAGGCCATCATCGGCCACATCAAGCGCATCCACAACATCCAGATCGGTGACAGGACCGCAGAAGAAATGAAGATCTCCCTGGGCTCTGCCCTGCCTCTGAAGAATGAGCGCAAAGCCCTGGTCAAGGGCCGGGATCTGATCACCAATCTGCCCCAGAACACCGAGCTTTCCTCCACCGAAGTATTTGAAGCGCTGCGTGCCCCCTGCCAGGCCATCCTCAGCGCCATTCAGGACGTGCTCAGCCGCACCCCGCCGGAGCTGGCCGGAGATGTGATGCGCAAAGGCATCCACCTGACCGGCGGCGCTTCCCAGCTGCTGGGGCTGGATCAGTACATTGCTTCCGAATTCGGCATCACGGTGCTCCTGGCCAAGGATCCCTTGCACTGCGCTGCCCTGGGGGTGGGCCATCTGGCCGAAAACTATGATCAGCTGCACCGCATCGGGCGGAACAGCTTCCTCAAAGAAGAAAAAGAGGAGTAACGAAACATGGCAAGAAAACGGGATTGGACATTTACACAAAAGGAAGACCTGTTCCCTTTCCAGGAGGACGGGCAGGCTTTTGATGCCGATGTCCAGCCGGAAACGGATGATTTGCCTGAGGGTGACGAGGTCCTCCGGCAGCCTGCGGACAAGGAACGTCAGGCTGACCAGGCCTGGACACGGGAGGCCATCCGGGTGGATGCATCCAACCCTCATCTGGCCCAGGAAACCTGGCAAAAGAACGACAAGGCCCGGGGCACCGGCCGTATCTATAACCCGCCCCGCAAGGCCGGTGAAGGCAAAAAACAAAAGAAAAGAAAGCAATCCAAGTCCGACCAGCGCAGCTTTGTCAAATCGCTGGTGGCTATTTCCGTATGCGTGGTGCTGTTCCTGACGGTGGCGCTGATGGTGGTTTCCAATTTTGTGGATCACCCCCTGCTGATCCTGCCCAAACGCTGGGCCACCCAGATCATCACCCCTGTACAGCGGATATTTTCCCAGGTGACCGACAGCGTGGCCGATTATGTACGCATGCTGAAGGTACGGGGTAATATTGAATACGAATATGAACAGGCGCTGCTGAAAATCGACGAATATGCAGACCAGGTGGCTCAGCTGGAAGAAACCCGGCGCACCATCGAATCGCTGTATGACCTGCTGGATGAACAGAAGCGCAATTACAACCTGAACCCCGTGGCCGCCACCGTAATTGGCACCGATACCGGCAACTATTTTTCCACCCTCACCCTGGATGTGGGCAGCAAAAACGGGGTGGAGCCCTACATGGCCGTGGTATCCCAGGGCGGTCTGGTTGGCGTAACGTACGAAGTGGAAGATTACAAGTGCCAGGTGCGCTGCATCATCTCCACCGACTGTACCGTGGCTGCCCTCATTCAATCCACCCGGGACCAGGGCAGCATCAAGGGCACCATGGGGGTCAACGGCGAACCCATGTGCCGCATGTATTATCTGCCCGAAAATGCCATTGCCCGCCCCGGTGATATGGTCGTCACCAGCGGTGTGGGCCTGGAATTCCCCAAGGGCATCCCCATCGGCGAAGTGCGTGAAAGCACCCGCGGCATGGAAGACAACAAATCCTACGTGGTGGTGGAGCCCATCGTGGATTTCCAGCATCTTGAATATGTGACCGTCTACCGCTACAAGCCCGCCTATGCGGAAGAAGCCCAGAGCCGCGTTTCCGCTGTGCAGGCCACCCTGGAACCCCTGTCCACCCCCCGGGCCGTGCCCACCTTCCAGGTAGGCAGCGTGAGCGACTTCATTTTTGCCGCCACCGAAGTGCCTGCTGACTTTGTTACAGAAACCCCAGCCCCGGAAACCACGGCTACCCCGGCCCCTGCGGAAACGGCCACCCCCGATCCCAATGCCACCCCCCTGCCTGAAAACCTCAGCTATAACCCTGCCGCACGGGAAGACGTGACCCCCACGCCCACCCTGCGCCCCACCATGACCCCGGCCCCCACGCCGGCCCCCACCCAGGACCCCGGCGATATGACGGTGGAGGAAGAATAAAGTGAGAGAGACGATCAAAGGCCTGAAGGTGCTTTTCCTCACCCTCTTTGCCTACCTCTTCCAGGCCTGTGCCATGCAGTATCTGACCTTTGGCAGTGTAGCGGCCAGTATTCCGTTTGTGACGCTGGCTGTGTTCACCGTATCGCTGGGCAAGAAATACACCTTCTGTGCCAGCTGTGTCATCGGCATTTTCACCGAATGCATGCTGTCCAATATCCCGATCATGTACCTGGTGGCCTACCCCATCATCGCCATGCTGTGCGCACAGGCCTTTGCTGACAAAAGCGAACGGCAGCGGGAAAAGCAGCTGGAAAAGAAAATGAACCGCAAGGCAGGCAAGGGCCGTCCCCTGTTTTCCAGATGGGGACAGCGGGATCTGCCTGCCCATGTGCGTATCCCCCTGTGTGCCATGATGATGGACCTGATCTGGCATGTGGTGATGTGCATCTATATGTACCTGATCGGTGTGGATATCACGGGTACCCATTTTTCCCGGCTGTTCTACGGTGTTTTGTACACCGGTGCCGCAGCAGTGGTGCTGATGATCCCCATGCGCCTGTTCCTGGGCATGTACAAACGAAAAAAAGCCGATAAGCAGGAGGACCTTCCCCTGCCCAAGGCCAGCGAAAATACCGAAGAAGAAACAGAAGAAGCCCCTGAGAATAACGAAGAAGAAAGCCTCTTCCAGGATACTGAAGCAGACGAATACAGCATGTATGATTATGATCAGGAAGAAGGTGACTGGCCATAAACACAGACAAAAAACGCAGTGTCCCTGCGTTCCAGCCTCAGGATGCCAAACAGCTCAATACACGCTTTCTCATCTTTGCCGGTCTGGTAATGGTGCTCTTTGGCGTGCTTGTATACGGTATTTTCCAACTGCAGATCACAAACGGTGAAAGCCATGCCCAGGTGACCGGGGCCAGCGCCATCAAGCGTATTCCCATCAAAGGCAGCCGCGGCATGATCACCGACGTCAATTCCGTGGTGCTGGCAAAAAGCGAAAAGGTGTACAACGTCACCTTCTACCGCGAAAACGACGACTGGGATTACCCCACCCGGATGCTGCTGGATACCCTGGAAATCCTCAGCCGCTACGGCAGCGATATTTCCGTTTCCTGTCCCCTGCGGCGCAACGAACAGAGCAACCAGTGGGAATTTGCCTTCGGCGAAGGCATTTCCGAAGCGGCATGGAACAGCCGCCTGGAAACCTTTTACCGCAACAATTATTTCTCTGTCAGCCGGGCTTACAGCGCCGAAGAATGCTTCACCCGGCTGCGCAAGCGCTACGGCTTTACCGACCTTGGCGGCGGCAAATATGCCCTGCAGCTGGACAGCCGCGGTGTTTCCATCGTGCCCGATGCCGATTCCCCCAACAAAAACCCCTGCGTGGAAACCATTGAAGTGACAGAAGAAACCCTGATGAAGGTGCTGGCCATCAACATTACCATGCAGGACAATGCCTTCAACTCCGTGCCCATTTCCATTGCCACCGACGTGCCCTATGAAGCAGTCAGCGAAATTGAAGGCCGCAGCATGAGTATGGACTGGGTGGGGGTATCCGTGGGCGAAAAGCGCATCTACCCCAACGGCTCCCTGGCCTCCAACATCATCGGCTATACCGGCAAAATCCAGAATGCCGAACGCTATTTCAACGAGCTGCAGCCCGCAGGCTATGCCATGAATGACCATATCGGTCTGGACGGTATTGAAGCCTACATGGAAAACTGGCTGACGGCCAATATCACCCAGCGCCAGGGGGAGAGGCTGGTGCAGAAGGACTCCACCGGCCATATCACCGGCGAACTTTCCTACACGCCCCCCACTGACGGCAACACCGTGAAGCTGACCATCAACGCAGCCTATCAGAAAAAAGCGGAAGAATGCATCCGGGACAACGTGGAAGCCTGCCGTGCGGAACAGGAAAAGAAAATGGCAGACTCCAAATGGCTGGAAACCAACAAGGACAAAATCGCCTACCGCAACTGGGACGAATATCCCCTGCAGCTGGCGGACACCGGTGTGCTGCTGGTGATGAAAATCGAAGACGGCAGCATGCTGGCCATGGCCCAGTACCCCACCTATGACCTGAATGCCATGATCGAAAGCGGCGAAGCAGCCCGGGAAATCGTTATGGACGAGCGCAGCCTGCTGATGAACTATGCCGTGCAAACCCGTGCTGAACCCGGTTCCATTTTCAAAATGTGCACCGGCCTTGCCGCGCTGACCAATGGCGAGTTGACCCCCACTGAAACCATTTCCGACGGCGGCCGTTTCATGGCCTACACCACCAACCGCGAAGAAGCGCCCCGCTGCTGGACCAACAACTATGCCTCCCACAAGGACCAGACCATCGTGGAAGGGCTGACCAACTCCTGCAACTACTTCTTCTACACCCTGGCCAGCCGGCTCTACGGCGATACCGGCACCGAACGGCTGTACAAATATGCCGCTGAAATGGGCCTCACCAGCAAAACCGGCATTGAACTGCCCGGTGAGCTGCGCAGCGTGGTGGGCAACCAGGTGAACCTGTACGATACCACCGTATCCCTGCAGGAGCAGATGACGGATACCCCCATCATCGTGGCCAATGCCATCAAAAAGCACCTGATCAACTTCGGTGCCAGCAACGGCATCGAATACGACGAAGCCCGCCTGGACAACTGCATCAAGCAGCTGATGGAAATGGCCATCAAATCCGGTTCTGACGATTGGGTAAAGAACGCACGTCCCATTTTCATGACCGAGCTGAACATGACCCGTTCCATGGTGATGCAGGCTGCCCTGATGAGCGACCTGTGGAACTACCTGAACACCATCAAATGGGGCGGCAGCCAGGAGATCCAGATGGGCATCGGACAGTCCATTACCCTGCTGACCCCCATCACCGTGGTACGGTATGTGGGTGCCCTGTCCGATACGGGCATCGTGTGGAACCCCAACATCGTTTCCTCCATCGTGTCCCCCGAAGGCGAAATTCTGTCCCAGCGGTCAGCTACCAAGCATAATGTACTGGATACGGCCCAGCCCTACCTGCCCTACATTCTCAAGGGGATGGAAGGCGTGGTGGACGAGGGCGGTACCGCGAAAACCTATTTCCGGGACTGGAAATATACCGCAGCTGAGGTCATGGCCGGTAAGACCGGTACTTCTCAGGTCACCATCGGCGGTATCAAGCTGGACCTGGAAAACAATGCGTGGTTCGTTGCCCTCACCCCCAAGGAAAAGCCCGAGATCGCCATCGTTTCCTTTATCCCCAACGGTTATGCCGGTGCTCAGGCCACCCGTGCTGCCCGTGACTTCATCGGCTTCTATCTGGATGAAAAGGCCAAGACGGAAGTTGTGCTGGAGCTGCCCGGCGGCAACAGCCTGTGCCCGTAACAAAATCTGTTCCCCTCTGAAACAGGAGGTTCTTATGGCAAGAATTTTTTCCATCATGTCCGGCAAGGGCGGCGTTGGCAAAAGCACGCTGGCCTCATCCCTGGCCCGGTATTTTGCCGGCAGGGGGCTGCGCACCGTTCTGATCGACGGTGATATTGGCCTGCGCTGCGCAGACCTGATGCTGGACGTGCAGGACCGGGTGGTGTTTGACCTGGGGGATGTGAAAGAGCAGCTTTGCCCCACAGAGCAGGCCCTCATCCGCCCCACCGGCACCGAAAATCTGTTCCTGCTGGCGGCACCGCAGATGCTGCGGCCGTCAGACATCAAGGCCAAGGAGATCAGCAAGCTGATTGAAAAGCTGAGTGCCGATCACGACATTATCCTGCTGGATGCCCCTGCCGGTATTGGCAGAGGCCTGAAAAACCTGCTGGGCGCGGACAGCACCCCCATCATTGTGGCTACACCCGATGATGTGAGCCTGCGTGACGCCGAAAAAACAGCCATGCTGCTGCAGGAAAAAGGGGAAATGCATCCCCTGCTGGTACTGAACCGGGTGAACCGGCAGCTGATCAAAAAAGGGGAAATGCTGCCCCCTGCACAGATCGCCATAAGCCTGGACATGCCCCTGACCGGTGTGATCGAAGAAAGCCCGGCCGTCTACCGTGCCCTGCTGCAGCACAAATGTGCCCTGGAATGCGGGGACGAAAAGGTGCGCCAGGCCATTGAAAATATTGCATCCCGGCTCCTGGGTGCCGATACGCCCCTGCCGGAATACAAGCTGCCCTCCCGCCGGCGCTTTTTGTGGTTTGGGGGTGTGAAAGCATGACCCAGATCCAGGATACCAGCGGCCGTTCCCGGGCCCGATTTGACTGGACACTGCTCGTAGGGGTCTATGCCCTGGCCATTCTGGGCATTCTGTGCATCTGCATGGCCACCTATGATGTGGACATCAGCGCCGATCAGCCCCTTCTGAACAAGATCCTCAATTCCCGCTCCAGCATGTGGCAATCCATTTTCTTTCTGGCGTCCCCCCTGGTGATCGGCGTCATCATGGCCATCCCCACCGACTTCATCCGTGCCCGCGTGAACCTGGCTTACTATATTGTGCTGGGCTTGCTGGTGATCACGCTGGTGGCCGGCCAGGTGAGCAACAACCTCAGGGGTTGGCTGAACACCGGCCTTGGCCGTTCCATTCAGCCCTGTGAATTTGCCAAGCTGTCGGTGATGCTGCTGCTGGCAAAGCAGTTGTCATTGAAAGAACAGCCCATCAAAAATGTGAAGGATTTTGCAAAAATCGTCTTCATCGTGGGTGTTCCGGCCGTGGTGGTGCTGGCTCAGGGTGAAACGGGCACCGTCATCGTCATCGGCTTCATGTTCCTGACCATGCTGTTTTTCGCCGGTGTGGACTGGAAGCTGCTGGTAGGGCTATTGGGTGTCCTGGTGGTGGGCATCGGCCTGATCGTGGCATATGCCCTGATGTCCGAAACCACGGACTACCGTATCCTGCGTTTGCTGGCCTTCATGGACCCCCAGAAGTATGCCGATTCCGGCGGATACCAGATCATCAAATCCCAGAATGCCATCGGCAGCGGCCAGCTGACGGGCATTGGCACCTTCCTGCCTGCATCCTGGACCACCCTGGGCTATGTGCCCGAAGCCTCCACCGACTCCGTCTTCTCCGTGGTGGGGGAAAGCTTCGGCTTTGTGGGCTGCATGGCCGTGCTGGCCGTGTATCTGTACCTGGTCATGCGGATGCTGTATCTGGCCCGGTTTACCAATGACAAATTCGGCAGGCTGGTGATCGTGGGCGTCATGGGCATGCTGTTTTTCCACGTGTTCCAGAATATTGCCATGGGCATCGGCTACATGCCCATCACCGGCATTCCCCTGCCCTTCCTCAGCTACGGCGGCTCCAACTTCATTACGAACATCGCCGGCATCGCACTGGTGCTGAATATCACCAAGGGCCGTACCGCGTCTTCCGTCATCACCATCCAATTGCCCAAGATCAACACGAAAAAAGCCCCGTAATGCTTGACAAAGAAAGCACTTTAATGCTATAATCGGTCAATCAGCGGTGATGGAGAACAACCCCTCTGAAAACCTGCATTCTCAAGAGAAAAACGGCCACGGGCTGGAAGCCGTTTGAAGCGCAGGGAGGGCATTCGCTCCGGAGCTGCAGCGCAGAAAAAAAGTAAGCGCTGCCGGCATTGCCTCCGTTACAGGGCACAAGAGCGTTTGACAATCTGTTGTCAGACGGAATTTGGGTGGTACCGCGTATCAAAAAATGATCACGCCCCAAGGCAGAACAAAATGCCTTCGGGCGTTTTAATTTGGAGGGAAAACAACCATGGATATCCGCGAAAACCTGGATCTGATCAGCCGGGAAATGCATGAAGCCCTGGCAAATGTATCCTCCCTGCAGGAGCTGGAAGCTCTGAAGGTGAAGGTGTTGGGCAAGAAGGGCAGCCTGACCGCCCTGCTGCGCAGCATGGGCCAGCTGAGCCCTGAAGACCGTCCCAAGGCCGGTCAGATGATCAACGAAACCCGGGAACAGCTGACCGCTGCCCTGGAAGAAAAGCAGGTGGCCATGGCCGCTGCTGAAAAGGAAATGCGCCTGAAGAAGGAAGCCATCGATGTCACCGAACCTCGGGATCTGCCTCTGGTGGGCACCGTGCATCCCACCCAGCTGGTGCTGAACGAAGTGCTGTCCTGCTTCGAAGGGCTGGGCTATGAAGTGGTGGAAGGCCCCGAAGTGGAGCTGGACCACTACAATTTCGAGCTGCTGAACCTGCCCAAGAACCATCCTGCCCGTGATGCCCAGGATACCTTCTATATTGATGACAACATCGTGCTGCGTACCCACACCTCTCCCGTGCAGGCCCGCACCATGCTGTCCAAAAAGCCCCCCATCCGCATCGTCTGCCCCGGCCGTGTGTTCCGTGCTGACGAAGTGGATGCCACCCACAGCCCTGTGTTCCATCAGATCGAAGGTCTGGTGATCGACAAGGACGTGAGTATGGGCGATCTGAAGGGCACCCTGGATGCCTTCGCCAAGCGCCTCTACGGCGATGATATCGAAGTGCGTTTCCGTCCCTCCTTCTTCCCCTTCACCGAGCCCTCCGCCGAAGTGGACCTGACCTGCTTCAACTGCCACGGCAAGGGCTGCAAAATGTGCAAGGGCACCGGCTGGATCGAAGTACTGGGCTGCGGCATGGTAAACCCCAAGGTGCTGGAAATGTGCGGCATTGATTCCTCCGTTTATTCCGGTTTTGCCTTCGGCATCGGTCTGGAGCGCATCACCATGCTGCGCTACGGCATCAAGGACATGCGGCTGCTCTACGAAGGCGACCTGCGCTTCCTGCGCCAGTTCAGATAAGAGATTTGAGAAAGGGAGTTATCTGGGGAAACCGCTTTTGAAGCCAAAAGCAGTTTCCCCAGGCCCCTTCCGAAAAGCTATACCGGATGATTGGGAAAGGTCTTTCCCGACAATGTGCCGGTGAAGCAATCCATTGATTGATTTGTTCGTTACACGGGGACACAAGCGTCAGAAGAAGCATCCTGTTTTTTCCCGAATCGCTTTTCGGGAAAGGGGTGCAGGGGGAAACCCACTTTTGGCGTCAAAAGCGGGTTTCCCCCTGCAAAATAATGGAGGAACATAAACATGAAAGTTTCGATGAAATGGCTGAAGGAATATGCTGATATTCCCATGACAGCGGAAGAATACGAAAGCCGGATGATCATGACCGGCACGGGCGTGGAAGGCACGGAATTCCTGGGCGCAGAGCTGGAAAACGTAGTGGTTGGCCGGGTGCTGACCTGCCGTGACCATGAAAACAGCGACCATCTGCACGTATGCACGGTGGACGTGGGCGAAGAAGAAGCGCTGCAGATCGTCTGCGGTGCGCCCAATGTAAAGGAAGGGCTGCTGGTGCCCGTGGCCAAGATCGGCGCCAAGCTGCCCGGCGGCCATGTGATCAAGAAGGGCAAGCTGCGCGGCGTGGAAAGCCAGGGCATGCTGTGCTCCGGCCCCGAAATCGGCGTGCCGGTGGAACTGTACCCCTCCGTGGGCGATGCAGGCCTGCTGGTGTTCAATGAAGAATACCCCCTGGGCACCGACGTGCGGACCATCTTTGGCCTGGATGATACGGTGATCGACTTTGAAATTCTGGCCAACCGGCCCGACTGCCTGTGCGTGTGGGGCGTGGCCCGTGAAACGGCTGCCGCCATGGGCACGGAGCTGAAGCTGCCCGAAATCAAGGTGCAGGAAGCGGGCGAAGATATCAGCGACTATGCCAGGGTGGAAGTGCTGGAAAGCGAACTGTGCCCCCGTTATGCCGCCAAGGTGGTCAAGAACGTGCGCATTGCCCCCTCCCCTGCCTGGCTGCGCCAGTACCTGCATGCCTGCGGTATGCGCTCCATCAATAACATCGTGGACATCACCAACTTTGTCATGCTGGAAACCGGCCACCCCATGCATGCCTTTGACCTGGATAAGGTGGACGGCCGCCACATCGTGGTGCGCAAGGCCAAGGCCGGTGAAACCCTCACCACCCTGGACAGCAAGGAATACACCCTGCCCGAAACGGCGCTGATGATCTGCGACGAAAATAAGCCCACCGGTTTTGCCGGCATTATGGGCGGCGAAGAAAGCGAAATTACGGAAGGCACCAAGACCATCCTGTTCGAATGCGCCGCTTTCGACCGCACCTCCATCCGTCTCACCAGCCGTGCCCTGGGCATCCGTACCGAATCCAGCGGCCGGTTTGAGCGCGGTGTGAACCCCCAGACCTGCATGGACGCGCTGCTGCGTGCCTGCCAGATGGTGAATGAACTGGATGCCGGTGACGTGGTGAGCGGCGTGATCGACCTGTATCCCAACCCCATCAAGCCTGCTGTGCTGGAAGTGAGCTGCAAGCGCATCTGCACCCGCGCCGGTGTGGAAGTGGCTCCCGAAGATATGAAGGCCATTCTGGAAAAGCTTCTGTTCCAGGTGGAACTGGACGGCGACAAGATGACCGTCACTGCCCCTGCTTTCCGTCAGGACATCGAACAGGAAGCGGATATCTGCGAAGAAGTGCTGCGTTATGCCGGTTATGACCGCATTCCCATCACCCACCTCAAGGGTGAAAATCCCATGGGCGGCCTGAACGAAAAGACGGCCAACCAGAAGATGCTGCGCACCCTGCTCAGCGGCATGGGCTTCTATGAAACCATGACCTTCTCCTTCGTTTCCAAGAAGGCCATCGATATGCTGGGCATGCCCCAGGATGACCGCCGCAGCCAGCCTTTGATGGTGCGCAATCCCCTGGGCGAAGACACGGCCTGCATGCGCACCACCATGCTGTGCGGCCTGCTAAAGACCCTGTCCACCAACATGAAAAACGGAAACGTTGACGGCCGCATTTATGAACTGGGTGCCACCTTCGATGCCATCAACCGCACCGAAGAAAACCTGCCCACCGAAACGCCCTCCCTGGCCATCGGCATGTACGGCAATGCGGACTTCTATGCCATCCGCGGTGTGGTAGAAGCGCTGTGCGCGGAAAACGGCATTCAGTATAAGATCGACAAAGCCGAAGAAAAGTACCTGCATCCCGGCCGTCAGGCCAAATTGACGGTGGGCGAAGATACGCTGTGCGTGCTGGGTGAAGTGCATCCCGACACCGCAGAAAAGTTCGACTTGCCCGGCCGTGCCTATGTGGCCGAAGTGAACCTGAGCGTGTTCTTCAAGGCCATCCGGCCCATGGAAACGGTGAAATCCATTGCCCGTTTCCCCGCTGTGCAGCGTGACCTGGCCCTGGTGATGAAGGAAGAAGTGCTGGTAGGCCCCATGATGGATGCGCTGAAGACGGGCTGCGGTGCCCTGCTGGAAGACATTCGCATGTTCGACGTTTTCCGCGGTGTGCAGATCGGCGAAGGCAACAAGAGCGTGGCCTTCTCCTTCACCTTCCGCTCCGCCGACCATACCCTCACCGAAGAAGAAATCACCAAGCTCACCAACAAGGCACTGAAGATCGCCGCCGATCAGTTTGACGCCCATATCCGTGCCTGATCTGAAAACAATTCAAGGGGAATGCCGCTTTCGAGTTGTTTTGTCAAGGGTGTTTTCCCCAATAATTTAATTCGTAAGGAATAAGGGCATCTCACGCCGTCTTATAGCATCGAATGACCTTAACTAAACAGCACCCTCGAAGGATTTCGTTGGGTGCTGTTCTTGTGTTACAGGTCGGGTACAGATGTGCCTTTTCCGCCTGTGGAAGGTTGCTCAGCATTGTGTTTGTCTGCCTCACGTTGAGCAAT
>JAFWYZ010000028.1 GCA_017517465.1 Clostridia bacterium | reverse complement strand
TTTTTGATGCAATCGATGTGTTCCTGAAACTGCTGCGCCTTTTGTTCGGCCTGGGAGGGCGTATATGCTGCACCCATCTCAAGCAATGCTTGTTTTGCGCGTTCCAAATACATTCTGTTAAAGTGAATTTGTTCATCCTCTGTTGGATGTATTTGGGACCGGACACTGAAATCAGGATGTTCCATGATGTTTTTGAGACGACCAATTTCATTCTTCAGCCCGCGAAGGACTGAGAGAATTTCCTTCTCATTTTTTCCTTTTAAATGCATTTCATAATAAGCGTCCGGACGCAGCATCCCATCAGACACCTCCAATAGTTCTGGAATTTCATTATCTATTTATCATCATTGTACCATCTATATATCACAATTTCCGAATTATGTCAATAAAACAAGCCGGGGGGGAAAAGCCCCGGCTTGATGGGATGATATGATTTTGTTGGTTATTCGCCCACCTGATCGGAGTTGCCAAAGCCGATCATGGAGTGGAGCACCCGGATATCGGAGCCGGTGCGGTTGATGCGTTTGCCCATGAAGGTGAGGCAGGCGGTGCCGCCGCCGTCCAGGTTCAACGCTTCCACGGCGCCCATTTCCAGCATTTTTTCCGCCAGCCAGTCCAGGTACACCCCCTTATACTGGCCTTCCACCCGGCCGTTCACGGCCAGCAGCACATAGTGGTAAGGCTCCACCATGCCAAGGGCCATGCGGGGTTCGCGGTAGTGATAGTAATCGTCTGTCAGCCGTTCGTCCACCTGACCGTTCTGCACCAGAATGGGGCCGAAGGCGAATACGTTTTCCGCTCCCAGATCGATGTATTCCTGGGCGGTGTAGGCATCGCTGACGAAGGTTTTCATGCTGCCGTCATGAAAGACAGCCAGGGTTTCCAGGTTGGGGAAGCGGCCGCGGTTGGCGGCATAGGTTTTGTTGGAAAACTGCTGCCCGCCCCGGACGATGATGCCCACGGTGGATTTGCCCCGGGCACGGGTGCCGAAATGATCGTCGGAGATGCCCAGCACGATGTTTTCCTGTTTGGAAAACTGAATGGGGTTTTTGCCGCCGCCGATCTTACCGGACTTGGTCAGGTTCAGATAGGTTTTGAGCGGATTGGTTTCGGAGCAGTAAATATCCCCTTCGAACCACATGTTCTTTTCTTTTTTGTCGTGGTAGCGACGGAGGGTGATGGAAATGTCTTTGGAAATATAGACCCACATGCCGTCATCTTCATTGATGTAGATATATTCCTCCTCTTCGCTGTCCTGGGGCAGGAACCCTTTTTCATTGAGCTGAGGCAGGTCCGGGGTGAACTGGGGACAGATGGGGGTAGGAATGGGCGTGGGGGTGGGAACGGGTGTGGGAATGGGGGAAGGGGTGGGGATGGGGGAAGGCGAGGGGGCGATGGCGGTGCCGATGCAGTTGCCGGAAAAAATCAGCTCCTGCAATTCGGGGGTGGCAATGCCGGTTTCCTCCAGCCCGTTATTCTTCTGCAGCTGCATCACACGTTCGGATGTGACACGGTTATAGGCATCGGACACGTTGTCGGAGGTGAAATAGCCCAGCCAGTACATGGCTTTTTTCAGCCGGGTCACGTCCTTGCCCTCGCTGCCGATCTTCAGTGTTCTGTATTCTTCCTGCGCGAAGGCGCCGGTGCATAAACACACCAGCGCCAACACGGCAGTTATCAGAATGATAACACGCTTATTTTGCATTTTTCACCTGACTCCACAGTGCATTGTACACCGTCATATAGTTTTCGGGGATATCCTGGAACCATTCGCAGCGGTCAATGATATCCTGAGAGGGATTGATGGCCAGGTTTTCGGTGTAATCTTCACCCATCAGTTCGATGGCACCGGTATTGGGGGAAGAATACCAGATGTATTCGCAGTTGCGCTGGGCAATGTCGGGGCGGCACAGGAAATCGATGAACTTTTCAGCGTTTTCCTTGTTCTTGGCGGTCTTGGGGATGACCACGGCATCCACCCACACATTGCTGCCTTCCTGAGGCACGGAATAATCCAGGTTTTCATTCAGGTCCATGGCATAGAGAGCATCGCCGCTCCACACAACCGCCAGGGCAGCTTCGCCGTTGACCATCTTGTCCTTGGTTTCGTCTACCTGATAGGCCTTCACCAGGGGCTTCTGGGCAATGAGCTTATCGGTGGCTTCCTTCAGCTGGAGGGGATCACGGGTGTTCATGGAATAGCCCAGATACTTCAGGGTCAGGCCCATGGTGTCGCGGATGGAGTCCATCATGAAGATCTGATCGGCATACTTTTCATCCCACAGGATGCCCCAGCTGCTCACTTCTTCTGCGGTGACCTTGGTGGTATCGTAGAGGATACCCACGGTGCCCCACATGAAGGGGATGGAGTATTTGTTTTCGGGGTCATGGGCACCGCCCAGCAGGGAAGGATCGATATACTGGGCATTGGGCACGTTTTCCATATTGATTTCAGCCAGCAGATCTTCTTTGATCATGCGTTCCACGCAATATTCGGAGGGGAACACCACGTCATAGGCACCGGGGCTGACGCGCACCTGCACCATCATGTCTTCGTTGGTGGTGAAATACATGCAGTTGACCTTGATGCCGGTTTCCTTGTAGAAATCTTCGAAGATGGATTCGTCCATATAGTCGTACCAGTTGTAGATGTTCACCACTTCTTCAGCGGATGCGGGGAACACGCAGGCGGAAAGAACCAGGCAAAGAGCCAGAACCAGAGACAGCTTTTTCATGTTTTGTTTACCTCCGTTTTTCAGTTTTTTACTTCCGTTTTGCTGGAGCGGCGGTTGACCACCAGCAAAAGCAGCAGCAGGGCCATAAACATCAGCGCAGACAGCGCATTCATGGTGGGCTTGATGCCCTTGCGGGCCTGGGAGTAGATCAGGGTGGACAGATTCTGCACCAGGGGGGATGTGGTGAAGTAGCTGATGGTGAAATCGTCCAGGCTGAGGGTAAAGGCCAGCATGGCACCGGTGATCACCCCGGGCATGATTTCGGGCAGGATCACATGGAACAGGGCGTAGGTAGGGGTGGCCCCCAGGTCCAGCGCCGCTTCGTAGCTGTGTTTGTTCATCTGTTTCAGCTTGGGCAGCACCGACAAAATCACATAGGGGGTGTCGAAGGTGATATGGGCCAGCAGCATGGTCCAGTAGCCGCGCTCCACCTTGGTGAAGATGAACAGCAGCATCAGCGAGATACCGGTGACGATATCGGGCATGGTCATGGGGATATTGGTAAGGGTCATCATCAGGCTCTGGGGACGCTTTTGCATGGCATGGATGCCAATGGCGGCCAGGGTGCCCAGGATGGTGGAAACGATGGCAGCCAGGATGGCAATGCTGATGGTGACGTACAAAGCCTGCATGATGGCCGGGTCGTTGAACAGTTCCTGATACCAGCGGAAGGAAAAACCTTCCCACTTGGCACGGCTCTTGCCGGCGTTGAAGGACTGAACGATCAGAACCACGATGGGCACATACAGGAACAGAAGGATGATGGAAAGGTAGAACCGCTTGATAAATTTCATCATATCATGCTGCCTCCTTCGCCTTCGGGGTCCACTTTCCGCAAGAGCCCCAGGCTCAGCAGAATCAGCACCATCATGATCATGGACAGGGCACTGCCCACGTTCCAGTTATTGGCGGTGAGGAAGGTGCGTTCGATCAGGTCGCCGAACATTTCCGTGTTGCCGCCGCCCAGCATACGGGGAATGAAGAAGGTGGTGACAGCGGGCATGAACACCATGGTGATGCCGCTGACCACACCGGGCAGGCTCAGGGGCAGGGTGACCTTATAGAAGGTCTTCCACTTGTCGCACCCCAGGTCCATGGCCGCTTCGGACAGTTTATAGTCCATTTTGTTGAGCACGTTATAGATGGGGAATACCATGAAGGGCAGGTAATTGTACACCATGCCCAGCAGTACGGCACCGGAATTGTACATCAGCTGTACCTTGCCGATGCCCAGCCATTCCAGCAGGCCGTTGATGAGGCCGTTGTCTTCCAGCAGGCTCATCCATGCGATGGTACGCAGAAGGAAATTCATCCACATGGGAATGACGAACAGCACCACCAGCGTGGGGCCCAGCTTGAAATCCCTTTCCGCCATGATATGAGCGGTGGGATAGCCCAGCACCAGGCAGATCACCGTGCAAAGGAAGGCCATCCACAGGGAATAGCCCAGCGTATCCACGTTCACCGTGCCCCGGGCAAAGCCCATGTCGGCAGGATTGAAGCCCATGGCGATGAGTTCCTTGTTCATGTCGTAGTTGCTGTCCCAGAAATTCTTGAAATTATCCAGGGTGAAAGCGCCGTTGACATCGGTGAAAGCGTAGTAGGCGATCAGAAGACAGGGAACGATGGTAAACACAATGATCCACAGGGTATAGGGGGAGGAGAAGATGGGCCGCTTCAGGCCGTGGTTTCTTTTGAAATAGATCACCAGCAGCACAATGAATGCCACAAACCCCACCAGCATCACCCAGGTACCCCATGCAGGAACCTGCAGGTTGCTCATTTGGCAGCGTCCTCCTTCATGGGCTTCATGATGTGGATGTTGAAAGGAACAACGGAAAGGCCTACCCGGCTGCCCACGGGCTGCATGGAGGTGGAGTGCACCTTCCAGGTGGAATGGCCGGCGTCGATCATCATTTCATAATGCACACCCTTGAACAGCACGCTCTTAATGGTGCCGGTCACCTGGCCCACATCTTCGCCCACCAGCAGCACGTCTTCGGGGCGCACCACCACGTCCACAGGGGTGTCTTCGCCAAAGCCGCCGTCTACACAGGGGAAATCGGCGCCGCAGAAATGCACCAGTTCGTCCCGCACCATGGTGCCGGGGAAGATGTTGCTTTCGCCGATGAAATTGGCAACGAAGGCATTCTTGGGTTCATCGTAGATGGACTTGGGGGTGCCGATCTGCAGGATATGGCCGCCCCGCATGACCACGATGGTATCGGACATGGTGAGGGCTTCTTCCTGGTCGTGGGTGACGTAGAGGAAGGTGATGCCAAGGCGCTGCTGCATGTCCTTGATTTCCAGCTGCATTTCCTTGCGCAGCTTCAGGTCCAATGCACCCAGCGGTTCATCCAGAAGCAGCACTTCCGGCTCGTTCACCAGGGCACGGGCGATGGCAATGCGCTGCTGCTGGCCGCCGGAGAGGCTGTCCACGCTGCGCTTGCCGTAGCCGGAGAGATTGACCAGATCCAGCATTTTGTCCACTTTCCGGTCAATTTCATCCTTGGGGGTTTTCTTCAGCTTCAGGCCGAAGGCAATATTATCCTTCACATTCAGGTGAGGGAACAGGGCATACTTCTGGAATACCGTGTTCACCCGCCGCTTATAGGGGGGCAGGGCGGAAATATCCTTGCCGTCAAACATCACACGGCCGCTGTCTGCGGTTTCAAAGCCGCCGATGATGCGCAGGGTGGTGGTTTTGCCGCAGCCGGAAGGACCCAGCAGGGTCACAAATTCCTTTTTGCGGATATAGAGGTCAATGTTGGAAAGGACGGTCACCCCGTCATAGGCTTTACTGATGTTTTCCAGGGTAATCAGGCGTTGTTCTTCCATGGCTCATTCCTCCGAAAAATCAGAAATTGGGCGGGGTGGATACCCACAGGAATTTTGCGGTGCGTTTGCCGCTGTTGATGATGCGGTGGGGGGCACTGGGGTGCAGGCAGAAGCTTTCGCCGGTGTGCACCTTGAAGTGCTTGGTGCCCACCTGCAGGGTGACGGTGCCGGACAGCACATAGCCGAACTCTTCCCCTTCATGGGGGGGCATGTCCTGGGTCTGTCCCTGTTCACCCAGCTCTACCAGGATGGGCTCCATCTCGTTTTTCTGGGCACTGGGCACCAGCCACGTGATGCTGCCCCGCAGGGTTTCCTCGTCTTCCTTGACAAACATATCATCCTGGGAGAAGACGGTTTTTTCGTTGCCGGACTCGGAAAAGAATTCCTTCAGGTTGCTGCCCAGGCATTCCAGCATGTCTGTCAGCGTGGCAATGGAGGGGGAGGCCAGGTCCCGCTCCACCTGGGAGATGAACCCTTTGCTCAACTCACACCTGTCTGCCATTTCTTCCTGGGTCAGGTTTCGCTGCAGTCTTAACTGGCGCAGCTTTCCGCCGATACTCAATGCTTCCCGCTCCTTTCTTCACAGGGTTTACTTTTACTAAACCGGAAATCACACTCGAAAGTTTAGAAAAACTAAACTTCAAAACAGAAAACATTAAACCATATACACCCCCCTTTGTCAATAGATTTTTCAAAAAAAGTTATGGAATGCAATGAAAAAGCGGATTTTGTTTTCCGGTGAAATCAACAGAAGGAAAAAAGAGGAAAATTGATTGCAAAGGGATGAAAAATGTGTTACAATACACATAGGTCAAAGAAAGACAGAAAAGGAGGGGCAGCATGCGTCTGAGTGATACCATCGAAGCCTTCATCAAGGAAATGATGGGGGAGGAGCAACAGGAAGTAGAAATCAAGCGGAACGAGCTGGCTGAATTTTTCAACTGCGCCCCCAGCCAGATCAATTATGTACTTGCTACCCGGTTTACGCCGGATCACGGTTATGTGACCTCCAGTCAGCGGGGCGGCGGCGGATATATCCGCATTGTGCAGGTAAGAAGAAGCGCTCAGGATCACCTGTCCTATCTTTTGAATGAGCGCATCGGCAACGGTATCGATGCCCAATCCGCCCAGATCCTTTGCCGTCAGCTGGCGGAAAGCGGTGTTGTATCTCTTGCCGATGCCCAGCTGATGGCGGCGGCAGTATCCCCCGGGGCCTTTTCTGTGCCCATGCCGGAACAGGTGAAAAATGCGCTGCGGGCCAAGATTCTCAGGGCCATGCTTTTATCCATTGCCCAGCGCAGGGGAGAATAAGAAAAACACTTACATAAACTCTTACATAAACACAGCACCGTATAACATAATATATATATAAATGAAGAAAGACATATTTCTTTGCATTGCAGGAGGTGCAAAATGGCAATTTTCGGACGGTTTAACGAACGGGCCCAGCTGGTGATCGCATCGGCACAGCGGGCAGCACTGGAAATGGGGCATAAATATGTGGGCAGCGAGCATATGCTGATCGGGCTGCTGCGTCAGGCACGCAGTGATGCGCCTGGGCTGCCGGATCAGGTGATTGCGGAAACGGTAACGGAAGCGGTGAAGCAGATCTGCGGCTCCGGGGAAGAAAAGCCTTTGCGGCTGGAGCTTTCCCCCAGCGTGAAAAAGCTGCTGGAAAACAGCATCCGGGAGGCCCAGCGGCTGGGCATGCCCTATGTGACCAGCGGGCATTTCTGGCTGGGTCTGTTGATGGATGAAGACAGCGTGGCCATGCGGGTGCTGACCGGCATGGGTGCGGATGTGGAAAAGGTACGCAAGTCGGTATTGGAGGGCATGGTGAAGGAATCCCCTGCCGCTGCCAATGCTGCCGGCGGAAAGGAAAACGATTCCTGTCTGCAAAAATATGGCCGGGATCTCACCGAAGCGGCGAGACAGGGAAAGCTGGATCCTGTGATCGGCCGTCAGACCGAAATTGAACGGATCATCCAGATCCTTTCCAGAAGAACCAAAAACAATCCTGTGCTGATCGGTGAACCCGGGGTGGGTAAATCTGCCGTGGCGGAAGGGCTGGCCCAGAAGATCGTGCAGGGAACCGTCCCCGAAAACCTGGATGGCAAAAAGATCATTTCCCTGGATATGGGGGCCATGGTGGCCGGCAGCAAATACCGGGGTGAATTTGAAGAAAGACTGAAGAACACACTGGATGAAGTGCGAAAAAGCGGCGATGTGATTCTGTTCATTGACGAATTGCAGAACATTGTGGGGGCCGGAAAGACGGAAGGCAGTATGGATGCCGCCAATATTCTCAAGCCCTCTCTGGCCCGTGGGGAGATCCAGTGCATCGGCGCCACTACGCTGGATGAATACAGAAAGCATATTGAAAAAGATGCGGCGCTGGCCCGACGCTTCCAGCCGGTGACGGTGGAAGAACCCACGGATGAGGAAACCGTCGCCATCATGAAGGGACTGCGGGACCGGTATGAAGCGCATCATAAGGTACACATCACCGATGAAGCGCTGGAAGCGGCTGTGAAGCTGTCCGGCCGGTACATTACCGACCGTTTCCAGCCGGACAAGGCGATTGACCTGATGGACGAAGCAGCTTCCCGGGTGCGTATTCAGGCCTTCACCGCCCCTACCGATGTGAAGGAAGTGGAAGAAGCGCTGGAGGGTGTGCTGCTGGAAAAGAGCGAAGCCATTGACACCCAGGATTACGAAAAGGCAGCCAGGCTCCGTGATCAGGAAAATACCCTGCGGAATGAATTGGAAGAAAAGCGTGCTGCGTGGGAACGCAGAAAGTCCGCTGCCAGGGATGTGGTAGGGGAAGAGGATATTGCCCAGGTGGTGGCCGGATGGACAGGCATCCCGGTGAAAAAGATGACGGAGGAAGAAAGCAAACGGCTTTTGCAGTTGGAAAGCATCCTGCATGAGCGGGTGATCGGCCAGGAAGAAGCGGTGAATGCCGTCAGCCGTGCCATCCGCCGTGCCCGGGCCGGGCTGAAGGATCCCAAACGTCCCATCGGCAGCTTCATTTTCCTGGGTCCCACCGGTGTGGGCAAGACGGAATTGTGCCGTGCCCTTGGGGAAGCCATGTTCGGGGATGAAAATTCCCTCATCCGGCTGGATATGAGCGAATACATGGAAAAGCACACCGTATCCCGGATGGTGGGCTCGCCTCCCGGTTATGTGGGCTACGAAGAAGGAGGACAGCTGACGGAAAAGGTGCGGCGCAAGCCCTACTCCGTGGTGCTGTTTGATGAAATTGAAAAAGCGCATCCCGATGTGTTCAACATGCTGCTGCAGATTCTGGAAGACGGCAGGCTGACGGATAACGTGGGCCGCACGGTTTCCTTCCGCAATTGCATTATTGTGATGACGTCCAATGCCGGGGCTCAGGCAGCCCAGAAGGGTGGCATGGGCTTTGGCGGCGGCAGCGCCGGCGCCATGGACTATGAACGGATGAAGGAAAAGGTATTGGCGGACATGAAGCACGTTTTCAGACCGGAGTTTGTTAACCGTGTGGATGAAACCATCGTGTTCCATAAGCTGGGGAAGGAAGATATTGAACAGATTGCCGGCCTGATGCTTTCCCAGGTGGCCCAGCGGCTGAAGGAAAGGGATATGCATCTTTGCTGGAATGAGGACGTGGTGAAGCACCTGGCAGAAGCAGGGTATGACGATCAGTACGGTGCCCGTCCCCTGCGCCGGATGATCCAGCGGACGGTGGAGGATACCCTCAGTGAAAGGCTGATCGCAGGAGCGGTGCACCTGGGGGATCAGGTACAGATGAAGGTCGAAAACGGTGAGATAATGTTCGAAAATGTGCATAAAATGGTTGAAAAATCACCTTCCGGCGAGTTTAATGAGTAAATTTGAACTTAAAAAGGCATTTTTTGAGATTAATTATACCAAAATCAACGAAAACGGTTAAAAAACAAAAAAATTGCTTGCCATATTGGTCAACCTGATGTATACTACACATTGTCATCAAAAAAAGAAGTAACATTTGTACAAATTTCTAACCATTTTCCACATGTCTCTAAGCGGCGTTGCGACGCTGTTTAAAGAAAATAGCGGGATACCCGCAAAATTTTAGAAGGAGGAACCCCCAATGAAAAAGGCTCTGGCTATGGTCCTGGCTCTGGTGCTGCTGCTCAGCTGCATGAGCTTCGCTGCCGCCGAAGAAGAGATCACCCTGAACGTGTGGTCCTTCACCAACGAGCTGGAAGGCATGATCAACAAGTATTATGCTCCCACTCATCCCAATGTAAAGATTCAGTACACCCTGTATCCCACCGATGGTGGCGAATACACCTCCAAGGTGGATGCTATCATGGCTTCCGCTGCTACCTCTGACGAAGCTCCCGACGTGTTCACCCTGGAAGCTGCTTTCGTTAAGAAGTATGTGAACTCCGACGTTACCGCCAACCTGGCTGACGTGGGCATCACCGAAGAAGAAGTTGCCGCTGCTATCCCCGTGATGAAGCAGATCGGTACCTCCAACATCAACGGCCAGCTGAAGGGTCTGTCCTGGCAGGCCACTCCCGGCGCTCTGATGTATCGTGCTTCCCTGGCTGAAAAGTATCTGGGCGTGACCACTCCCGAAGAATTCCAGGCCAAGGTTGCTGACTGGGATCTGTTCATGGAAACTGCTGCTGAAGTGAACGAAAAGTCTGAAGGCGCTACCAAGATGGTCGTCGGCGCTGGCGACATCTGGAATGCTTTCAACTTCGGCCGTGAACAGGGCTGGGTTGTTGATGGCAAGCTGGTCATCGACCCCATCCTGTACGACTACCTCGACCTGGCTGTTGAACTGGAACAGGAAGACCTGTCCAACAAGGGCGGCGCCTGGACCGAAGTGTGGTTCGCCGGCATGAAGTCCGACACCACCCTGTGCTTCTTCCTCCCCACCTGGGG
>JAFWYZ010000300.1 GCA_017517465.1 Clostridia bacterium | reverse complement strand
TCATCATCATCCGCCAGGATATTGAAGAACTACTTGCAGCGCTGGACGAGGTTTGAACGTGGCAGGGGGCTCCTCGCCCCCTGTACCCCTGCGGCAGGGGCATTGCCCCTGCACCCAATGCGCGAGGTGGTTGCGCGCGGAAACGAACTATTTCCGCGTGAAGCTTGGGGAACGAAGAGATGTGTACCCACGGGCGCGATGAAAACGATAAAAACAGCGGAGGGAAAATTCATTTTCCCTCCGCTTATTTTTTCGTTTTCTCCGGATGCTTTCAGCATCCGGCCGGCGGCGTTCCGCCGCCCAGCCCGTGGGGCGGCCGTGCCGCATCCGACTCGCAAAGTTTCAATCGTTCTTTTGCAAAGGGGTTTCTGCGTGGCCCGCAGTGCGGGCACCCAATTCGCAAAAACACATTCGTTCTCTGCAAAAGTATGTGTGCATGTTACTTTGTTTCACCGGGACATTGCTTGCAACATACAGATTGCCAGTTCCGGAGAATGGGTGCAGGGTCAATGACCCTGCTGCCCCTGGTGGGGGGGCAGGGGTGAAACCCCGCATGATTTCCCAATAAAAAAGGCTGCTTTCTTCAGCAGCCTTTTTATTGTTACTTACTTTACCGGGCGGATCAGGATCAGGGGGGTCAGTTCGTCACCCTGGCCGGAGGGGTTATCCTGCATGGCATCCTGAATTTCGTCATCGGTGAGGGGGAAGCTGTCACACTTGCCCAGCTGGTTCTGTTCAATGTCGTTGGCATCCATCAGCACCACGGGAATGCCGGTAGCCTTTTCCAGCTCGTTGCACAGTTCCACGGGGTTGGGGGGGTTAATGAGAGCCAGTTCCTTGTACCGTTCAAAGCTGGACCGGAAATAGAAACCGTCAATGCCGCCCACGCCCTGGCCGCACACCTTGTAGAACACACCCTTGATGCCAAACAGCTTCGTCACGGCGGAGCAAACAACGGCCAGCAGCACCCGGGGCAGGCCGCACATATCGATCACCAGCTGCAGCTTATAGGGCTCATGCATGCCAACACCGGTATGGTTGATGCCGGCAAAGCGCCACAAAAGGTTGGCCCAGAAGCCGGGCTTTACCTGTTCGCGGGTTTTGACGTTATTGGTGCACATGGCCATTACCTTGGCACCGAAGGAAACCATATCCCCTTCCTGATACAGGGGACGCACATATTTTTCGATCAGCTCCACCTGGCTTTCGCCCACTTCCACAAAGTGGGTCTGGATGGCAAAGCGGTCATACTTTTTGCCGTTCTTGCCCTCGATGGTGCCCCGGTCAAAATATACCACGCCGTTTTCTTCGCGGCGCTGTTCTTCCAGATTGCGGGAAGGAATAATACCCATCTTTTCTCTACCTCCGTCATTGGTAACCTTGCCCTATTTTACACCCGTTTATGCATCCTTGTCAATCGTTGGCATACATTTGAACGAAAGGGGGAATGCATGATGGTTCAGGCGCATTTTGCCGTCATTGTCTGTGTGGCTTTATGGATTTTTTGTCTCCTGCTTTTCTCATTGCGCACCCGGCCGGGGAAAGGGCTATACAATACGGTGCAGCGAATTTTCTGGGGGTTCGTGGGGGCATGGCTGTGCCAGGGGATGGGGCTGATGGGGCTGAATATGGTGACCTGGGGCATTTCTGCCCTGCTTGGGCTGCCTGGATTGGCAGCCGTGTGCGCTTTCATGCAGATGTGACATAAACCGGCATTTTGCTCCCATAAGGGGGCTTTTTTTGCTGCAGTTTTTCAGCTGTTTCCCATGCGGTTCATTTTCACCCCATTGTGTCTGGGAATGATTTTTTCCCGCCACTGTATGTCAGCCGCCGTGCCTGTTATCCTGAAGTAGGCCGAGCAAGGGAGGTGATGCATGCGACCATCAAACAAAATGCCCGGGAAAGGCTCCGGGCCAAAACGCTGCAGGCGGCGATCCGGGCGGTGGACCGGCTGCAGCGATTGCTCCGGGATGAAAACACATCCAATGCGGATGCCATCAAGGCCGCTGCCCTGATTCTGGACAGGGTGCCCCAGGAAAAGGGCGGCGATGCCCCTGCCGGTGATTTTGAAATCGTGCTGAAGGAGGATCCCTGATGCCCAGGCTTACCCTGCCTCCCTCCTGCATCAACCGGGTGTATCGGCCGCACCTGGAAAATCAGGACCGGTATCAGGTGTACTTCGGCGGGGCCGGAAGCGGCAAAAGCGTTTTCCTGGCCACCCGGTGCGTGCTGGACGTATTGCAGGGCCGCAATTACCTGATCGTCCGCAAAGTGGGCCGCACCCTCCGTTCCTCCTGCTGGAACGAAATCCGCAAGGCCATTGACCGGCTGGGCCTTTCCATGCTTTTTCACATCAGCAAAACGGAAAACACCATCACTGCCAGAAACAACGGCTGCCAGCTTCTGTTTGCCGGGCTGGACGATGTGGAAAAGATCAAATCCCTCACCCCGCAAAGTGGCGTGCTCACCGATATCTGGATGGAGGAAGCCACCGAATGTGCTTATGAGGACTTCAAGCAGCTGGACAAGCGCCTGCGCGGTGAAAGCCGCCATCAGAAGCGCTTCACTTTTTCCTTCAACCCCATCTATCAGCGCCATTGGCTGTACCGCCAGTTTTTCGATTGCTGGCAGGATGGGAAGCGGCTGTGCCGGGGCAAAAACGTGACCATCCTCAAAACCACCTATCTGGATAACCGTTTTCTCACCCCCGATGACCGGCAGGCACTGGAAAACGAACCGGACCCGTATTTTTACCAGGTCTATACCCTGGGCAACTGGGGTGTGATGGGGGATGTGATCTTCCGCAACTGGGAGGTGCAGGACCTGACGGAGACAAAAGCGGCCTGGCCGCTGCTGCTTTATGGTCTTGACTTTGGCTTTGCCACCGATCCCTGCGCTGCTGTCTGCTGCGGCCTGGACAGGAAAAACAAGCGGGTGTATGTCTTTGCAGAACTGTATGAAAAGGGGCTTATCAATGCCCATCTGGCCAATCGCCTGAAGGATTTCTGCGGCCATACCCCCATTGTGTGCGACAGCGCCGAGCCAAAGTCCATCCGGGAGCTGCGCTCCCTTGGTATCTGTGCCCTGCCGGCCCGGAAGGGAAAGGACAGCGTGCTCCATGGCATCCAGTGGCTGCAGGGCCACCGGATCGTGGTGGATACCGGCTGCGCCCACCTGAAGGAGGAGTTGTCCCTCTACCGCTGGCAGCAGGACCGGGAAGGCCATACCCTGCCCATTCCCATGGATAAAAACAACCATCTGATCGATGCCCTGCGCTATGCCCTGGAGCATGAAAGCAACAGCCGCAGGGCCACCACCGCCGGAAAAGGAGAATTAGGATTATGATCTCAAGATCCAAAGAACACCTGGCACCTGCGCTGCGCAATCAGCTGCTCAGAAGCGTGCTCAGCGAATTTCTGCTGGGCCGGGAGGAGCGTGAAACCCTGCGGCGATATTATGAAAACCGCCATCCCATTCTGGAAAGAAGAAGGGAAGCGGGCCTGCCCAATCACCGGCTATGCCATGGCTTTGCCCGGTATATCACCACGATGGCATCGGGCTATCTGCTGGGCAAGCCTGTGTCTTATCAGGCCCGGGAACAGCAAGAGGCCCTGCAGCCCCTTTTGCAGGCCTATGCCCGGACGGATGTGCAGAGCCTGGATGCGGAATTGGCCCGGCAGGCTTCCATTTACGGCAGGGGTGTGGAAATCCTCTATGCCGATGAGCATGCCTCCCCCCGTGCCAGCAGCGTCAGCCCCGAAAATGCTTTTGTGGTGTATGATGCCGCCATTTCCCTCAAGCCCCTTCTGGGCATCCGCTTTTCGGAAGAAAGAAACGTGGAAAACCATCTGCAGGGCTACTGCATTGAGGTGTACACCCCGGAACAGATGGAGGTGTACCATGCCCCTCAGCTGCTCTGCTCCGCCTACGGCACCCCTCAGATTGTGCCCCATTTCTTCGGCGGTGTGCCCATGATCGAATACTGGAACGGGGAAGACGAACAGGGGGACTTTGCCTCCGTGCTCACCCTCATCGATGCCTATGACCGTCTGGAAAGCGACCGTGTCAACGACAAGGAGCAGTTTGTGGATGCCCTGCTGGTCATCACCGGTGCCCGGATGGAAACGGATGAGCGGGGCCGCACCCCGGCACAGCAGCTGAGGCAGGACAAGCTGCTTTACCTGCCCGATCAGGAGGCAGGCGCGTCCTACCTGGCCCGCTCCATGCCCGAAAACGATGTGGAAGTATTGCGGGATGCCATCAAAAGCGATATCCACAAGTTTTCCCTGGTGCCCGATCTGACCGATGAGCATTTTTCCGGCAATACCAGCGGTGTGGCTATGAAATTCAAGCTGCTGGGGCTGGATCAGCTGGTGCGGATGAAGGAACGCTGGTTCCGGGAAGGCCTGCGGGAGCGCCTGCGCCGCTTTGCCCACTTTTTGCAGGTGCAGGGTGCCCGTCCTGTGGATGCGGACAGCGTGCAGATGCTGTTTGCCCGCTCTTTGCCCGTCAACGATCTGGAAATCAGCCAGACCGTCATGAACTACCGTGGCTTTGTGCCCGATGACATGCTGCTCACCCAGGTGCCCTTTGTGCAGGATGCGGAAAAAACCGCTGCCCGGGTGAGGGAAATCAATGACAGAAAGGAAACTGTGCCCAATGAATAATGCCGTGGAACAGGTGCAGGAAACTGTGCCCGGAATGGAATTTGACATGGAAAAGCTGCATGCCATGGTGCAGCAGGCGGTGGCGGAAAAATTCGCCGCTGCAGAAAGCAAAATGGACCAGGAAAAGCAGGCTCTTGACCAGCACAAGGAGGAAATGGCCCAGCGTGAAAAGGCGCTCTTCGCCCGGGAAATGCGCTCTTTTGCCCGGGAACAGCTGGTGAAGCGCAGCCTGCCCGAAGCGCTGCTGGATGCCCTTTGCTGCGACAGCGAAGAGGCTTGCCTGGAAAGCCTGAACAAGGTGGAAAACGCTTTCCGCACCGCCGTTCAGCAGGGTGTGGTCAGCCGTATGCGCGGCAATGAGCCCCTGCGCAGCGATGCCCTGTCCCTGGATGAAATGGATGATAATGCCTATTATCATGCCACTTACGTGAAATAAAAGGAGGAAATTTTTTCAATGGCAAATCAAATGATCTCCATCAAGGAACTGGCCCGTCTCACCCTGCCCCGTCTGATGGATAACCTGGTGTTCCCCCAGCTGTGCTACCGCGATCTGGAACAGGATATCACCGGCCGTAAGCTGGGTGATACCATCCAGATCCGCAAGCCCATCAACCTGCAGGCCCACGATTTTGACCCTGCCCAGGGTGTCACCAGCCAGAACATCGCCGAAGACACCGTGGATTTCACCCTCAATCGTATCGCCACGGTGGACGTTGGCATTGAGGCCCTGGAAGGTGCCTCCAACAAGGAAACCCTGGAACAGGTGTTCATCCTGCCTGCTGCCGCTGCCCTGGCGGAAAAGATCAATCAGGAAGGCCTGAAACTGTATCAGGATATCCCCTATGCCGTGGGCACCGCCGGCACCACCCCTTCTGCGCTTGCTGATTTTTCTGCTGCCCGTAAGGCCCTGAACCTGAACCGTGCCCCTGTTTCCGGCCGCTGTGCCGTATGGGATGCGGAAGCAGATGCCGCCTTTACCAATCTGGATGCCCTGGTGCATGCGGATAAGGCCGGTGCCACCGATGCGCTGAAGGAAGGCAGCATCGGCCGCGTGATGGGCTTTGACAATTACATGAGCCAGGGTGTGGCTCGCCATGAAAGCGGCATCACCGCCGCTTCCGCCGTGAAGGTGAACGGCGCTGTGGAAGCGGGCGCCAATGTGCTGTCCATTTCCGGCACCACGCTCACCGGTCAGCTGGTCAAGGGTGATGTGCTGGTGATCGGCGGCAAAAACTACACCGTCACCCAGGCTTCTGCCCCCGCTTCCAATAACGCCATTTCCGGCATTCAGGTCTATCCCGCACTGCCTGCCCTGCAGGATAAGACGGAAGTCTCCGTTCTGCCCTCCCACACCGCCAACCTGGCTTTCTGCCCCATGGCCTTCGCCTTTGCCACCCGTCCTCTGGTGGCTCCTGCCGGTGTGGAAAGCTATGTGACCGGCTATAACGGCATCAACCTGCGTGTGGTGCGCGGCTATGATATGCAGCATAAGCGCGAGCTGCTGAGCATGGACGTGCTCTACGGCTTCAAAACCCTCTATCCCGAACTGGCCGTCCGCGTACTGGGCTGAGGAAAAAGCCATGGATAACCAGCAGAAACTTTCCCTTTTCCGGGCCCATTTGCCCGGGGAAGAGGTGCAGGACGGGCTGCTTTCGTCCCTGCTGGAGGATGCAGCTGCGCTGATCTGCGCTCTTACCTGGCGCAAGGAAGTGCCCCCTGAACTGGAAAATGCCCAGGTGCGGCTGGCGGTGATCTTTTATAACCGCATGGGCATGGAAGGGGAAAATGCCCATCAGGAGGGGGATGTGCGCCGCTCTGTGTCCGATTTGCCCGAAGCCCTGCGCAAGGAAATTTATGCCTTCCGCCGGGCATGCACCTGAAAGGAGGCCGCCATGCGTTTGTTTCAGCGGCATCTGATGAAGGTGCAGGCAAACGGCCAGGTGTATTACGGCTGCCTGCGCCCCCTGTCCGGTCAGTGGCAGGTGGAGCGCTACGGCGCCTTTGCCCAGGACGTGCAGCGGCTGTTGCTGCCCCGGGGTGCCCGGGTGCGGGCCGGTGAAAAGCTGGAAACGGACGACGGCCCTTATCTTTGCCTGGCTGTCCGTTTTCTGCCCGGCCATGTGCAGGCGGACATCCGCAGGTGCATGCCATGAGGGGCGCATCTTCTCTTTTCCTCAGGCTCTCTGTCATGAAACACAGGGCAGGGGAGGCGGCTGAAAAAGCCGCTTCCCTGGCCGGGGAAAATGCCCTGCTCCATGCCAGAAGCGTGGTGCCCGTGCGCACCGGCCGGCTGCAAGCCTCACTCAAAAAATCCGTTCAATCTTATCAGACCCGGGTGGAAACCCGTTGCCCCTATGCCCTGTATGTGGAAAAGGGCACCCGGAAAATGCGTGCCCAGCCCTATCTTTCTCCTGCATTTTCCAAGGCTGCGGACAGGGACCTGTTTGCCCGGGTATTTTGGGAGGCACTTGAATGATCGATATGAAAACAGCCATGCTTTCCGCCCTGAAGGATTTGCCTGCCTGCACGGCGGAAAGCTATCGCCGGGAAGAGCATGCACTGCCCCTCATTACCGTGGAGGATGCACAGCGCAGCGTTCTGGCCCGGGTGGACGGCAGGCCTTATCTGGAGCATTATCAGGCCCGGGTGGATGTGTATGCCGCAACGCCGGAAGAAAGAGACCTGCTTTTCCTTCAGGCAGATGCGGCGCTGTGCAACCTGGGCCTTGTCCGGGAAAGCACGTCCGCCGATCACGATGATACCGCTTATGCCTGTCATCAGACCATTTTCTATAAGGCCGTTCTCTGCGGCGAATGGCTCTATCAGGAGGGATAAAATTTATGGTTCAAAAAGCAATGGGCACCACCCTTTCGTGCCTGCATAACAACGAAACTGTGCTGATCGGTGCCCTGCGCTCCATCAGCGAGATCCGCGCCGAAGCGGAGATGGTGGATGTGACGCCGTTGGATGCCCCTGACGGTTTCCGCACCTATGCCCCGGGCATGAAAACCATGGGCGAAGTGACGCTGGAGGGCTTTCATGACGGTATGCAGCCCGGTCAGCAGAAGCTGCGTTCCCTGTTTGATGCAGGGGAGGAAGCCCAATTTTCCGTCACCTTCCCCGATGGGCTGAAGGTTCAGTTCACCGCCTTTGTGAAAAGCTATGCCTTCTCCAACGTGGAGGTGGAGGGCGTGGTGCATTTCACTGTCCAGCTGTGCCTGTCCGGCCCGGTGAATGTGGCATGAACGGCACCGTTGTCGTTGGCGGCAAGGCCCATTTTCTCCGTTTTACCGTCAATCATCTGTGCTGTGCGGAGGAGGCTGCGGGCCAGCCGCTGCATGCCCTCATGAACGGCAGCTTTCTGGGCATCCGTGCCATTTTGTGGTGCGGTCTGATGGATGAAAAAATCACGCTGGAGGAGGCAGGGGAGCTGGTGCAGGCTTATCTTCAGCAGGGCTCCACCCTGAAACAGCTGTCCCAGATCCTGGCCAATGCCCTGTGTGATGCCGGTTTTTTTCATTGCCCGGTACAGGAGACGGGGGAAAATCCTTCCGCCTGACCGTGCGGAAGCTGCAGCGGCAGGCGGCTGAAAACGGGGTGGCACAGGCCGGTGCGTTTTTTGACATGACCCCCGGGGAGATATTGCTGGTGCTTTTATCCCATGCCAAAGCGCAGCATCAGCAGCTGCTGCTTTTGCATGCCGGGGCGCATCTTCAGGCACTTTCCTTCCATGCCCCCCGTCAGCTGCCGCCCCTGCCCTCTCATGTACCGGGTAAAAGCATGACCCCGGATGAAATGAAACAGCGCCTGCTTTCATGGCGCAGAAAGGAATAAACAATGACGCTGGAAGAGTTGTCGGTTGTCTTTACCGCCGATGCCGCTCCCTTTATTCAGGCGGTTTCTGCCGTAGAGGGGGCTTCCTTTCAGGCGGTGCATGCAGCGGACAGCCTGGCCGATGCCTTTTATCAGGCCGGTGCCCGGGCTGCCCAGGGACTTGGTCAGGGCATCCTTTCCCACAGGGAAACGGTGGCCGAAGCAGCCCGTACCCTGGCCCAGGCTGCTGCCGATGCCATGCGCTCCGCCTTGCAGATCCATTCCCCCTCCCGGGTCACCCGGGAAATGGGGCTGATGTTTGACCGGGGCTTTCTGGAGGGCATTTTGCAGGAGATGCCCATGGCGGAGCAGCAAAGCCGCGCCCTTGCCACCCGTGCCGCTGCTGCCCTGGAGGAAAATGCGCCTGCTGCGGCGCATGCCCAGGCCTGTGCGCCTGCTGCGGCGCCGGTGCATGTCACCCTGCCTTTGGAGATCGACGGCTACCGGCTGGGCATGGCGGTCCTGGAAAACATCAACCGCATCATGGATGCCACCGGCCGGGTGGAACTGAATTTGTAAGGAGGCTTGCCCTTGATCACCATTGAACATATGTCCCTGCCCGCTCCCTGTGCCTTTTCCGTGGAAATCGTGCAGCGTGCCGGTGCGGAAAAATACAATACCCTGGGTCAGAAGCTGATCGACGGCCGGAGAGAAAAACGGCTGCTGCGCCTTTCCTGGGTGCGGATGGAGAAAGCCCTGATGGCGCAGCTTTTTGCCCTTCTGGATGAAAAGGCCCCCCTGTCCGTTACCTTTCCCGATCCGTCCGGACCCAGAACCCTTTTCTGCTATCCCACCGGCCGTTCCGCCCGGGTGTGGCAGTATCCCGGGGAAGCTGCCTGGGCGGATGTGCAGCTGAACCTGGAGGAACAGTAACATGACGTCAATCCCTTTCCTTCAGGCAGACCGTGCCCTGTCTCTTTCCGGCACCATCCGCTATTTATCCGGCCGGGAAACGGCTGTCCTGCCTGCCCATGTTCTTTCCTGCTCCGCATCCGTGGGGGTGCGGGACGGTATGCTGCCCGGGGCGGTGCTTGCCCGGCAATGCACCCTGCTTTTGCATAACAAAGACCGGCTTTTTACATCCGGTTTGGATCCTGTTGGCGCATGGGTGCAGCTGCAGGTGCATGCACAGGATGAAGCCCTTCCCCTGACGGCATTTTATGTGACCGCCGCTTCTCAGCCGGATGGCAGCGAGTTCATCACCCTGTCCGGCCAGGATGCATTGGGGCTGTATTTTGACAGGCCCTTTCAGGATGATCTGTCTTACCCCGTTTCCCTGAAAACCCTGGCGGAAAGCATCCTGCAAAAAGCCGGGTTTCAGGAAAATCTGTCCTTTCCCTGTATGGCGCATCAGGTGCCCGTCATGCCGGAGTGGGGGGATGTTTCCCTGCGCGGTGCCCTGGCCTTTGTGGCCCAGGCCTGCGGCTGTTTTGCCATGGCGGATCCTCAGGGGCACATTGGCCTGTATCCGGCCTTTGATGCTGCACAGATGCCCTATGAAATATTCCCTGAAAATACCTTTTCCTGCTCCGGCGGGGATATCACCTTCGGGCCTGTCAACGGTGTCCGGATTGCCCTGCACGGTGCGGAAAAAGGGGATTCTCCGCTGGAAATTCTGATGGATGATGCCCCGGATGGACATACGGACAGCCTGAGCATCGCCCGCAATCCCCTGCTCATGAAAGATCAGCCCTTTGCCCGTATGCTGGCCACGGATATGCTTTCCGGGCTGGCCGGTATGCAGCTGACCCGGCTGCGGCTTTCCTGGCGGGGAGATCCTTCTGTCCGGCTGGGCCAGCGTATCCGTGTGCATCACACAGACGGCAGCTTTACCGATACTTGTATCACCGCCCTTTCCTTTGCGGCGGATCATGGCTTCACCATGCAGACGGACTGCACCCTGCAGAAAAAAACCTCCTCCGCCGGCAGGGTGTTCACCCCCTCCGGCGGTCTCAACGGTGCACTGCTGGATGGGGAAGTGAACGGTGCGCTGCTGAAAACGGAAAGCGTGACGGCGCGGAAAATTGCTGCATCCGCCATCACAACCGAAAAGCTGGATGCAGGATGTGTGACGGCGGAAAAGGTGGCTGCAAGCAGCATTGCCACCGGCCATCTGCAGGCTGGGAGCATTTCCTCCGACAAGCTGCAGTCCGGCAGCATCACCACCGAAAAGCTGGCAGCAGGTGCGGTGACGGCGGACAAGATCGCCGGCAAAAGCATCACTGCCGAACAGCTGCAAGCCGGCCTCATTACTTCCCAAAGCGGCCTGATCGGAGACAGCGCCATTGGTACTGCCCAGATCGCCGACGGCAGCATTACCGATGCCAAGATCGTGGGCCTGACGGCCGGCAAGATCACCGCCGGCACCCTGGATGCCGCAGATGTGAACGTGATCAACCTGAAGGCGGACAATATCACTACCGGTACCCTGAACGGCAAGGTGATCCCGGTCCTTGGCAGCGACAAGATCGCAGACGGTGCGGTGTCCGGAGTGAAAATTGTCAACGGCGCCGTGAGCACGGATAAGATCAGCGACGCTGCTGTGACAGCGGCAAAGATCGTCTCATCTGCTGTCACCACGGACAAGCTGGCGGCCAATGCGGTGACGGCAAACAAGATCCTTGCCGGAGCCGTCACCACCGACAAGCTTTCCGCCAATGCGGTCACCGCCGACAAGCTGGCAGCCCAGAGCGTAACGGCCAACAAGCTGGCATCCGATGTGGGCAGCAGCCTGGATCTTTCCTCCAACAACAGTGTGAAGCTGATGGTGGACGAAGTGCAGGTGGGCGGCACGAACCTGTATCCGGATACCCGCCTGATGGGGGAAGAAATATGGCGCCTTGCCTCTTCCCGAGTGAAGGATATCGGGCGCGAGGGTGTGGACGAAGATGGCTACATGGTGATCCGTGCGGAAGAATCCACCGGTGAAAACTATAACCCCACCTGCCGTCCCTATGCCGCTCATCAGCCGCTGTATGCTGCGCTGAAGGGAAAGCAGGTCACGTTTTCGCTGGAGATCGATACGACCGCCACCTCTATCAATATTGAGCACCGCATTATGCATACGGAGGACGTGTACAAAAAATATTTCATCACGTATCTTCCTCTGTCCGGCCAGCCCGGATGGCAGCGGGTCAGCGAAACC
>JAFWYZ010000299.1 GCA_017517465.1 Clostridia bacterium | reverse complement strand
GCATAGTGAAGGATGATGCGGTCGTTTTCCATTTCCTCAATGGCATGGGCCACGTTTTCCAGGGTTTCGCCGGTCATGGTGGCAATGCGTTCCAGGGGTGTACGGCAATCTTCGTTGAGAATTTCAAGGACCTGCATTTTCAGTGCCTGCATAGATAACCTCCGATTTCATGATGGATTTGAAAGACGGTCAGAACAGACGGTCTGCCAGCGTGATAAACTCTTCAATATAGGCTTTATATACGTTCAGGGATTTTTCCCAGAAGGCCTTGGAGCGGATATCGATGCCCACGGATGCGGCTACATCTGCCACGTCAGCAGAGCCGCAGGAGCGCAGCAGCTGGTTATAGGTGGGGACAAAAGCAGCGCCTTGCTGCTGATACAGGGCAAATACACCGGTCCCGAACAGCTGGCCAAAGGCATAGGGGAAATTGTAGAAATTATAGCCGGCGCTGTAATAATGGGATTTGCATGCCCACATATAGGGATGACGCAGATGCTTGTCCAGGCCGTCGCCGTAGGTTTTTTCCTGAGCATCCAGCATCAGCTGCTTCAGCTCGGATACGGGGAGGGTATGATCCTTTCTGCGTTCAATGAGCTCGTACTCAAAAAGATAGCGGCTGTAGATATCCACAATGGCCTGCGTAGCTTCCATCAGCGTGCCTTCCAGCAGGGAAAGCTTTTCTGCATCGGATGCATCGGCCATGACAGCGTGGGAAAGAAGGGTTTCGTTGAAAATGGAAGCAGTTTCTGCCAGCGGCATGGGCGCATCCGTCAGGCAGGAGGGGAGGCCTGCCATACAGCGGTTATGCCAGGCATGGCCCAGCTCATGGGCAAGGGTGCTGACATCGCTGAAAGAACCGGCAAAATTGGTCAGCACACGGCTGATATCCATATGGTGGATGCCGGCACAGAATGCACCGCCGCTCTTGCCTTCCCGGGGGAATACATCGATCCAGTGCTGATCAAAGGCATTGCGGATGAATTCCCCCATTTCGGGAGAGAATTTGCTCATTTCAAAAACAAGCTTTTCCCGGGCTTCTTCGATCGAATAGGACCTGGGCTCATATCCGGGGGCGGCCATGGGAGCAAAAAGATCATAGAAGGGAAGGCCGTCTTTATGGCCCAGCAATTCAGCCTTTTTGCGCAGGTATTTGCGGAAAGCGGGCAGCGAATCCTCCATGGCAGACAGCATGGCATCCAGCATCTGGCGGTCCATATTGCTGTTGAACAAGGTTTTGTCCAGGATGGAGGAAAAATGTTCTGCTTCACACAGTGTCTGCGCCTCGCCTTTGATGCTGTTGAGGCAGGCGGCCATGGGAATATCGATTTTTTCGTAGGATTTCAGTTCTGCTTCGTAGGCATCCTTACGCACCTGCGGATCTGCATCGTAGGCGAGAGCCCGGGCTGCAGACAGGGGGATGGATTTGCCGTTTATGTCTACCGTCAGGGTGGCATCCAGCTTATCACGCAGGGTGGAGAAGGCGTCGCTGCCAGTGAGGGACATTTTCAGGATCCATTCTTCCGTCCCTTCGTCCATCAGATGAGCTGCTGCTTTTTTATCTTTTCTGAGGGAGAATGCGATTTTCTGCAGCTTTTCACTGGAGGCAATGATCTCTTCCAGGTTTTCGATTTTGCCCAGGAAGCGGACATAGGCAGAATTGAGCAGGGAAATCTGAACGGAGAAGCGCATCAGCTGGTCCATCAGCATCTGGGCTTCTTCGTTTTCTGCGTCACAGGACAGGGTAAGGCTGGCGAAATTGAACAGCCTGGCGGACAGGCGGCTGATTTCTTCAAAGGCATCGGCGCACTTTTCCAGCGCTTCCTTTGCATCTCCATGCAGGAGGGAAGCCGTTTCTTCCGTCAGGGTTTTCAGGGCCTGAAAATCCTGCTGGATATTTTCGTCAGAAAAATCCCGATAGAGAACGGAAAGATCCCATGTCCAGTTCATAAACAGTATATCCCCTTTATTGATATGAATTACTTGATTCTGTTCTGGGCCACAGCGGCAAGGCAGGTTTCCTTGCTTTCTTCCAGATGATTGTGCATCAGCTTTTTCAGGTTTTCCAGGTCATGGTTGGCCAAATATTCCACCAGCTGATGGTGTTCCTGATGGGCGGTGGAGCGGTGCACGATGCTGGCAATAGCCACTGCGGAGAAGCGGATGATGTATTCTTCCTGGCTGTCGATGACGCTGAGAATACGGCGCTTGTCGGACAGATGTTCGAAGGTGGAATGGAAGGAACGGTTCAGAAGGGCCAGTGCTTCCACATCGGCCTTTTCCTGCGCAATATCCATTTCGGCCAGAATATCCTTCAGCTTTTCAATATCTTCAGGGGTGGCATTTTCCACGATGGAAGGAAGAATCAGCATCATCATGGCATTGCGGATGGTGAAAATTTCATCGATATCATGGATGGTGAATGCGCGCACAACAACACCGCGGTGCAGCACATATTCCACCAGGCCGTCTCTTTCCAGCTTGCGCAGCGCTTCACGCAGGGGCGTGCGGCTGATATGCAGTTTTTCTGCATAGGCAGTTTCCACAATACGGCTGCCGGCAGGGATATCGCCGGAGATGATGGCATGCTTGAGCTGCTCATAGGCGATGTCACGGATGGGACGGCTTTCGTTGGCATCATAGGGCATGTAGGTCATAATACGTTCCCCCTCATTTCAAGGTGACAAAAGTAAATCTGTATACAATTGAAATAATACAATAAAAATACAAATAAGTCAATAAAATAAAGAATAAATTTGCATGGATATGGGGAATATAGTAAAATTGTGTCAAAGGGGGGTGACAGGGCGTGGGAATGGTTGAAAAGGTGAAACGCATGGCCATGCGGACAGAAAAATATGTATGCGCGCTTTTGTATCCGCATGCTGCAAGCTGTCCCATTTGCCATGAAATGCGGAATGTGGATGAAACATATGCGCTGTGTCCTGATTGTATGAATATGCTGGAAGAGGTACATGTGCCGGCAGCTGCATGTCCCAAGTGTCTGTCTCCCGTCAGAAGAGGCAGCGGATGCAATATGTGCAGGTCCGGAAAGATGAAGGATATTGATGCCAGCTTTGCGCCTTTCTGTTATCGGGGTGGTGTGAGGAAGCTGGTACATGAATTCAAATTCGAAGGAGATTCCAGTTTCATTCATTATCTGGG
>JAFWYZ010000298.1 GCA_017517465.1 Clostridia bacterium | reverse complement strand
CGAAGCAGGAAGCCGTTATTTCCAATGGGCTGGATTTCCAGGTAATCATAGAACCTGGCAATTTTGCACAGCTTTTCTTCACTGGCCCCATCCACCATGGCGCTGAAAAGTTCGCCGCTTTCGCAGGCGGAACCCACAATCAGCCCTTTCCGGTATTTCTGGATCACGGAACGGGGCATGTGGGGCCTGCGGCGGAAATAATTCAGATGGCCCTCGGAAATAAGGTGGTTCAAATTGGTCATGCCATCCTGGGTGGCGGCCAGCAAAATGATGTGCCAGGAATTGCCCAGGGTGCAGTTTTTGCCGATGCCGTTGAGATCGGAAAGCTTTTCCGCCCCGGCCCGGCCGGCTTCATCCAGCATCCGGGCCAGGCACTGGGCCGTGGCCGCCGCATCGTTCACCGCCCGGTGGGCATCTTTCAGGGAAACGCCCAGCCGCTTGCACACGCTGCCCAGGCGGTGGCTCTTGAGATCCGGATACAGCTTCCGGGCCAGGGTCAGGGTATCCAGCCGGGCAGCGGTGTATTCGATGCCCTGCCGCTTCAGTTCGCTTTCCAGCACAGCACAGTCAAACTTGGCATTGTGGGCGGCAATGGGACAGCCGTCCATGAATTTGAGCAGCTCCGGTATGGTCTGCTCCGCCGTGGGAGCATCCCGGAGCATCTGGTCGGTGATGTGGGTAATTTCCATAATCTTTGCAGGCAGCGTACAGCCGGGGTTTACCAGCGTTCCGTAGCTGTCCACCACCTGGCCGTTCCACAATTTCACCGCACCGATTTCAATGATGCGGTCCTTCTGGGTATTGAGGCCGGTGGTTTCAAAGTCCAGCACAATGATGGGGGTATCCAGGCCCAGGTCCCCCGCGCCTTCCACCACCTTGTCATCGTCCGTCAGATAGCCCTCCACACCGGGGATCAGCTTGATATTGTTTTTCTTGGCAGCGCCGAAGGCTTCGGGGAAGGCCTGGGCCACGCCATGGTCCGTTACCGCAATGGCAGGGTGGCCCCATTCGGCGGCGCGCTTGATCAGATCGGAAGCGGAAGACACGGCATCCATGTTGCTCATCTGGGTATGCAGATGCAGCTCGATGCGCTTTTCCTCGGCAGTATCCATCCGCTTTGCCACGGGGATCTTGGTCACATCCCGGGCCATCACCACCGTCTCCCGGGAGAATTTGTCATACTGGGCTTCACCCCGCACCAATACGCCCATGCCCTTTTTGAAGGCGCCGATCACCTTCTGCACCTTTTCACGCTCTTCATCGGTAATGGGCGGCGGAGGGGCCTCGTCATCCTTGGGACGGCGGGGGCGATAGCGCAGGAACATCTTGCAGCGGATGGTGGAGGTATAGTCCGTCACCAGGAACGTGAGCAGCTCCATTTCACCGCCGGAAATGGATTTTGTTTCCACACCCAGCACTTCGCCGGAAATCACCACCAGCCCGCTGTCATCCCGGATTTCCCGGATGTCCACCGGTTTTTCACCGATCGCACGGCCGCAAATGCGGTTGTTTTCTTCCTTGGGCGGCTCCTTGGCCTTTTTCTGGGCCTCCATGGCCGCAATTTCTTCATAGCGTTCGGCACGCTCTGCCGCCACACGGTCCTGCTGGGCACGTTCTTCCCGAAGCTGGCTCAGCCGTCTTTCTTCATCGCCGCTCACCCGCAGCACCACTTCCGTATCCAGCCGGAACACATCCTGAATGGCCTGTTCCAGCAGGGCACGGCAATTCTGCTTTTCCAGAAAATGCATGGAAAATTCATCCGGCATATCCAGGTACACCCGGCCGTTCCCCGGTGTCCAGCGCATGTCAAATTCCCAGCTGGCCACCGCCGGAAAATTGCGGATGAGAAAATGGTTCAGCGGCGCCGCATACTTATCCGGCTGCTGCATAAAGCTGATCGCCAGAGAGGGGCTGGCCACACGCAGGGAAAAATTCAGCTGCGGAAATGCCCCGGCAATGGCCTTTTTCATGGCAAAGAAGCCCCTCTCCCCGATCAGCACATCACTGAGAAACGAGAAATAGGCCTTGTTTTCACTTTTTACAAAGCGTACTCTTTCCACCGCCAGCTTCCCTTCCGTATCCGGCAGGGCCTGATGAATGGTACGCAAAAGTTCTTCATACGTCATTCAAAAACTCCCGTACTGCTTTGGACATGGCTTCTGCCAGGTCCCCCGTCAGTTTGTCCACATACTTGCCCCGGATAAACAGCGCACCGCATTCCTTGCCGCCGCACAGGGCAATATCCGCATCCCGGGCTTCCCCGGGGCCGTTGACCACACAGCCCATCACCGCCACGGTGACCGGCTTGTCCACATCCTTGAATTCATCGTGCAGCCGGCTGGCGATGCCCGCCACGTCGATCTGGGTACGCCCGCAGGTGGGGCAGGAAACAAAGCGGATGCCGCTTCTCAGGCCCAGTGCCTGCAAAATGGAATGGGCGGCTCCGGGCTCCTGTACAGGGTCCCCGGTGAGGGACACGCGCACCGTATCGCCAATGCCATCCAGCAAAAGAGAACCGATACCGATGGCGCTTTTCACCGTGCCCTGGCCGGGCAGGCCTGCTTCCGTGACCCCCAGATGCAGGGGATAATCGCATTTTTCCGCCATCAGCCGGTAGGCCTTCACCGTCAGGGGCACATCACTGGCCTTGAGGGAAATGACGGTATCATAAAACCCCTGCTCTTCCAGCAGTCTGATATGCCGCTGAGCACTTTCCACCATGCCCTCGGGGGTGGCGCCGCCGTACTTTTCCACAATATCCTTTTCCAGAGAACCGGCGTTCACACCGATACGGATGGGCACATGGTGGGCCTTGGCGCAGTCCACCACCCGCTTCACCTTTTCGGCGCTGCCGATGTTGCCGGGATTGATGCGCAGCTTGTGGATGCCGTTTTCCATGGCGGCAATGGCCAGGGTATGGTCAAAATGAATATCCGCAACCAACGGCACCGGGCTTTGTTCCACCAGCGTCCGCACAGCCCCGGCACAGGCACGGTCATACACCGAAACACGCACCAGGTCACACCCGGCCAGGGCCAGGGCCCTGATCTGCTCCAGCGTGGCAGAAACGTCCCTTGTATCCGTATTGGTCATGGATTGGATCGATACCGGGCTGCCGCCGCCGATCATCACATTCCCGGCCATCACTTGTCTTGTCTTGCGCATTTCTTCTACCCCTTACCTGAAGATTTTCGTCACATCCTGGAAGGTCACAAACAGCATAAACCCGATCAGCAGAAGGTAACCGGCCATATGGATATAAGCCTCGATTTTCCGGGGCACCGGCTTTCTGAAAATGCCTTCAATGGCCAGGAAAATCAGCCGGCTGCCATCCAGCCCGGGAATGGGCAGCAGGTTGAACAGCCCCAGGTTCACGCTGATCAGCACCAGCAGTTCCGCATAGGTGACAAACCCGTTTTCCTTTGTTTCTTCGGCAATCAGCTGCACAATGCCCACCGGACCGGAGGATTCCTTCAGCCCTTCTCCGGTACGCAGCATATTGAGCAGCGCATCCAGAATGGCCCGGCCGCTGCGCACGCAGTAATCAAACCCCAGCCCCACCGCTTCAAACACGGAAACCGAACGGAAAGCAGGGGTATACTGCAGCTGCATGGTGATGCCCACCATCATCCGCCCCTCCGCTTCATTCACCTGGGGCGTCAAAAGCAGCGTTTCCCTTTCCCCGGCTCTTTCCACTTCCATTTTCAGCGGTTCATCCCCGGGACGGTATGCCATGATGGCATTGGAAGTGCGGGGGGTATCGTTTTCATCCAAGCCCTTCATATCTTCGCCGTTGATTGAAAGAATAATATCCCCGGCAGCAAGACCGCCCGCTTCCGCCGGGCTGCCCTTTTCCACGCTCTGCACCACATAATAGCCGTATTCGCCGCCCTGGTCGATGCCCACGGCCATATACAGCCCCACGGCCACCACCAGCGCCAGCACAAAATTCATCACCGGCCCCATCAGGATGGTGAGCAGCCTTTTCCACACGGCAAAGTTATTCAGGTTCCGTGCGTCATCCTTCTCTTTTTCTTCGGTATCGTCTTCCCCGTAAAAGGCACAATAGCCGCCCATGGGAATACAACGGAGAAAGAATTTGGTTTCATGCTTTTTGCTGTTCCAGGAACAGATTTTCGGGCCAAAGCCGATGGCAAATTCCTTTACCGGAATGCCCGTCAGCCTTGCCGCCATAAAATGGCCGAACTCATGCACCGTGACCATGATCCCAAGCAGCAAAATAGCCGCAAGAATATAAAAAATCATATTGCCTCCGAAAATAACTTACAGTTTCAGATAATCATGGGCAGCCTGCCGGGCCATGGTATCCGCATAAGCGATGTCCGATAATTCTTCGGCCGGCAGATGGGCCCATTTCTGCAAAGCGGCATCCACCGCTTCATAAATCTGCCCGAACAAAATCTCCTTGCGCAGGAAAGCGTATACCGCTTCTTCATTGGCGGCATTCAGCACACAGGCCGCGGCACCGCCCTGATGCAGCACATCATAAGCCATGCGGATGGCCGGGAATTTTTCCGTATCCGGCTGTTCAAAGGTGAGGCTCTTCGCCTGGAACAGATCCAGCTTCTTCGCCCCGGTTTCCAGCCTTTCCGGATAGCTCATGGCATAAAGGATGGGCACCCGCATATCCGGCACACCCAATTGTGCCAATACAGCGCCGTCTTTGAATTCCACCGCGGAATGAACGATGCTCTGGGGGTGTACCAGCACCCGGATCCTTTCAGGCTCCGCATCAAACAGCCACCTGGCCTCGATGATCTCCAGCGCCTTATTGAACATGGACGCAGAATCCACCGTGATTTTTGCCCCCATGTTCCAGGTAGGATGCCCCAGTGCTTCTTCCACCGTGGCCCGGTACATTTTTTCCTTGTCCCAGGTGCGGAAAGGACCGCCGGATGCCGTCAGCAGAATGCTTTCGTATTTGTTGGGGCCTGCTGCTTCCAGACACTGAAAAATGGCGCTGTGCTCACTGTCCACCGGCAGCAGCACCTTTTCGCCGTCTTTGCTTTCGCAGGCCTTCATCACCATTTCCCCGCCGGCCACCAGCGTTTCCTTGTTGGCCAGCAAAATACGCTTGCCCGCTTTCCTTGCCGCCATCACGGCCCTCAGCCCGGCCACGCCCACCACCGCCGCCAGCACATCCTGGCCCTCGGCTTCCATGGCCACCTGTTCCAGCGCATCCCTGCCAAAAAGGAAGCGGCAGAAAGACAAATCTTCCGGCACTTGTACTTTTTCCCCCGTCAGCGCAGCCAAAGAAGGCCGCAGCTTTCTCACCTGCTCAAACAGAAGCTCTGCATGATTGTGTGCCGTCAGGGCTGTTACATAAAATTGATCCGGATGGCGCAGCACCACATCCACAGCCTGTTTGCCGATGGAACCGGTGCTGCCCAGAATGGCGATCCCGCGCATAAGAGCAATTCCTTTCGATAAAGATGGCAAAGAGGAACCGCAGGCCTTTTCGGCAGAGCAGTTCCTCTGGGGACACATATTACACAGGCAATGGGAAAAGGTTCAGGTATACATAGATCACCACCGTGGCCCAGTACACACTGTCCACCCGATCCATCACACCGCCGTGGCCGGGGAAGATGGTGCCAAAGTCCTTCACACCGCAATGACGCTTGATCAGGGAAGCGAACAGATCCCCCACCTGACCGGCCACACCGCAGATCACACCCAGCACCATAAAGTGCCACAGCGGCGGCACCTTGCAGAAAAAGGAGAAAATGCCGCACATCAGCATGCTGAAGAACAAACTGCCCAACAAACCGGCCAGCGCACCTTCCACACTTTTCTTGGGGCTGACGGCAGGGCACAGCTTATGCTTGCCATAGGCACTGCCGATAAAGTATGCCAGGGTATCTCCGGCCAGCGGTATACCGAATGCCATCAGGGTCAGCATGATCTGGTGCGCCCGGTTTTCCACATTCTGCAGCCCCAGCATGCACATGGCAGGCAGCAGCACACACACCAGCGGCATCACCGATACCAGAATATCCTCCAGCTTCGGCTCCTTGCGAAACAGCACCGTAACGGCAGACAGCATGCAGGTAAAGCCCACCAGCGGCATCAGATACACAACGCTTCCGTTGATAACGGATTTTTCTGCATTAAATAAAATCAGCGATGCAGCCACACACAGCCAGCATGCCCACTGGGTGGGGCGATGCCCCGCCTGCTTCAGGCAGCGGAACACCTCAAACATGGCAATACAGATGGTGGCCATAAAAATACCGCTGAACACCCATCCGCCAAAATACAGCGCAAAGGCCAGCAACGCCGTCAGGCACAGGCCGGTAATCACTCGGGTCATAAAAAAGCTTACCTCCCTCCAAAGCGGCGTTCCCTGTTTCCGAAAGCCTGCAGTGCTTCGTGATAAGCATCCAGATCAAAATCCGGCCACAAAACGGCAGGGAACATAAACTCCGCATAGGCGCATTGGTACAGTAAAAAATTGCTCAGCCGCATTTCGCCGCTGGTGCGGATCATCAGATCCACATCCGGCAGATCCCGGGTATACAATTCCCGGGCCATCATTTCTTCCGTAATTTCCTCCGGCCGGATCTCCCCTGCCGCCGCCTTTTGTGCCAGCTGCTGCGCCGCACGGACAATTTCCGCCCGGCCGCCGTAATTGATGGCAATATTCAGCTTCAGCCCGGTATTGGCCGCTGTTCTTTCCTCCGCTTCGTACAGGGCCCGGCGCTGCTTTTCGGGCAGGCCTTCCTTATCCCCCAGAATACGGATGCACACGTTTTTTTCATCCAGCTCGTCAATTTCGGAAGAGAAAAATTCCAGGATCAGCCCCATCAGCGCTTCCACTTCCTGGGCTTCCCGTTTCCAGTTTTCCGTTGAAAAAGCGTACAGGGACAAAGCCTCGATCCCAAGATCGCTGCTTTCCCTGATAATACTGCGCAGCGTTTCGGTACCCTGCCGGTGCCCCATCGCCACTTTCATCTTATGTTTCTTGGCCCAGCGGCCGTTGCCGTCCATAATAATGGCCACGTGCCGGGGCAGCTTTTCAAACACTGCCATGACGTTCACTCCTTCCCGGGCAGACCCACAGGGAAGCGGGCAACCACCCACTCTCCCTCTCTCTGGGCCACCACATGCAAAACACCCTTTTCCTGCTGGGCCCGGTCACCCCTTGAGGGTGCCCTGGTCACCGTAATGCGGATGTTTTGTTTTTCGGCAAACTGCCGGAGCGTATCGTCAAAAGGCCTGCCAAGCATGCTTTCCGTCATCAGACAGACATGATCTCCTTTTCCTTTTCACCGGCGATCTTATCCACGTCCTTGATCTGGGCATCGGTGATCTTCTGCAGTTCATCTTCTGCCTTGCGCTGATCGTCTTCGGTGATCTGGGAATCCTTCTTCATTTTCTTGAACTGTTCCATGGCATCACGGCGGGTATTGCGCATGGCCACCTTGGCTTCTTCGGCGCCCTTGCGGACCACCTTGGTCAGTTCCTTACGGCGTTCTGCATTCAGTTCCGGCACCACCAGACGAATCAGCTTGCCATCGTTGGAGGGGTTCATGCCCAGGTCGCTCTTCTGGATGGCCTTTTCCACCAGCGGAATAGCCTTGGGGTCCCACAGGGCGATGGTCAGCAGCCGGGGTTCGGGGCTGTTGATGTTGCCCATCTGCTTGAGGGGCGTCTGGGTGCCGTAATAATCCACCATGATCTTGTCCAGAATCTGGGGGTTGGCACGGCCGGCACGCAGGGACAGCATATCCTTCTGATAGAAATCCTTGGTCTTTTCCATTTTTTCCTTGGCAGCAGTAATAACGGCGCGGTACATAATTTCATTTCCTCCGTTCGTTCAATTCTGATTGTACTTATTTTACTCTTTTTTTATGCATTCGTCAATGTGTGGATGCACCGAAATAATCCCGGTCAAAATGCACCACACAGCGGTAGCGGGCATCCATGGTACGGGCATGGGCCTGAATACCGGAAAGCAGGGCATCCGTCTTTTTCATATCCGCCGGCAGCAGCACATCGAAGATCAGGTTGATATGCTTATCCCCCGGCACCCGTCTGAAATCGTGCAATTGCAGGGGCGGCTGCAGGGAAGCAAGATATGCTGCCATCTGCTCCTTGGCCTCTTCCGTCTTTTCATCGCCGGATACCACAGGATCCATATGGATGCAGATGGGCAGCTGCAGCGCTTCGCCCATCTCCCGCTCGGCCGTATCGATCACCTCATGGATCTCCACAATATCGCACTGGCTGTCCACTTCCGCATGAACGGAAGCCATGCACCGGCCCGGGCCGTAATCGTGGATCACCAGATCATGCACCCCCAGAATGCCAGGATAGGATGTGAGCATTTCCACGATCTTCCTGCCCAATTCCCGGTCCGGCTTGCCGCCAAGCAGACGATTCACCGTATCCGAAAGCACGTCCCAGGCAGCCTTCAATACCAGCAGGGCCACCAGCACACCGGCATAGCCGTCCAGCGGCCAGCCTGTCACATGGGATACCAGCGTGGCCGCCGTGATCACCGTGGTGGAAACCGCATCCCCCATGGAGTCCTTGGCAGCGGCCAGCAGCGTGGGATTATCGGACATTTTCCCAAGCCGGCGGTAAAACACGCTCATCCAGCCCTTGACCACCACACCGATCACCAGCAGCACTAAGGAGAGCACAGAAAACGCAGAGGGTTTTCCGGCAATGATGCTTTCCACGCCGGATTTGATCAATTCCACACCGAAAAAGGCAATCAGCACACCCACCACCAGCGCACCCAGATATTCAATGCGCCCATGGCCGAAGGGGTGATCCTCATCCTGAGGCTTTTGCGCCATCCGCACCGATACCAGCGCCACCAGGCTTCCCCCGGCATCGGACAGGTTGTTCACACCGTCGGCGGTAATGGCCACGGAGCCGATGAAAAAGCCCAGCAGCATTTTCATTACGCTCAACAATATGTTCAGCACCATGCCCGTTGCAGAGCCCAGGGTGCCGATTTTCTTGCGCATTTCCTGGTCCGATGCCGCATTTTCTTTTCCCGTGTATTCAGGAACAAATTTTTTCAGCAAAAAATCCGTTATCATGTTTCTGTCACCTGTTTCCAATGAGCCGGAAGGGGCCGGCCCAGCAATTTTTCCGCTTTCTGTGTATTTCCATCCGTCAGCGCCTGCCGGATAGCGGAAGAAGATACCTTTTCCCCATCCAGGCAAAAGGGCTGCACCGCTTCAAAGCCGATGCCGGCTTCCCGGCACAGCTGTTCCAGCGCCGGCACATCCCATCCGCCCTTATAGCCAAAGCGATGGTCCTCGCCGCAGATCACATACCGGGCACGGATCTGCCCCAGGATCACCTGGCGAAAAAATTCATCTCCGGCCATGTGCCGGGTTTGTTCATCGAAGGGGGTTACAAACACCCGGTCCGCACCGTAGCTTTTCAGCAGTTCTTCCCTTTCTTCCAAAGAGGTCAGCGTGCGTTTGAAAGGCGAAGGGGAACGGTCAAAGGTATGCACGCAAAGGGGCAGCTTCATCTGCTCCGCCGCTTTCACACCGGCACGCAGCAGCTTTTGATGTCCCAGATGCAGCCCGTCAAAAAATCCCAGGCACAACACGCAGCCTTCCTGCATTCCCTTCACCCCTTTCGTTATTCGGTTTCCTGCCGGGTACTTATTTTACCACAATTTTTCCGTTCCTGCAATGAAAACAAAAAAGCAGCCGAAGCTGCTTCCTGTTACGGCAGAAAATCGCCGATGGTGCCCAGATGCCTGCCCAGGGAATGATAATCCCCGGAATAGATCACCGGGTTCAGCATTGTCAGGTCCAGGCCGCTGCCCATTTCTCCCAGAGATACCTTTTCATCCGCCTCCACATATTCTGGCCGGCAGAAAAAGGTTTCGCTCTGGCCTACCGTCACGCTCTTTTCCACCGCCAGTTCATACACAAAGGGGCTTTCATCCAGCGTGGGCACGTCCAGCCTTTTCCCTTTGGACACAGCATAGGAAAAGCCGTCCTTCCTGCCATCGTTGCCCGAATGGCTGCCCAGATAATCCGCCAGCGGCAGCATGGGCACACTGACCAGATTGGCGGACATTTTACCGGTTTTCTGCACATTCTTTCTGGTTTTCTTGTCGCCGAACATGCTCACCACGATCAGAAACCGCTCCCCGTCGCTGGTCACGCTCAGCCATGTGATGGGGGCAAAGTTGGCATTCCCGTTTTCATCATACGTACCGATCAGAAACATGGGCTGCACGCACATGGAATGGTTGCCCGGCCGATGTGTTCTTTTCATTGTTTCTCACATCCATTTCACTTCATTTTCTTCTATTCTGAAAAGCACTGCCTGCTGCCGGTTCTGCCCGGCATATTCCTGGCTGATCATGGGATACAGTTTCATCATTTCCTCCATGGCCGTCGGGCTTGTTTCCTCCATGGCTTTCCCGTGGATACGGATCCACTTCCTGCTCTCCATGTGGTATGCCACTATTTCCGCTTCGCCGTTTTCTTTCAGCTCCCGGTACACCTGCTTTCTCTTATCCGTGCACAAAAGCAGCTTTCCCTCCCACAGGCCGATCATCCCCATGGGCCGGATATGGGGCACACCGCTGTGCACCGTGGCCAGAAAAAAACAGCCGCAGGACCGGATAAAGAAAAAGGCGGACTGCAGTGCTTCCTCCCCCTTTGCCTCATCGCCCGCTGCCGTATTGCTCAGCAAATAATCAATACTGCAGCCAAACAGCCGGCTGAGCCTGATCAGTTTGTCCGTTTCCGGAAAAGCCGCATCCATTTCCCACCGGGATACCGACTGCCGGGACAGATGCATCTTTTCCGCCAGCTGTTCCTGGGTCATGCCCAACGCTCTGCGGCACTGGGCCAGTTTTTCACCCGTTGTCATGTTTCTTCCCCTCCCTGCCCCGATTGTACCCCACCGTTCTGCGGTTGAAAAGGGCTTTTTTGTTGCTTTTTGCCGCGTTCCGGGTGCGCCGGGGTTCATCGGTCATTTTTTTCTGTAAAAAGTGCCAATTATTTCTGATCATCCTATTGCAAGTTGTGTTTTCATCCTGTATAATGAGATTAACAAAGATTAAATTTGATTAATTTTTGAAAGGCGGTTCACAATATGGGTTATCAAAAACGGTTGCTGTGTGCTCTGCTGGCGCTGATCATGTGCCTTTCCCTTTTGCCTGCAGGGGCAGAAGAGACCGTCACCCGTCTGGAAGCGGAAAAGGCTGAAAAAACCGGCACCGTGCTGACAGCCCTGCAGCAAAAAGCCATCGGCAAAAGCATTACCGGCACCGGCGACAGCCTGATCTTCACCGTTGACATTCCCCAGGACGGCTTTTACGATCTGACCGTTCATTGCTTTTCCACCGGCGGCACCTACAAGGAAAACTATGTGAAGGTAGACGGCGAAAGCGTGGGCATGCTGGTCACCGATTGGTTTTCCTATGCGGATGCCGTGGTGCCCCGGATCTATATGACCCAGGGAACCCACAAGCTGTCCATCGAAGCCTACTGGGGCTACGTCACCATCGACTACATCACCGTCACCCCGGCGGATGCCCTGCCGGAAGACCTGTATACCGTTTCTCCCACCCTCACCAACCCCAATGCCTCCGAAAACGCCCGCCGGCTGATGCACTACCTGTGCGATATCTACGGCGAAAAGGTGCTTTCCGGCCAGTATTGCGACCGGGGCATGACCGGCATGGAAATGAAGGCCATCAACAAATCCACCGGCCATTATCCGGCTGTGCTGGGCATGGACATGATGGACTATTCCCCCTATCGTGTCACCAGGGGTGCCAAATCCGTCACCATTGACAAGTGCATCGAATACTGGGAAAAATGCGGCGGTATCATCACCCTGGCCTGGCACTGGGGCGTGGACGGCCAATATATCCTGGATGGCCATGACGAAAACGGCAATCCCCGCTGGTGGGGCAATTTCTATACCAAAAACGTCACTTTCGATCTGGAAAAAGCCCTGAACGGAGAAGACCCCGTGGGCTATCAGATGCTGCTGGACGGCATCGATGCCGTTTCCGCCGAATTCAAGAAACTGGCAGAAAAGGACATTCCCATTCTCTGGCGGCCCCTGCATGAATCAAGCGGCGGCTGGTTCTGGTGGGGGGCCAAGGGGCCGGAAGCCTGCAAGCAGCTGTGGATCCTCATGTACGACCGGATGGTGAACACCCACGGGCTGAATAACCTCATCTGGCTGTGGAACGGTCAGGATGCAGACTGGTATCCCGGGGATGAATATGTGGATATCATCGGCGAGGACATTTACCCCGATGCTCATTCCCACACCTCCGAAAGCGACCGTTTCCTCAAAGCTACGAAATACACCGATGCCCGGAAGATGATCGTGCTGTCCGAAAACGGCTCCATGCCCGACCCGGATATGATGCTCCGCGACGGTACCCTCTGGGGATTTTTCGCCACCTGGAGCGGCGAATTCATTATCCACAGCGGTACCAAGCTTTCCAACCGGTACACCAACGAAGATGTTCTCAACCGTATCTTTAACAGCGATCTGGTCATCACCCGGGACGAAATGCCCGATATCCGCACTTATCCCCTGCCTGAATAACAAACATACATAAACGAAAGGAAGGAAATCACCATGCCCAAGTATCAAATCATCGCCCCTGCCCTGCCCAACATCCCCTGGCAGGAAAAGCCGGAAAATGCCAAGAACAGCCCTCTGTGGCGCTACAGGGAAAACCCCATCATCGACCGCAACCCCGTCCCCGGTGTGGCCCGTATTTTCAACTCTGCCGTCATGCCCTATGAAGACGGCTTCATCGGCGTGTTCCGCGGCGAACAGACAAACGGCATTCCTCACATTTACCTGGGCCGCAGCAAGGATGCCATCCACTGGGACATCGAACATGAAAAGATCCCCTTTGTGGATGAAAACGGCGAATCCTTCATGCCCTACTATGCATACGATCCCCGTCTGGTGAAGGTGGAAGACACTTATTACATCATGTGGTGCCAGGATTTCTACGGCGCGGCCATCGGTGTAGCCAAGACCCAGGATTTCAAAACCTTCACCCGCATTGAAAACCCTTTCCTGCCCTTCAACCGCAATGCTGTTTTGTTTCCCCGGAAGATCAACGGCAATTTCGTGATGATGAGCCGTCCCTCCGACAGCGGCCACACCCCCTTCGGCGATATTTTCATCAGCGAAAGCCCGGATATGAAATACTGGGGCTGCCACCGCCATGTGATGAGCCGGGGCAATGAATGGTGGGAAAGCCTGAAGATCGGCGGCGGGGCCGCTCCCATTGAAACCAGCGAAGGGTGGCTTTTGTTCTACCACGGCGTGGCCGGCACCTGCAACGGCTATGTGTATTCCATCGGCGGCGCCATTCTGGATATCGATAATCCCTCCAAGGTGAAGTATCGCTGCGAAAACTGGCTGCTCACCCCCGAACAGTGGTACGAAGAGAGGGGCTTTGTGCCCAATGTGTGCTTCCCCTGCGCCACATTGCATGACCCCGAATCCGGCAAGATCGCCGTGTATTACGGTGCTGCGGACAGCTATGTGGGCCTGGCCTTCGGCCATGTGGATGAAATCATCGACTACATCAAGAACAACAGCCGCGTGAACGACACCGATACCGAAATCGGCCGCAGGTAAGCATATGGCACAGAATAAGAACAACGTACGCATGGCGGATATTGCCAAGGAGCTGGGCATCAGCACCGTGGCGGTTTCCAAAGCGCTGAACAATCAAAAAGGCGTCAGCGAAGAGCTGCGTGCCCGGGTGAAAGAGCTGGCCGAACAGCTGGGCTACCGTTCCCCTGCCCAGATGCGCCGCCTGCAGGGCAAAACCGACTATAACATCGGTGTGCTGATCGCCGACAATTACCTGGGCAACAGCGATTCCTTCTACTGGAAGCTGTACCAGGAGGTCACCGCCCGGGCCATGAAAAAGGACTGCTTTGTGCTGCTGGAATTGCTCAGCAAGGACGATGCCCAGGCCCACCGCCTGCCCAAGCTGGTCACCGAAGACAAGGCAGACGGGCTGATCATCATCGGCAAGCCGCCCTTCGATTATGCCAAGGCCCTGAAAAATGCCTGGCACAAGCCCATCGTGTATCTGGATTTTTACGATTCCGATATTTCTGCGGATTCCGTGATTTCCAACGGCTTCTACGGCACTTTCCTGCTCACCCAGCATCTCATTGAACGGGGACATAAGGATATCGGCTTTGTGGGCACCCTGCTTGCCACCGATTCCATCACCGACCGTTATCTGGGCTATACCAAGGCCATGTTGGAGCATCACCTGCCCATCCGGCCCGAATGGATCCTGCCGGACCGGGACCCGGACACCGGCCTGTCCATCCCCCTTCAGTTTCCCAAGGAAATGCCCACCGCTTTTGTCTGCAACTGTGACTTCACCGCAGCGGCGCTGATCGATCAGCTGAAAGCAAAAGGACTGCGGGTGCCCTATGACGTATCCGTGGTAGGCTTTGACAACTACCTGGTTTCCGGCATCCACACCATCCCCCTCACCACCTATTCCGTGGATCTGCATGAAATGGCCCACATTGCCGTGCGTGCGGTGCTCAAACGCATCCTGGGGGATCCCTGGAAGCTGGGCATGCATGTCTCCGCCGGTGAACTGATCGATAATGGCAGCGTCCGGGACCTGAAAAGAGAATAACGGATAAAAAGAAAAGACGGATGAACCTTCATCCGTCTTTTTTTGTCTGCAATCTGATGGGAACGGTTGCAATGGCCACGGCGATCATGCCCACAGTGCCCACAGCAAAATCCCACCATTCACTCCACCCCAGGGCAGCAGACACTGCAGAAAACACCAGGAATGCCGCCGCAAACCACCCGAACAATTTCAGGTGTGCCCCGGCAAAGGCCTTGCGCTGGGCAGAGGTGGCCTGCAGCGCCTCTTCGAAGGTAACCCCGTTGATCCAGTACACCTTTTCATTCACATAAATCATATAGATCAGCACCACAATCCCCAGGGAACACATCTGCATGATGCCCCGGAGCATCCATCTTTCCGGCAGAAACATGCAAAGCGTCATGACCGCCAGAAAACCGATCATCCACAAAATCAGCCCCAGATAGCTTTTTTCTTCCGACACTCTATTTCACCCCTTCCGTATCCATCTTATCATATTCTCCTGTGCCAGGCAACAAGGTAATGTGCATAGATTCTGACGCTTTGGGCAATGCTTGTTGCAGAAGGAGTGATTTTTTGCATGGAAAAGCAACCGAAAAAATGGCCCCGTCCCGGTGTGATGAACCTGATGGAGAAAAAGCTGGACACCGATGTGCTGGGCAGCTATACCGGCATCCCCCAGGATGAAAACGATCTGATTCCCGTACAGGATGCGGATGATTTGTAAAAAGAAAACATCAGGCAATACCATGCCTGATGTTTTTTTGTTTACTGCACAGCAGCCTCCAGATGTTCAAACAGGTCATTCTTCGCTTCATCCAGCCCCACTTCGGAGTGATACAGCCCAAAGATGTTATTGGCATAGCGACCCCAGTCCTGCACGATCAGGCCATTGCTCTGCTGGGAAGCATGGCACTTGAACCCGGCATTTGCCATGTCAAAAGCCGTTTTTCCCTCAAAGAAGGACAGCGGCTGGCGCCAGTCAAAAACGATCTGGTTTTCCTTGTACAGATGCAGATACAGCTTTTTCACCTGCCATCCATTTTCCCCCTCCGCTGCTTTTACAAGGGCCTTTTTGGATACATCCGCACAGGTTCTGTGCGCACCATGGCCGTATTCGCCGCGTACATCATGGGTTACCACCACATCCGGCTGATACTTCCGGAACAGGCCGGTCACATATTCCTCAACGTTTTTCTCTCCCCAATACCCATAGCAATCCCCCAGCGTGTCCACCTTGATATCCTTGAACACCCCCATACTGGGATAGGCGCGCACACCGCACAGCCACAGACCATCCAGAAGCTCATTGCGCCGGCAGGACGTCTGATCCGTGAGATAGCAAACGATCACATTCTTCTGCATCTGACCGGTATAGTAAGGAATGATCCCCCCGAAAAAGAGCATTTCATCGTCGGCATGGGCAGACAGCACCAATAGATCCGCCTTGCCCTCAAAAGGTTTCCAATCCTGCACCCAGCCGGGTTTTTCACCTTCTCCAAACAGATGAATTTCTGCAATGGATACATTTTCCGCTTCCACCGGTGCGATCCTGAAAGCGGAAAGCCCGGGCAGGGGCAGATAGCTATTGGCATACAGACGGTCATCCGTCAGCAGCGTTTCCCATTCGCCTTCCGCATTCAGCGTTTGCACCTGATACGGGATTTCACGGCCGGCAAAGGAGCAATACAGCCCGAAGCAAGGCACCTCCGCCGGTGTTTCCACTTCCAGATACTTTCCCTTGTAATATGTGATATAGGAGCGGTCTCCCATGTTCTTTTTCCCCTCAGAACGGGGCGCATATACAAACCGGCACTGATCCGTAATCTCTTCTGCTTCCTGCGCCATGCCGGGCAACGCAAACATGGCCAGGCAGATCACCAGCGCCAACAACCATTTCATTTTCATGCTTCTGTTCCTCATTTCTTCAGTCTCTCAGGATCAATACCGTCAATATCCCATCCTGAGGCGTCGCCAGAATGCGAATGGCATAGGGCAAGGTATTCTGGAATGTAAAATCGGAGTAGCTTCCCACAGCCGCATCAAAAAACTGGGGCGCATACTGAATGCCGCTATAGCGGTGCATGGCCCATTCATCCACCTGCAGGGGCAGGGTCAGCACGGCATTGTACAGCGTGGTGGTCAGCTGGCACACCCCTCCGCCATAGCCAAAGCCCGTTTGGGAAATGTTGGGGGCATAGCGGTAGCCGTTGTTCTGGGAATAGGGGGCGCACAGCTTGTTAAAGGAAAAATAGCCATCCGGCCGGATCACCGTTTCATGAATGCGTTCACAGCCCAGCACAATATTGTGTTCCCTCTCCGCTGCTTTTCCCTTGCCCTGCTGCTCACCATAGAAGGTGGTAAACCCGCCGATCACATCCCCGGAAACAGCGCTTTGCCAATCCGCAAAGGGGTAATAGGTCACTTCAGCCCGATGTACCCGGGCTGCATCCCGCCAGAGGGGCACCCGGTAATATTCCTCTTCCCCGGGCATCACGCAAAACACCTGTCCCGGCTGCGCCGTGAGCCCGTTGAACTTGCCGGCTTTTATTTCCGTTGCCACATTAAAGCTGGCAAAGCCGGTCACCCTCTGGCGATCCGGCACCGGATAGGAAAAAGGATCCCGGGAAACAAAATGGTACAGATACCCGGTTTTGCAATAGCCCACTTCCCGGTCATATACAATGCGGCTCCACTCTTCGCCTAAGGAAAGCACCGCTACCTTTTCCCGGTCCGGCAGCCGGATGATGCTCCTGCCCCCCGGCTCTTCCACAAGATAGGTGTCCCGGCTGAGGATGGCATCGTATTGCACCACATCTTCTGCCCATGCAAACAAAGGCATCAGCATCAAGAGTACCCATACCGGCAGAAATTTTCTCATTGGCATTCATCCTCTCCCACGGCATGGCGGGCTGCTTTCTGGGCCATCCCCCAGTCATACCCCCGTCTCACCAGCGCCTGCACCAGCTTTTGCCGGTCCCCCTTCACACGGCGGACGATCTTCTCCGCCTGCTTGCAGGCAGCTGCCAGTTCATCCTCCTCTTCCAGGGTGTTCAGGGCATCCTGGGCCATCTGCCCCTTCACACCCTTTTGTGCCAGTTCCATGGCAATGCGGCGCTTGCCGTATTTTTTTGCCCGCTTGTGCACCCAGTTTTCCGCAAACCGCTCATCGGAATACAGGTGATGCCCGGCCAGGGTTTCCATCACCCGGGCAATGGTCATTTCGTGATAATGCACCCGTTTGAGCCGCTGGATGATCTCCTTTTCGCTGCGCTCCCGCAGTGCCAGATAATCCACCGCCGCCTTCAGCGCATGGGGATAGCCCTTATCCCGGATAAAGGCACGGTAAACGTCCGCATCGATAGCCTGTCCCGGCCGCACCCTTCTTTCCAGATACAGCGCGGAAGGGGCCTTGATCTCCTCCCCGGATTGCAGACGGATGGTGGCCACACCGCCGGCTCTTTTTACTTCCCCAACAACGTCCATTTTCATTCCTCCGCCAGATACAGCCGGAGCATATCCTTATTCACGTCCGACAGCACACCATCCCGGGCCTCGCTGACCCCGGAGGTCAGCAGCACCATTCCCTTTTTCGTTTCCACATCGAAAAACAATCCGTGACAGGCACCGTATGCCATCCCCTGATGACCGTACAGGGGCCGGGAATGGATGGTTTGATCCTGCAGGATGAAGGTGCCCACCCCCTGGCTCAGGTTATGGGCACGCCGGCCGAAGGGGCGGATCACCTTTCGCATATCCTGAAGGCTTTCCTCCGTCAGAAAGCCCGGCTGCATCAGCGCCATGGAAAGCTTCGCCAGCTCCTTTGCGCTGATGCACAGATTGCCGTGGGCCAGATTATAGTGATGCTCCGCATCGCACTGCACCTTGGGAAGGGGCTTTGCCATACGGGATTTTGCATTGAAATTGGGGGCTTTCTGCGGCGGCAGGATGCGGGTGGCATCCGCCAGCTCTCCCTGCACCTTCTGGGGATAGAAGGTGGCCTGCACCCCCAGCGGGAGGAACACTTCCCTCTGCATCAGCGCTTCAAAATCCACCCCCGCTGCCGCTTCCATCACAGCCCCGGCAATGCCGGCACCGAAATTGGAATATTCCCAGGTTTCCCCCGGCAGATGGGCGCAGAAGCTGTCCCCCTTCAGAAGAGAGGACAGGGGCACGTTTTTGGCAATGCCGCTGTTGTAATCCACCCCGTCATGAATGCCGGCGGTATGGCTCATCAGCATCCGGAGGGTAATGGGGGTATCCGGCGCCTTGGGATGGCGCAAAGAAATGGGAAAATAATCCGCCACATCCCTGTCGATAGAAAGCACACCCTTTTCCTGCAGCTTCATGGCCCCCATGGCGGTCACAAGCTTCGACACGGAAGCAATGCGGTACACGGTGTCAACAGCGGCGGGCACCCCTTTCCTGGCTTCCCCGAAGGCTGCCTCTCCCAGCACCTTTTCGCTGTCAAAAATGCACAAAGAAGCCCCCAGACACCGGTGTTTCCGGAGGATCTTTTCCGCTTCCTTTGCCTTTTCCAACTGTGCTTCATGCATTCTGCCATGCTTTGGCAAAAACATCAGCACTTTCCTGTAAACCGGCCAAATATTGCCCATACGCCGCACCGCCTTATATTCCCCGGAAAACGGGGCATCCTGTAAAAGGAACAAATTATGATAGGAGGAAAGAACATGTCCTTTGCAAAAAACTGCAGTCTCACTTCCAAGGACCTGACCATTCTGGAAGACCAGATGACCCACCTGGCCAACGTCAGCCGGGTGGCTGCCGCTTACGGTAAGGATTTTCAGGATCCTGCCATGAAGCAGGCCGCCATGGCCATCGCCAAGCATCACTGCGACCAGTTCAGTGCCCTGATGCAGGTGCTGAGCGGCTGTCAGAATTAAAGGAGGAATCATCCATGCAGCAAAACATGCAACATCAGCAGATGAACACCGCCGCCTGCCCTTCCTGCCAGGCCCTGTCTGACCAGGAAATGGCCCTGGACCTGCTTTGCCACGAAAAGGCCTGCCTTTCCACCCTCACCACCATGGTGGCAGAGGCTGCCAACCCTGCCCTGCGCAGGGTGCTCAACGACACTTACCTGCAGGTGGGCCAGGATCAGTTTGCCCTTTTCCAGCAGATGCAGCAAAAGGGCTGGTATCAGGTGAAGCCTGCCCAGGATGCAGATATTCAGGCTGCCTGCCAGAAATTCGGCCAGATGAAATGCCAGCTGTCCTGACGCTTTTTGATCAGTGGGTTTCCTGTTTGGAAGCCCCTTTTTTGTTGCGCAAAACCAGACACACAATGCCGGCGATCACCAGCACAATGCTCAGCCACTGGCTGACCCGCAAGGGCCCCAGCATCAGGCTGTCCGTCCTCATGCCCTCAATAATGCTGCGGCCAAAACCGTACCAGATCAGGTAGCAGAAAAACACATTGCCGTCCCGTCTTACCTTTTTCCGGTTCAGCCACAACAGCCAGAAGCCGATAAAATTCCACAGGGATTCATAGAAGAAGGTGGCCATATGCCACACCCCGTTGATATTCACAGCCAGGGGGAAGAAGCAAAGGGCAGGGTTCTGGATGGCATAGCCATAGGCCTCGCCGTTGACGAAATTGCCCCACCGTCCGATGCACTGGCCCAGCAGCAGCACCGGGGCCACCGCATCCGCCAGCTTCCAGAAGGGCAGCCTGTTCTTCTTTGCCATCAGCACACCGCCCAGCACACCGCCAATGATGCCGCCATAGATGGCCATGCCCCCCTCCCATACATGGAAAACGGACAGCAGGTTGTCTTTATAGTTCTCCCACTGGAAAGCCACAT
>JAFWYZ010000297.1 GCA_017517465.1 Clostridia bacterium | reverse complement strand
CCCTGTGCCGGTGAAACTATAATTGAGGAGCGATGAAGGGGCCTGAGGCAGGCCAGGGATATCATCCCTGGACCCAATTCGCGAAGTGGTGGTGCTGACGAACAAGCTATGCCCGCGTGAAGCATGAAAAAGAATAAGGGACTACGCGGTCCCTTCACCCTGCACCCATCCTGCGACACACCAGCTGATCAGGCAAACTTGTGTCCGCATGAAGGTTGGGGAACGAGGAGATATGTGCCCACGGGCGCTATGAAAACGATAAAAAATAGCGGATGGGAAAATAAATTTCCCTCCGCTTATTTTTTCGTTTTCCCCGGATGCCACGGAATCCGGCCGGCGGCATTCTGCCGCCCAGCCCGTGGGGTGGCAGTGTCACTTTCAATTTGCAATATGACGATCGTCTTTTGCAAACGATTTTCTACGTGTTGCCGGTATTTCCCAAGCTGCAGCGGGGCATTGTTCGTGCTGTAAGCCAGTATCTTCCGCAGAAAGGGTCAAGGGATGAAATCCCTTGTGGGGGGGTGAGGGGGCAACGCACCTCATCATTCGTCTAAAATCAGGTCCATGCCGTTGGGGGAAAGGGTGTATTTGCTGTCGGCGGTGCCTTCGCCCTGCTGGCCGAATTTGCTGATACCGGCGGAAAGCACGGTGCCGTCGGAAAGCATGGCCAGGCAGAACAGGCTGCCGCCCTGCACCAGCACCACGTCCTTCTCCCACACCTTGGCAGGCAGCACACCTTCGGTGGCGGAGGAGCGGAAACCCTGGCCCAGCTGGCCGTAGCTGTTGTTGCCCCAGCTCCAGAGGGAGCCGTCTTCCAGAATGGCATAGGTCTGGGAAGAATAGGCGGCTACATAGGTGACAGGCAGGGGCAGGGGCACAGCCTGGGGGGCAGAGGTGGTTTTCAGGTTGGTATCATAGCCCAGCTGATGGAAATCGTTGCGGCCCCAGGTCCACAGGGTACCTTCCGTGTCCAGCAGCACCACGCTGTGGCCGCAGGCATCAATGCGTGCGATGTCGATATCGCCGTAGTCAATCTGAACCGGGGTGGGGAAATTCTGCTCCTTGGAGGGGGAAATTTCGTGGTTTTCATTATTGCCCCAGCCCCAGAGAGTACCGTCTTCGGCCAAGGCAAGGGAGAACTTGCCGCCGCCGGCGATCTGCACAATGTTTTCCAGAGGCAGCAGGTAAGGCTCCTGCTGGTTTTTGCGCTTGCCGTTGCCCACCTGATAATTGCTGTTGCGGCCCCACGCATACACCTGTCCGTTTTCCGTCAGCATCAGCACATGACCAAAACCGGTGGCCATTGCGGCAGGCTTTTCGGGCAGTTTGGCTTTTTTATGGGTGGAATAGCTGCCTTCCTTCAGGGTAAGGGGCAGATAGCTGTTATTGCCCACACCGTACAGCGTGCCGTCGGACAGCCAGAGGAAGCTGTAATCGGAGGCAGTGACCACATCGGTGAGCAGGGAAAGGTCAATTTCTTCATTCTTGGTTTTGAAATCGGACACTTTGTAGCTTTGCTTCAGGTTGCCTTTGCCAAGCTGACCGAACTGATTATCACCCCAGCAGCGGATGAAGCCTGTGGTGTCCCTTGTGTAGGCAAAGCTGCCGCCCACAGCAAGAATGACATTCCTGCCATCGGGCAGGGTATGCACTTCGGCAAATGCGGTGGCGCACAAAAGGCACAGAAGAAGGGAAACGGCCATTATTCTGCGATACACAGTTTATCCTCCTTATGAATACGGCGGCAGGCCAGAATGCACATGCAGACAAGGGTGAGTACCATAACGAGGTACACCAGAATATCCGGCAGGTTGGTTTTGTCCAGGGCAAAGATGGTGCCGATGCACAGGACTTCACCAAAGACCATGGCCAGGGCTTCCAGGGTGACGGTTTTGCCGGACAGGCCCTGTTTTTTGCCCTTGAGCAGGGTGGTGAGGTGCACAAAGAAGAGGACGAGCGCCAGAATGATGTGGTTCACCCGGGCGAAAATGAACACGAACAGCACACTGTCACACCGCAGGCACTGGGGCAGCACCTGAGAGGCGCAGAACAGGAACAGGGCATAGCGGGTGAGGGTGCCGGGGCATTTGGCACGGCTGCAGAAAATGAACAGCACAATGGCCAGAATGAACGTCAGCAGTCCTTCAATGAAGCACACGGACAGCATCCAGTCGCCCCATTCGTTGGTGATGCAAAGGGGCTGGAACCAAAGGGCTTCGTTTTCCACCCATTCGCCAAAGCCCTGACCGGACAGGGGCTCGATAAAGCGCATGGCACTGTAGAGAAGCAGAGCAGGGAAAACGGCGCTGTCCAGCAAACCGGCGGTTTTTTCGCCGGTGATTTTTGCGGCAACGGGGGCGGCAAGCAGCATGCCCAGCAGAATGCCGCCCATGTTGATACTGCCGTTTTGCAAATCAAAGAAAGGAGCAAAGCCGGCGAAGGAGCCGATTTCGTCATAGAACATGAATTCAAACTGCACGGCGCAGTACACAAGCCGGCCCACAAACAGCCCCATCACAGCAGCCAGCAGACCATATACCGCTGCGGCGGATTTTTTTGCCCGGCCCTTTGAAAAAACGATGGCCAGCACAAAGCTGACCAGCGCAAAGATCACGGCAAGGAGGGCATAGGTGTTTTCAAACAGGGAAATTCCTTCCATGGAAAGGCACTCCTTCGGTTATTTTTCCAGTGTGGCAAAATAGAGAATATCGCTGAGGAAACGTTCGATATCGGGGCAGTTATACTTGACATAGGCGAACTGTTTTTTGTTGTTGAGCCCCTTGAATACCAGGGTGGAGCTGTTGCCGCCGTCCAGGTTAAAGGCGATGGAGCAGCCGCTTTCTTCGTTATGCTTTTTGCCCAGCATTTCGCAAAGCGCTGCAAATTCCGGCAGCGTCATGCCCTTGCTGCCCTTGCTCTGGGGGCCTTCGCAGGTGACCAGCAGATATTCCAGCGGGCCAATCTGGCAGATAGCGGAACGCTGGGTGGAATTCTGGGCACCCAGAGAGCGGTTTTCATAATCGGAGGCGATCACGCTCACACCGTCCCGGCACAGCAGGGGACCGAAGCAGAACACCTGGTACAGGTTTTCTTTATTGGCCTCGTAGAAGGCGGCATAATCGTCCTTCTTATAGCCCTGCAGGGCAGAAAGATTGCCTTCCTTATCGATGACCAGCAGGTCCATGGTGCCGTCGGCATTGTTGCGCACCTGCTGGCTCATCCGCAGCACCACCTGGCACTTATCGGATTTGGTGTGGTAGTCGCCGTTGATGGCAACCACCGCATTCACGGCCCGGGCCACCAGACGGCCGCGGGAAGTGGTGGAGGAGCGGAAGGTGGCCTTGGGGGTTTCGATCAGCCCGGCAGGCGCAGTGCGCAGCTGGGAAGGATGGCTGATTTTCACATGGGCGTAATTATACGTGGTATCGGCGAAAGTATCCGTGTACATTTTGACGGAGATGGAACTGTCCTGATACTCATCGGCGGAAATGTAATTTTCCTGTTTGGGGGCAGCGCCGAAGGTGTAATTATCCATGGGCAGGGCTTCAGCCGACACGGAAACGGCCAGCGCAGCAAACAGAACGGATACCAAAACGAAAATAACAGTTTTGTTCAGCTTCATGGAGGGCTTCCTTTCGTGGGATATAGTTCACTCCCCTTATCATACACGAAAAGCACCTTTTTGGCAAGGATTATTCATGCCCGGCAAGCAAAAAAACAGGATGCAGCCGGTGAGGGCATGCATCCTGCAAAGGGGCTTATTCGTCTGCGGTCATGAAGCGGTACTGGGCTTCGCACAGGCTGCGGTAATGGCCGCCGGGCAGTTTGATGAGCTCTTCGTGGTTGCCTTTTTCGGCGATCTTGCCATCCTGCACCACAAAGATGCAATCTGCATTGCGGATGGTGGACAGGCGATGGGCAATGACGAAGGAGGTGCGGTTTTTCAGCAGGGCGTCCAATGCCTTCTGGATCAGCATTTCGGTACGGGTATCGATGGAGGAAGTGGCTTCGTCCAGGATGAGGATCTTGGGGTCATTGAGCAGTGCCCGGGCAAAGGAGATCAGCTGGCGCTGGCCCTGGGACAGAGAAGAACCCCGTTCGTTCACTTCCGTCTGATAGCCCTTGGGCATGTTCATGATAAATTCATGGGCGCTGACGGTTTTTGCCGCTTCGATCACCTCTTCATCGGTGGCATCCAGCCGGCCGTAGCGGATGTTTTCCATGATGGTGCCGGAGAAAATGAAGGTATCCTGCATCATGACGGACATCTGCTTGCGCATGGAGGTGAGCTGCAGATCACGCAGGTCATACCCGTCGATCTTCACACTGCCCTCGGTGGGATCGTAGAAGCGGGAAAGCAGGTTCACGATGGTGGTTTTGCCGGCACCGGTGGGACCCACCAGGGCGATGGTATTGCCGGGGGCAATATCAAAGGAAACGTCCTTGAGCACCGTCTTTTCCCGGTCATAGGAGAAGGTGACGTTTTCAAAGGTGACCCGGCCCTTGATGGGGGGCAGGGGCTTTGCATCTTCCTTGTCCTGAATGTCCGATTCGGTATCCATGATTTCGAAAATGCGTTCCATGGATGCGGTGGCGGAAAGCAGGCTGTTGTAGAAATTGGACAGGGTATTGAGGGGCTGCCAGAAGCGGCCCAGATACCAGATGATGAGCAGAAGATCCGCCAGGAACAGGGGATCGGCCTTGATGAATTCCACACCGAAGATGTAGACCAGCACCGTGCCGATGTTACCGGTCAAATCCAGCATGGGCCAGAACAGGTTATTGATGGTGACGGCCTTCATCCAGGAGGAGCGGATATCGCTGTTGACGGAGCGGAAGGTATCATCGTTTTCGTCTTCACGGACAAAAGCTTCCGTTACCCGCATGCCGGTGAGGGATTCGTGGAGATAGCCGTTCATGGTGGAGTTCTTCACGCGCACCCGCTGCCAGCGAAGGCGCATGATGCGCTTCACCTTGAACAGGATGAAGATCAAAAGGGGCAGGATGCACATGCCGATCAGGGTCAGCTTCCAGTTCACCGCCATCATGATGATCACCAGCAGCACGATGGTCATGCAGTCGATGAGCACGTTGACGATACCGTTGGTGAAAAGATCATTCAGGGAATTGACGTCGTTGATGACGCGGACCAGCAGCTTGCCGGCAGAGCGGGTATCGAAGAAGGAAAAGCTCATGCCCTGAATGTGATGGAAAAGATCCTCACGCAAGGTGGCCAGGGCACGGCGGCCGGCAGAGTCCATCCAGCGGATGCGGTAACGGGTGCACACGGCACCGACGATGGCAAGCAGCACCATGCCCCCCAGAATCCAGGGCATGTTTTCGGTGGCCTTTACCTGCAATTCACCGATGGCGCGGCTCATGAGGTAGGGGTTGGCCAGGCCGGAGGCCATAGCGATGACCATCAGGACCAGGGAGAAGCCCACCTGCTTTTTATAGGGCTTCATGTAGCGCAGCAAACGGACAAACTGTTGTTTATTAAACGGTTTTTCCAATGCTTCATCGTCCAGCTGGCGAATGACACGTGCCATTTTACTGCACCTCCTTTTCGACCTTCACAGCGGAGCTCATCTGATCCATTACCATCTGATAATAGATGCCGCCCTTTTCCATGAGGGTTTTGTGATTGCCCCGTTCCGCGATTTCGCCGTTATCCAGCACGATGATCTGATCGGCATTTTTCACGGAGGAAATACGGTGGGCGATGATGAAGGTGGTGCGGTCTTTGAGCACTTCCTTCAGTTCCTGCTGGATCTGATATTCGGTTTCCATGTCTACGGCGGAGGTGGAGTCATCCAGAATGAGGATGGCAGGGTCGATCATGACGGCACGGGCAATGGCGGTGCGCTGCTTCTGACCGCCGGAGAGGCCGAGGCCGCGTTCACCCACCACCGTGTCATAGCCCTGGGGCATATGATCGATAAACTCGGTGGCCTGCGCCACCTTGGCGCTGCGCTTCACCCTCTCCATATCCCCGGAGGGATCGCCGTAGCGGATATTGTCGGCAATGGTATCGGAGAAGAGGAAGGTTTCCTGCATCACATAGCCGATCTGACGGCGCAGGGGCTTGATGGAATGCTGGCGCACGTCAATGCCGTCAATTTTCAGGGAGCCGGAGTGGATATCGTAGAAGCGGCCAAGCAGAGTGACCAGGGTGGATTTGCCGCTGCCTGTGGCACCCATGATGGCCACCGTTTCGCCGGGCTTTGCTTCCAGACAGATGTCTTTCAATACCATCTGATGGCCGTAGGAGAAGTTCACATGATCGAACACCACATGGCCCTTGAATTCCTTGGGGGACATGGCATTTTCGGGTTCCTTGATAGAAGCGCCGAAGTCTACATAATAGAACAGCTTTTCGGCGGAGGTGACGGCATTGGTGACCATGTTGATGATGTTGGGCAGCTGGCGCATGGGATCCACCAGCATCCAGATATAGCCGGTGACACCCACCATGGTGCCGATGTCCAGCGTGCCGTTGATGGTGAGCAGCAGGCCACCCAGCAGTGCGATGGGCGTGCACAGGGAACCCAGAATATCCATAAAGGGCACAAAGGAGGACCACAGCCAGCTGACCTTCAGGTGCATATCCGCCAGCTTCTGGTTTTCTTTGTTGAAGCGTTCTTCTTCATAAGGTTCCTGGGCATAGGCCTTGACCACATGCATGCCGGCCAGGTTTTCCTGGGTGATGGTATTGAGGGTGGCATTCTGTTCGCGCACTTCCCGGAACAGGGGGCGTACTTTTTTGTTGAACACCCAGGCCATCACGGCAATGAGGGGAGTGAGGGCCAGCACCAGCAGGGTGATCTGCCAGGACATGGTCATCATGAAAATGAATGCACCCACAAAGCGCAGGGCCTGTTCATACACATGGATGATGCCAAAGGCGATCAGATGACGCACACCGTCGATATCGCCGGTCATGAGGCTCATGATCTCACCCACACGGTGCTTGTCGAAAAACTCGTAGGGCATTTCCTGCAGATGGGCATACAGGCCGGTGCGCAGATCCCACATGGCAGACTGGCTCATGCGTTCGTAGAGCACGCTGCGCAGGAAATTGCACCCGCCGGTGAGCACCGTCAGGCCCAGCAGCATGATGCAGAAGGGGATCAATTTGTCATAAAGGCCCTTTGTGATAACGTCATCTACGATAAATTTGGTGATATAGGGTTTGACCAGCATGGCTACAATAACGATGGTCTGCAAAATCAAGCCGCCAATCAGATGCTTCTTGTAGGGCTTTACCAGGCCCCAGATGCGCTTGATAGTGTCCAATGCCGCATACCTCCGCATAATAAAATCATGTACATTATAGCAGGGCGGTGAAAAAAAGAAATACAAAATATTGCGGAAAATGTCCCAAATCATCCAAACGGCACAAAGTGACAACAGTTGTGTACAAATTGTCAAAATGAAAAAGCGGCCGAGGCCGCTTATAAGAAGAATTTACTTGATTTCTGTGATTTCGTAGTTCTGGGAGCCCAGCCCCATATCCTCCAGCATTTTGATCTGCAGGTAGGGGTCCTTGCCATGGAGACGCTGGAACAGATGGCCGGTATCGCCCATCTTGTGGCCCTTGGGCACACCCTGGGGAATGAGGTCTTCATACTTGATCATATCCAGGCTGGCACGCTCGATGGCCACAATGTCATCGCTGGCCATCACACCGATGTCCGGCACCAGGGAGGGAGTGGTCAGGCCCCAGCAGTCGCACAGAGCAGTGATGGAGATGAGCAGGTTGATGAAGAATACGTTATCGGGGCCGAACAGATCCAGCACCGTCTTGGTGCACAGGGCCATGCCCTGCTGGAAATCCGCATAGTCGTGGCTGTCCAGGGTGATGGCCTTGGTGGGGCACACCTTGGCGCAGTGCTGGCACATGGTGCAGTTGTGGTAGTTCACCTTGTACTGGCCTTTGTCATCAAAGCGGTTGGCATGATGGTTGCAGGATTCGATGCATTTGTCGCAGTGGACGCACTTGCTTTCATCCCACAGAAGACCGCCTTCCAGCCCATGGATCTCATGGCGGGTACGGTCGGTGACGCAGCCCATGGAGATGTTTTTGCAGGCACCGCCGTAGCCGCAGGCGCCGTGGCCCTTGACGTGGGAAAAGTCAATCAGGAAATCGGCATCGTGGATGAGACCGGCCACGTCCACATGCCGGAAGGACTTGAAATCCACTTCCTTGGTGTAATAGTATTTGCCGAAATAGCCGCAGTCGTCCAGCACGGGGCAGCCCAGATTATCGGCGGTATAGCCCCGGCGCTCGGGGTGGCGGCGATAGACGTAATGGTCGGTGATGAAGCATTCGGCGCCGCTGTCCTGCACGAACTTTACCAGGCTGCGGACGAATACCGGGGGGATGGTAGAGTAGGTGACACCGTCGCCGATGTGCATTTTGATGGCCACCTTCTTGCCGTTCACCTTTTCGGCCAGGCCGGACTGCTTCAGCATCCGTTCAAATTTGGCGGGCAGGGTCTGTCCGGCTTCATAGCGGGCATAAGCCAT
>JAFWYZ010000027.1 GCA_017517465.1 Clostridia bacterium | reverse complement strand
CCACCTCTGTTGCCATCCGTCTGACGGCCCCTCCGGCAACAGACAAAAGCGCTATTGCCTTTCCGCTGTAACGGGCGTACCCGGAAAAGGCCTACTGGTTGCCGTTCAGCCCCCTGCTCCTGGGATGTATTCGCCGTTTTCTCCGCTTTGTGCCTTGCACCACCCGGCACTTCTCTGAAAGCCTCTGAAAACCGCTACTTCTTCCCGATCAACGCATTTGTTTCATTATAGCGGTTTTTGGTGCTTTTCGCAAGGGGAAGAATGTATATAAATTGTTTGGAAACATGCTGTGCTTTACCCCTCCGCCTTTTGAAAATACAATTGCAGAGGAAAATGGCATTTTTGCCTGTTGGAAGTACTGCTGGTACCACGGGCTGGCGGTGTTCCACCGCCGGCCGGATGCTGAAGCATCCGGGGAAAACATGAAAAAAGGTCGGAGGGAAAACTGGATTTCCCGACCGACTTTTTTCAATGTTTTCATTGCGCCCGTGGGGGTATACTCGTTCGTCACTTATGTGACATGCGGAAAAACTTTGTTTAGAAGTTTCGTTTCTTCGCAAAACGGGTCCAGGGCCAATGGCCCTGGCGCGGGGTACAGGGGCCGCGCAGGCCCCTGGTCTGGTTTCCTTAAGCTGCATTTCCGGCTGTTTCGGGTTCGGTGGCGGTTTGCTCCGTTTCCAGCATCCATTCGATGAAGACACCGTAGCCGTGGGTGGGGTCGTCCACGAAGACGTGGGTGACGGCGCCGATGATGCGGCCATTCTGGATGATGGGGCTGCCGGACATGCCCTGCACGATGCCACCGGTTTTTTCGATGAGGGCAGGGTCAGTGACACGGATGACCATGCTTTTCTGGCTGGGGGACAATTGGCGGCTGACCTGGGTGATTTCGATATCGTAGGCCCGGATGCCGTTCTGGTCCACGGTGGAGAGGATCTGGGCAGGGCCGGGCTGCACGCTTTCCTGATAGCCCACGGGCAGACCGTCGGGATAGAGGGGATTGGAGAGCGGATTTTCCGCCTTGCCGTAGATGCCAAGAGCGGTATTGATGCGGATGTCCCCCAGGGTGCGCTGGGTGCGCAGGAAAGAGCCGCGAAGCTCTCCGGGGTTGCCCTTCAGCCCCCGCTTTACGCTGACGATGTCCGCCTTCATCAGGGAGCCCATGCGTACCGAGAGCAGCTTGCCGGTATCGGCATCCAAAATGGCATGGCCCAGTGCACCGTAGGATTGGGAAACGGGGTCAAAATAAGACAGCGTACCGACCCCGGCGGTGCTGTCACGCACCCAGGCACCGATGCGGAGGGTGCCGGTGGCGCTATCGATGAGGGGGGTGAGGGTGGTGGTGCGCAGGGAATCGTCCCTGCGGTAGGCGATGGAAAGGGGAGCACCGCCGCTTTTTTCCACCATGGAGATCAGCTTTTCGCTGCTTTCCACGTTTTCACCGTTGATGGATTCAATCACGTCCCCGGCCTTCAGCCCGGCAGTGCGGGCAGGGCTTTGCCTGTCCACATCGGAAACCCCCACCACCATCACACCTTTGGTGGAAAGGGCAATGCCCACGGCATGGCCGCCGGGAATGAGGATGCGGTCCTCCTCCACATTGACCTTTACCTTCCGGATGGGCAGCAGGCCAAAGAGGTTGACCGTCATTTCCGTCTCTCCCAGGGCAAGGGCCTGCATCTGACCGTTTTGAAGGGAGAGCAGGGTTTCATCGGTGGAGGAGAGGGCAGAGAGCGCAGGATGGAGGACGAGGGTCTGGCCCGGGGTGAGGCGAAGGGCGTGCGGCAATTGACGCAGGGCATGGGCGGTGGGTGAAAAGAGGAGCCAGGCTGTCATGGCCAGCAGCGCAAAGCCGGCAATCTTTCTTGGAAGGCCGATTTTCCTGTTCATAAAAATCCCCCTGAAAACAAAATCGTCTTTTTCAATATGCGGTTTTGAGCCTGTGTCTATACTGGAAAAGAACAATGATTGTGGAAAAAACAGGAGCAATTTATGGACAGAGGGGGAGGAACATGCTATAATTGAAAACAGTTAAAATTGATACCAAATAGATGAAGGATGGATGCACGGATGAAAAAAACTGTGTGGCTGCTGGTGGCATTTTGTACCTTGATGCTGTGCTGCTGTGCTCATGCAGAGCAGAACATTATGAACGAGAAATGGAATACAGCACCGAGAATTACAGATATTTATGAAGTGGCCGACGGTCAGATCCGCATTGAATGGACGGGGATGGCAGAGGCCTATCAGGTGCATCTGGATGACGGCGATGTGATGAACGTGGAGACACCGTATGTTTTGCTGAAAAAGGTGAAGGTGGGCGGGCATCATGTGCAGGTGTTCCCGCTGCTTGAAATGGATAAAGAAAAAGCGGAAAGCATTGGTGTGGAAATCAAATCTGAATACGGTGTGGGGCTGAATGTGGATGTTCCCCTGGGAAAGCTGGCAGGCTTTTTGGGGATCGACAAGCAGGTTTTTGTAAGGGGGACCAATGCATCGGAGCAAGTGGATTATCGCTATGACAAAAAGTCTAACATCGGGCGGGTCAAGGTGAAAAACATAAAGGCTTTTGTGGATAGCAGTGATACGGTCTGCCTGACGTTTGAAGACGATTTCCACGCTGATGAATACAAAGTGACCATTTACTACGGCGATAATATTCATAATATTATTTATACCGGGGAACAGACGGCAAAGGGATGGGGAAATACCCCGGCCCTGCTTGAACGAAACAGCGAAAACAACACTGTGACCCTGCGGCTGACCCCGGATTATCTGAAAACGTTCAAATGCGGTGCGCTGCAGATGGGGCAGAAATACAGCTTTACAGTGCAGCTGAGAATGTATTCCTCCAGTTTGCTGCATCAGGGCAGGGTGCTGAACAATGTGATCCTGGAATCCAAAGAAAGCAGCAGGCATACCTTTGTCCCGCAGTCCCTCTGGATGGATAAGCCGGTGATCGAAAGCTGTGAGCAGGTGGCAGACGGACGGCTGGAAATCAAATGGAGCCATCCGGGGCTGGTAATGGGCTGTTCGTATGATGTACTGGTGGATGGCAAGGTGGCTGCTTCTTCCAATCAGGACAAGGCAATGGTTGATGGACTGTTGGACGGCAGCTATTCCATCACGGTGAAGCCCAGGCTGAATGGCAAAGAGGGCAGTGAATCGGTCAGGAAGAAAGTAAAAGTGGAAAACAACTGGAGCGCCGCTCCCCAAATTGTCCGGCTTGAGCAGATTGCTGACGGAAAAGTGGAAATTGGCTGGAACCACGCAGGAGCGGGCTGCCAATACAGAGTGGTGCTGAAGCACGAGGCTTTTTTCGGAGTGGGATTCTATGAAATCCGTTCACTGACAACCGCGGACAGGAATGTGATTGTGGATCAGGTGCCGGACGGTACTGTTCAGGTAACGGTGCAGCCCGTTTTGAAAGAGGAAAACGGGAAGGTTTCCAAAGGAAGAAGTATAAAGGTGAAAAACAGCTGGAATGTGGCACCTGAATTCCGGTTGGAACAGGTTGGAAACGGCGGCAATGTGCTGCTGGTGGATGTAAAGGTGATGGATGGTATCAGGAAATACCAGGTGGAAGTATATGTGAAGAATGACGATCGGAAACTGCTGCAGCCGGAATACAGCAAGTACGGTGAAATGGAAATTGTTCCCGGTCTGTTTTCTCCTTCCAATAAAGCAATGTCCATTGATAAGGAGCCTCGCGAAGCAGAAATGCGTGTGCGGGTGAAGGTATGGGGGGTACATGTGGGCTATCAGGGTGAAGAATTTACAACGCCAGTTGCTCAGCAGGATTTTACCTTGAAAATGATGGAAAATGACAGTTTGCCCCAAACCCTTCCGCTGATAACGGAAGAATATACGGACGAAAGTATGCAGCTTGTGCCTGCGCAATAAATATTTCCCTGCGGCTGTTGACAGCTGCAGGGTTCTTTCATGGGATGGGCTTGAAAAGATATGGGAGATGGAGTAAGATAAGAAACAGAGGTGATTGCGATGAAATACAGATCCTGCGGTGCACAGATCCCTGAACTGGGGAAATACTGCAGCTATTGCGGTACGGAAGCGGGCAGCTTTACGGAGACGGATGAAAAGCCTGCGGTGCAGGAAATACACGTGCACCATCATTATTATGAACAGGAACAGCCGGAACAGAAGTCTTCGTATGAGCAGAAGGTGGTGTATGAGCCGGACGTGATTTATGATTCCCGGCCTCAGAAGCAGGAACATCCGGCCAAGAGCCCCAGGAGCAGGCTGATTTTGTTTCTTTTGTATTTTTTTGCAGGCTATGTGGGAGCACATAAGTTTTATTCCGGCAAGATCGGTATGGGCATATTGTATGCGCTGACGGGCGGGCTTTTTGGCATTGGCCTGTTTTTCGATTTCTTTTCCATTTTGCTGGGCAATCCAACGGACAGCCAGGGCCTGCCGATTATGTGGCGTTGAAACAAGGGGCTTTTCTGATGCGGAAAAGCCCTTCTTTATACTGACGAAAAGGATGATGAACATGATACGGAAGATGCTGGCACTGCTTTTTGCTTTGGGGGTGCTGGGCTGCACTGTATGCCGCGGCGAAGAATGGGATACATTTGCCCGGCAGAAATTTGAAGCCCGGAAAATCACCGGCGGTGCGGTGGTGATCGCATTGGATGGTGAGGTGCTGTATCGCTACACCCACGGTTTCCGGGATGCAAGGCAGACCAAGAAAACCACGGCGGATACCTGTTTCCGGGTGGCATCGGTGACCAAGCTGGTCAGCGCCATCGGATTGATGCGGCTGATGGAAGAAAAAGGGCTGAGCCTGGATACCCCGGTGACGGAGATTGTGGGTTTTCCTGTGAGAAACCCGTCTTATCCTGACAGGCCGGTGACGGTGCGGCAGATCCTCAGCCATACCAGCAGCATTCTTTCCACCAATTATTATTTTCCCAGCTGGGAGAAGATGGGCGTAGGGACCATCTATTTTGCCGAGCCTTACGGCCCCGGGGACAAGTATGTCTATTCCAACCTGAACGGCGGCCTGATCGGCGCCATGATCGAGGCACTCAGCGGTCAGAGCGTGAACAGCTATATGCAGCAGCATGTTTTCCGTCCCCTGTCCGTCAATGCGGCCTATCAGGCGGCGCTGCTGCCGGATACAGCCGATATTGCGGACCGGATGGATAAAGACGGCACCCTGTTCCAGACGGTGTCCCGGGCTATGAAGGATTTTGAAAACTATGAAGACACCTGTGATCCACGCTGGCATACCGACCGTACCGTGGGCAGCCTGTACATCAGCGTGAACGGCATGATCCGGCTGATCAGCATGCTGGAAAACGGCGGTGAGCTGGACGGGGTACGCATTCTGCAGCCGGAAACGGTGCAGCTGATGATGCAGGATCAGGATGAGATTCCCGGCAGCACGGTGCATTGCAAGGGTCGCTACGGCCTGGGCCTGGATCGGGTGCAGAATATGCCCGGCGGCACCTGGTACGGCCATCAGGGGCGGCTGAGAGGGCTTTCTGCCAATATGTATTTCCAGCCGGATACGGGGCTGTGCATTGCGGTGATCGCCGACGGCTATACCGCCTATACCCAGGAGGAAGTGGTGACTATTGCCCGGGTGTTTATGGAAAAGGCGCAGGAACTGTTGCCGCAGGAGTGAGGAAGAATGTCATTACAGAAATTGACGGACAGGGTGTATTATCTGCCCTGGAATCAGGAAACGGATCAGCCTAATTTGTATTACATCCATGGCAGGGATTTTTCCGTGGCGGTGGATGCCGGGCAATCCAGACGGCATGTGGAACTGTTTTACGATGCCATTGTGCAGGCGGGCTTTCCCTTGCCCCGGTATACGGTGATCACCCATTGGCACTGGGATCACACCTTTGGCCTGCCCTATATTCAGGGGGAAAGCATTGCCCATTGCCTGACGGTGCAGCAGCTGAAGAAGGTACAGGCATGGGCATGGACGGATGAGGCCATGCAGGAAAGGGAAAGAGCAGGGGAGGATATTGCCTTCTGCAATGAACACATCCGCAAGGAATATCCGGACCTGAAGGACATTGCCGTTTCCCTGCCCGGCAGGGGAACAGACACCCCTGAGACGCTGGATATGGGCGATGTACAGCTGCATCTGTTCCCCATGGATTCGCCCCATTCCCGGGATGCCATGCTGATCTGGCTGCCGGCGGAAAAGGTGCTGTTTGTGGGGGATGCGGATTGTGGGGATTATTATGACAATCAGGGGCTGGCTGACCCGGACAGGCTGGAAAAATATCTGGAATTTATCCGCGGGCTGGATTTTGAACTGTGCTGCATCGGCCACGATGCCCCGGAAAGCAGGGAAGAAAACCTGCGGAACATGCTGCAATTGGAAATGGGAAAAGCGGAGCCCTTCGGAGGAAGAAAATGAACATGGAAGCTTTGTTTGACAAATGGTGCAAAAAACTGCGCATTTCCCCTCAATGGGATGTGAAGCTGGAACTGGTGCAGGATCCTGCATGGAGAAAAACAGGGGATTTCAAAATTGATCCCGATGACCGGAAGGCGGTTCTGCTGCTGAATGCATCCAATCCCAAGCAGGAGAACATGGAAGAAGTGATTGTGCACGAACTGATGCACATCAAAATGTATCCACTGGATCAGGTGTGCGAATCGCTGATCACAAGCACCTTTGAAGAGGATTCGCCGGCCAGGAACTTTGCATACAGCCAGTTCTTTTCCAATCTGGAAGCAACGGTGGAGGAGATGACCAAGTGCTTTCTGCTGGAATTTGGGGAGAACAAAGAATTGTCTTACGGACGCTGCAGATTAATGAAGAGTTTTGATGAATTATACGACGGTTTGCAGAAAATAGAGTAAATAAAAGCCGGAGAAGGGATGAGCCTTCTCCGGCTTTTGTGTTATAGAGGTTTTTTGTTATTTGGCAGGCCGGGGCTTTGAAGGGGAATGGGTGGGCCGGGTGAGGGAGCGCAGCAGGCGCTCTTCCTCCCGCTTCTTTTTTTGCTCGGCCAGGCGGCGTTCGCGGTCCACCCGAGCGATGGCGGTGTTGGCGGTGGGATCGGCATAGGTGTTTCTCATGGTGCTTTCCTCCTTGTTGTCAGGCCCGGTGATTTTTTCTTTTCGCCTGTTTCTTGGAAAAAAGCAAAAAGAAAGAAGCCTGATCCTTCAAACTTCTTTCTTACTGGTGGTCGCAACAGGACTCGAACCTGTGACCCCATCGATGTGAACGATGTGCTCTACCAACTGAGCCATGCGACCATGCGCTTTGCGCAAGAATGATATTAGCACAGTTCAAGGGGAATGTCAAGCACAAAAATAGAAAAATTTCAATTTT
>JAFWYZ010000296.1 GCA_017517465.1 Clostridia bacterium | reverse complement strand
GGAAGGCCCACGGGCGCAATGAAAACAAAGAAAAAGCCGGGAGAGAAAGCTCGCTTTCTCCTCCGGCCTTTTTCTATTGTTTTCCCCGGATGCAAAAGCATCCGGCCGGCGGTGTTTCACACCGCCCAGCCCGTGGCCCGCAGTGCGGCCAGCCAATTCGCAAAACACAATCTTCCTCTGGGAAAGCATGTATGCGTGTTTCTTTGCAGCACCGGCACATTGCCTGCAGAATGAGGATTGCAAATTCGGTACTGGGTCAAGGGGCGATGCCCCTTGTGGGGTTGGAGGGGGCAAAGCCCCTCCATGGTCTCCCCACGCAACACCGGGAAACTGTATGAACGATACAGTTTGTTGCATCCGGAATTGGGTCCAGGGCACTGCCCTGGTGGGGTGCAGGGGCGAAGCCCCTTAGGTTCCCTGCGCAGTACCATTGAATACAATGCTTTTTTCCTTCCTTTTTAATGGAAAGCATGGTATAATATTTCAGATATCAACCTTTTTCCACGGAGGAAAAAATGCAGGAAATCAAGTTTATCGGAAAATATGTGAAAAGGTACTGGCTGCAGTATTTATTGGGCATTGCGGCCTTGTTTGCAGTGGACCTGGTAAACACCTATATTCCCCAGTTCACCGGCAACATCACCAACGGCCTGGATCAGGGCACCCTGGATATGCAGGGTGTGATGAGTCTGGTATGGAAGATCCTGATGATGGGCGGGCTGATTGCGCTGGGCCGTTTCGGATGGCGTTTTTTCCTGTTCGGTGCAGCACGCTCCATTGAGCGGGACATGCGCAACGACATGTTCCGCCATCTGGAAGGGCTGTCCATGCGCTATTACAACAACCACAAAACCGGCGATCTGATGGCCCATTTCACCAACGACCTGATGAGCGTAAGGATGCTGGTGGGCATGACGGTGATCACCACCTTCGATGCCTCCGTGATGCTGGTGCTGGTCCTGTACAAAATGATCACCTACGTCAATGCAAGGCTGACGCTGATCGCCGTCATTCCCCTGATCCTGATCATTTTCGGGGATTATTTTTACGGCAAGGCCATGCACAAGCGTTTCCTGGCCAAGCAGGAAGCCTTTTCCGACCTGACCGACCAGGTGCAGGAAACGGTCAGCGGCATCCGGGTGATCAAGGCCTTTGTGCAGGAAAGAAAAGAACTGTATGCCTTCGCCAAAACCAACCTGAAAAACAAAGACAAAAACATGGCCGTGGTGCGGCTGCGGGCGCTGTTCATGCCGGTGCTGGACCTGATCATCGGTGCCAGCCTGCTCATCACGCTGCTGATGGGCGGTTACCTGGCCATTGACGGCACCATCAACGTGGGCCAGTTCATTGCCTTCAACAGCTATATCGGCATGCTGGTATGGCCCATGATGGCGGTGGGTGAATGCATCACCTCCATTTCCCAGGGCATGGCCTCTGCACGGCGCATTTTCCGCATTTTCTGTGAAAAGCCAGAGATCGTAGACAGCGAAAAGCTGCAGGATGTGGAAAAACTGCAGGGCGAAGTGGAACTGAAAAACCTCACCTTCGCCTACCCCGATGCCGATAAGACCCAGGTGCTGAAAAACATTTCCGTTCATGTGCCCGCCGGCTCCACCCTGGCCATCATGGGCCGCACCGGCAGCGGCAAAACCACCCTGGCCAACCTGCTGCTCCGGCTGTACGACTGTAAAGAGGGCAGCATCCTGCTGGATGGCATGCCCATCCGGGAAATTCCCCTGAAGGTGCTGCGGCAAAACATCGCCTATGTGCCCCAGGATAATTTCCTCTTTTCCGATACCATTGAAAACAATATTGCCTTCGGTGTGGAAAACCTGCCCTTTGAGCAGATTCAGCAAGCCGCCAAAGATGCCTGCATTCATGATAACATCATGGATTTCCCGGACGGCTACCAGACCGTGGTGGGCGAACGCGGCGCCACCATTTCCGGTGGCCAGAAGCAGCGCTCCTCCATCGCCCGTGCCCTTTTGAAGGATGCCCCCATCCTGATTCTGGATGACGCCCTTTCCGCCGTGGATACGGACACCGAAGAAAAGATCCTGCAGAACCTGAAGGAAAACCGCCGGGGCAAGACCACCATTCTCATTGCCCACCGCATTTCCACCCTGCAGCAGGCGGATCAGATTCTGGTGCTGGAAGACGGCCGCGGGGCCGAGCTGGGCAGCCATGAAGAGCTGCTGGCCCTCAATGGCCTGTATGCCGGTGTTTACCGCAAGCAGCAGCTGGAGAAGCAGCTGGAAAAGGAAGGCGGTGATGCACAGTGAGCCTGTTCAAACGCAAGCCCGACGAAAATAATGACGTGCATTATGAGGGCAATGCGCTGCTGCGCATGATCGGCTACATGAAGCCCCACAAGAAGGCCATTTTCCTGTGCTTTGCACTGGTGATCTGCATCACGGTGCTGGAGCTTTTGAAGCCCCAGCTCATCGGCAATGCCATTGACCGCTATATCACCGGCGATTTTGCCCCCGGGGAACAGGTGCGGGAGCGGTTCACGGGTGTGCTCATCAGCGCCGGGCTGTATATCGGCGTGCTGGTGCTTTTGTTCCTGTGCAACCGCAAGGTGTATATCACATTGCAGAAAACCGGCCAGGAGATCATCTACACCATCCGCAACCAGGTGTTCGAGCATGTGCAGACCCTGTCCATGCGCTTTTTCGACACCACCCCTGTGGGAAAAATCGTCACCCGGGTCACCAACGACGTGGAATCCATCAACGACCTGTATTCCAACATTCTGGTGAACCTTTTCCGTAATTCCATCAAGATCATCGGCCTTGCGGCGGTGATGCTGATGCTGAATGTGCGCATTGCGCTGTTTGGCTTCATCATGATCCCCATCGTCATCACCCTCACCATCGTCTTCCGCAAGATTGCCCGGCGGGCCTACAGCATCGTCAAAACCAAGGTCACCGCCCTCAACACCTTCCTCAGCGAGCATCTGTCCGGCATGAAGCTGATCCAGATCTTCAACCAGGAAAAGCGGAAATACAAGGCATTTGAGGATCAGTCCGGCGATCTGTACAAGGCAGGGTTCAGGGAACTTTTGATCAATGCCATCTTCCGCCCCTGCATTTACATCACCAGTATCATTGCCCTTTCCATTGTGCTGGGGGAAGGCAGCCGCGGTGTGCTCACCGGTGCCATCACCATCGGCATGCTGTACGAATTTATACAGTATATCAATTCCTTCTTTGAGCCCGTGCAGGACCTGGCAGAACAATTGACCACCCTGCAATCTGCCATTGCCTCTGCCGAAAAGATCTTCACCCTGCTGGATACCAAGCCCACCGTCAACGACGAAGAAAACCCCACCGTGCTGCCCAAGGTGCAGGGGGAAATCACTTTTGACCATGTGTGGTTCGCCTATAACGATGAGGATTTTGTGCTGCGGGATGTGTCTTTCACCATCCAACCCGGCCAGAAGGTGGCCTTTGTAGGGGCCACCGGTGCCGGCAAATCCTCCATCCTGAATCTGATCGGCCGGTATTACGACGTGCAAAGGGGCTCCATTCTGATGGACGGTGTGGACATCCGCCATCTGTCCCGGGAGCAGATCCGCCATGCCATCGGACAGGTACAGCAGGATGTGTTCATTTTCACCGGCGATATTGCTTCCAACATCCGCCTGCGCAATGAAGAGATCACCGATCAGCAGGTCAGGGAAGCCGCCATCCACGTCAATGCCAACCGCTTCATTGATAAGCTGCCCAAGGGATACGATGAACACGTATCCGAACGGGGCAGCACCTTCTCCGCCGGGCAGCGGCAGCTGTTGTCCTTTGCCCGTACCCTGGCCTATGACCCCGCCATTCTCATTCTGGATGAAGCCACTGCCAATATCGACACCGAAACGGAACAGTGGATCCAGGATGCACTGCAAAAGCTGATGGAAGGCCGCACCACCATCATGGTGGCCCACCGCCTGTCCACCATCCAGCATGCCGACAAGATCATCGTGCTGCACAAGGGCAAGATCCGGGAAAGCGGCACCCATCAGGAGCTGCTGGAAATGAACGGCATCTACAAGAAACTGTACGAACTGCAACTGGCGGGCATGGAAGAAAAATAAAGGGAGGCTTTTCATGCAAAGGCTGCTGGGTGAGCTCCGCAAAGCGGATCAGGCATACGGCCTGATCCAGCCGGGAGACAAGATCATGATCGGTGTATCCGGGGGCAAGGATTCCCTGGCCCTGTGCGCCCTTCTGTCTGCTTACCGGCGGTTTTGCCCTGCTCCTTTTTCGCTGGAAGCAGTATGCCTGAAAATCGGCGAGCCCTTTGATACCGCTCCGCTCAGTGCCTTTATGGAATCGCTGCGCATCCCCTTCACTGTGGTGGAGGAGGATTTCCTGCCCCTGCTGGAAAAAGAAAAAAGCCCCTGTTCCCTGTGTGCCAGGCTGCGCCGGGGCATTCTGCTCAGACAGGCGGAGGCCATGGGCTGCAACAAGCTGGCCCTGGGCCATCACCGGGAAGACGTGATGGAAACCTACCTCATGAGCACTGTTTTCGAGGGCCGCTTCTATGCCCTTTCCCCCATCCGGCAGATGGAAAAGGGAAATGTGGCGGTCATCCGTCCCCTGATCGATATGAAGGAAGGCAGCATTGCCGCGCTGGCCCGGCGCATGGATTGGCCGGTGACCAAAAACCCCTGCCCTGTGGACGGAAAAACCAAGCGTCAGGAAATGAAAGACACCCTGCGGGATCTGGAGCAGCGTTTTCCCGGTGCGCTGGAGCATTTCCAGTCCGCTCTGCAAAGGGAGCGCTGAGCCATGCTGTACAAACGCTATCAGGATGCCCGGGACGCAGCATGGCGCACCCTGCTGCGCTTTGAGATCAGCCGCCTGCCCGTGGATGTGGAGCAGATCGCCAAAGGCCTTGGCATCACCCCGGAGCCGTGGCCTGATGCCGCTCAGACCCCGAATCTGTATGCCCTGCTGCCCAGGCATGCCGCTGCAGCCAGCCTGCGCATCAGCGGTGTGTGGCACATTTTCATGCAGCCCGGCCTTTCTTACTCACGCTGGCGCTTTGCCCTGGCCCATGAACTGGGGCATCTGATCCTGCAGCACAAAACCGTCCGGCTGGACACCGCCATTTATACCTTTGAAGGAAAGGAAAACGCAGGTGATGTGCTGGCGGAACCGCTCATGGATGCCGATCAGGATGCGGATATGTTTGCCATCCGGCTGCTGGCCCCGGCTTGTGTGCTGCATGCCCTGCATATCCGGGGCAAATGGGACATCGGTGCCCTGTGCGGCTTGCCGGAAAATGCCGCTGCCATGCGGGCAGAACGCATGGCACTGCTGGACAGGCGGAACGTCTATCACGTCCACCCGTTGGAAAAGCAGGTGCACCTTTTGTTCAGTCCCTTCATCCGGGAAAAGAGCCGGGAAAGCGTACCGGCAAAACCGGTTGCGGTTCCGCTTTCCCTGCCAAAGCGGGAGCAGGACGCCGCACCCCCCAAAGCACCGTTTTCCCCTGTGGGCAGCCCTGGCCCTTT
>JAFWYZ010000295.1 GCA_017517465.1 Clostridia bacterium | reverse complement strand
TTCTATTGTCGTAAAATCCCTGTCGCTTTCTGCATGACCATCCAGTATCGGAAGGATTATATGATAATCAGATTGAAGCTTTTCAGCTACTTCTCTATAATTCCACCAAGACAAACCTCCTCCATGTAAGAGGATAATTACGTTACTATTCTTTTTTCCGTACTCTATGTAATTCAAACGCTTTCCCCCACTGCGTAATTTTCGTTTATCGCCATCATTCTATCACAAGTCATGATGGAATGTGAAGGATAAACCCTTCCTTTACATCATATTTCCTGATCAGAGGGTGTTTTTTTGTTTGCTTTTTCACAGTGTTTTCAGGTCATCCAACGCAGCGCGGATCACCTTGTCCATATCGTAATAGCGATACTGGCCCAGCCGCCCGCCGAAGATCACATTGCCCTGCTCGTCCGCCAATGCCTTGTACTGAGCATAGAGCGCAGCGTTTTCTTCGTTGTTCACGGGATAGTAGGGTTCCATGCCCGGCTTCCATTCGGCGGAATATTCCCGGCTGATGATGGTGGTGGGCTGCTTGCCGAATTCAAAGTGCTTGTGCTCGATGATGCGGGTGAAGGGCACTTCCCGTTCGGTGTAGTTCACCACCGCATTGCCCTGATAGTTTTCTTCGTTCAGCTCTTCCGTTTCGAAGCGGACAGAGCGATACTGCAGGGCACCCAGCTGATAGCCGAAGTATTCGTCGATGCAGCCGGTGTAGACGATCTTTTCCGCAATATCCGGCTGCTGCCTGATCAGATCAAAGAAATCCACCTTCAGGCGCACTTCCACACCCTCCAGCATTTTTTCCACCATGGCGGTATAGCCGCCCATGGGAATGCCCTGGTAGCGGTCGTTGAAGTAGTTGTTGTCATAGATGAAACGGCAGGGCAGGCGCTTGATGATGAAAGCAGGCAGTTCCTTGCAATCCCGGCCCCATTGCTTTTCGGTGTAGCCTTTCACCAGCTTGGTATACACATCGGTGCCCACCAGGGAAAGGGCCTGTTCTTCCAGGTTCTGAGGATCGGTGATGCCCAGTTCCGCCACCTGCTGGGCAATCTTCGCCTTGGCTTCGGCAGGGGTACGGATGCCCCACATCTTGGAGAAAGTATTCATATTGAAGGGCAGGTTATACAGTTCATCCTTGTACACCGCCACAGGGCTGTTGATGTAATTGTTGAAGGTTGCAAACTGATTCACATACTGCCACACTTCTTCATCGCTGGTGTGGAAAATATGGGCGCCGTACTTATGTACATTGATGCCGGAAACATTTTCTGTATAAATATTACCGGCAATATGGTCACGACGGTCGATCACAAGGCATCTCTTGCCCTTTTTCGTCAGTTCATGTGCAAAAACAGCACCGTAAAGCCCTGCACCTACAATGAGATAATCGTATGTCATGTCTGTTTCCTTTCCTTCCGCCGGCATTGTCTGCACTGCAGCGATGCCCGGCTGTCACAGCCGAAAAACGCAATTCCTTTCGTACTGCTTTCATTCGTCTTTGTAACCATACCACAATCAGCCTGTTTTTTCAACAATGCCCCTGCGGCCGTATCGCTTTACCGTTCCTTCATGGGAAGAAGATAAAAATGCAGCTTCTCATCCGCCATCACCAGCAGCACCGATATTTCCTGCTTTGAAAGCATCTTTTTCCATTCACGGCAGGGCGTGCGCCAGCGTTTCATCTTCACAGCACTGTGAAATTCCGGCCCTTTTTTGTCCGTTGCCAGTACCTGCACCCGCTTCACCCAGGGGCTGTTTCTGCGCCCTGTACGGAAAGGCACATCCGCAACTCCTTCCCGGCAGGAAAGCCGAAGGGCCTTCATTTTCCCTTCCCCTGTAGCAAACAGGAGCGACACCAGCAAACCACCCATCGCCACCGCGCATACAGCAGCGCACAAAAGAGGCAGCCGGTAAAAATCCCCTTCTGCAAGCAGTTTTTCCTTTTTTTCCTGTGCAATCCGGATCAATTCTTCTTTGAACTGTTCAAACGTGTATTCCGGCACAAATTCAATCGGCCGTTCATCCCGGGGTGCATGCAGATAGCCCACATAATAGGCTTCCAGCATGTCCATTTCCAGCTCCCGGTCTATTTCGGGCGGAACGCCGTCGTCAAAAAAGAAAGCGTCATAATCGGTGCCATGCAGCTGATTGTGGTAAAGAATCATGCAGTAGGCATTGTAATTGGCCTCCTCATGCGCCGGATTGAACCCCAGCGCTTTCAGATGCGCTTTCTGAAAATTGCTTTCGCAAGCATCCTGCGTCAGCCAGATGACACCGGCAGACAAAAGCACCGTTATCGTCAGCAGCCAAAGCAAAAAACACCTGCAGCGCTTTTTCTCCGTCTGTACTGCCATTACGTATTCTTTTTCCGTCAGCGGCCTTCCGCCAAAGACATCCATGGCCTGTTCCATCGTTTTTTTCTCCTGTAAGAAAAGACGGCAGAAATTTCTGCCGTCTTTTTGTTTTATCAGAATCAGCCGATTTCAGCGCCGGCAGGCATCATGGGATCGGCGGTCAGCAGCCGCAGGGTTTCGCTGCCGTCTTCGTTCACCTTCACGGCAGAGAGCAGCATGCCCTGGCTTTCAATGCCCATGATTTTCCGGGGGGCCAGATTGGCCAGCAGCACCAGGTTCTTGCCGATCAAATCTTCCGGATTGTGCCACTTGGCAATGCCGGAAAGCACGGTGCGGTGTTCGGTGCCCAGGTCCAGGTCGAATTTCAGCAGCTTTTCGCTCTTTTCCACCCGTTCGCAGGCGCATACCTTGGCCACCCGCAGCTGGATCTTTTCAAAATCGCCGAATGCGATGCAGCCTTCGGGAATTTCCACTTTCTTTTCCTTCTTTTCCTGCTTCTTTTCGGCCTTGGGTTCCTTCTTTTCAGGCTTCTTTTCTTCCTTGGGCTGGGGGTTCAGTTCCTCCAGTTCCTTCTTGATATCAATGCGGGGGAACAGCGCTTCACCCTTTTGCACCTTGGTACCTTCAGGCAGCTTACCGTATTCGCTGAGGGATTCCCAGGTCTTCAGCCCATCATCTTCCACACCCAGCTGAGCAAAAATGCGTTCGGGGGTGGTGGGCATGAAGGGATACACCAGCACTGCCACATAGCGCACGCATTCCGCCAGGGTATGCAGCACATTGGCCAGACGATCCTTCTTTTCGGGATCCTTGCCCAGCACCCAGGGCTGAGTGAGGTCAATGTACTTGTTGCATTCGCCGATCACCTTCCAGATTTCAGAAAGGGCCTGGCTGTACTGCAGCTTGTCCATCTGTTCTTCCACAAGGCGGGGCAGGGCAGCGCAGTGCTCGTGCAGGGGCTTGTCCACGGTTTCATCCACCGCATCCGTCCAGGCAGGGATCACGCCGTCAAAATACTTTTCGATCATGGCCACGGTACGGGAAACCAGGTTGCCCAGGTCGTTGGCCAGGTCAGCATTCATGCGGGTGAGGAAGGCTTCGTTGGTGTAGTTGCCGTCGGCGCCAAAGGGCATTTCACGCAGCAGGTAATACCGCAGGGCATCGCAGCCATAGCGGGCTACGATGGGCTGGGCATACTGCACATTGCCCTTGGATTTGCTCATCTTGTCATTGCCAAAGAGCAGCCAGCCGTGGGCAAACACCTGCTTGGGCAAAGGAAGCCCCAGGGCATGGAGCATGATGGGCCAGTAGATGGTGTGGAAACGCACGATTTCCTTCCCTACCAGATGCACATTGGCAGGCCAGAATTTTTTCATCAGCTGATCGTTTTCGGTGCCGTAGCCCATGGCGGTGATGTAGTTGGACAGCGCATCGATCCACACATACACCACATGCTTGGGGTCAAAGTCCACCGGCACGCCCCACTTGAAGCTGGTACGGGAAACGCACAGGTCCTGCAGGCCGGGCTTGAGGAAATTGTTGATCATTTCATTGGCGCGGCTGGCGGGCTGGATGAAATCGGGATGGCTTTCAATGTATTCGATCAGCCAGTCCTGATACTTGCTCATGCGGAAGAAATAGCTTTCTTCGGTCACAAGTTCGGTGGGACGTCCGCAGTCGGGGCACACCTTCACCCCATCCTTTTCCACCAGCTGGCTGGCAGTCCAGAAGGATTCGCAGGGGGTGCAGTACTGGCCTTCATAGGAAGCCTTGTAAATATCCCCCTGTTCATAGAACTGGCGGAAGATCTTCTGCACGATCTTTTCGTGACGTTCGTCGGTGGTGCGGATGAAATCGTCATATTCGATGTTCATCAGCTTCCACAGTTCCTTGGTGTTGGCCACGATCTTGTCCACATATTCCTTGGGGGTCACACCGGCTTCGGCAGCCTTCTGTTCGATCTTCTGGCCGTGTTCGTCGGTACCGGTGAGGAAATAGGCATCATAGCCCGTCATTTTCTTGAAGCGGGTCATGGCATCGGCAGCCACGGTGGTATAGGTATGGCCGATGTGCATGTTGCCGGAGGGATAGTAAATGGGGGTTGTGATGTAATAGGGCTTTTTGCAGTTGTCACACATGGAAAGATTCCTCCTTTGGGTAATTCAGAATGAAGAATGAAGAATGAAGAATTTTGCAATGTTATGGATCATCAACCGTCTGTCATGACCGTTCATTCTGAATTTTGAATTCTTCATTCTTAAATGAAAAACGCCGCTGCGCTTTTCAGCACAGGGGCGTTGAATAAACGCGGTACCACCCTGATTCGCGTTTCAAAAAGAAACGCCTTCATTCATCGCAGATATCGGTGCGGCCGGAGAAAGCTGAACGTGCTTGCCCTCCCATGCTCCGGAGCCATGTTCCCGCCCCCTCCGACGCTGCCTTTCACCTGACGCAGCTCTCTTTCGGACGAAGGAATGGCGGTACTCTCTCCTTCTTTGCATCTGCCCAACATCATACGATGAAAACGCAAAAAAGTCAACGGAAATTTTCTTTACAGTACCCCCAGATGCTCCAGCAGGATCTTCAGCCCCAGCAAAATGAGGATCACACCGCCCAGGATTTCCGCCTTTTTTTCATACTTGGCGCCGAACACGCTGCCCACCTTCACCCCAGCCATGGAAAGCAGGCAGGTGGTGATGCCGATGATCACAACGCTGACCCAGATATTCACATAGGTGCCGGTAAAGGCAAAAGTGACCCCCACCGCCATGGCATCGATGGATGTGGCAACGGCCATGGGCAGCATGGCCTTCACCGACAGCGCACAGCCGCATTCTTCCGTTTCCTCTTCGCCGCCAAAGGCTTCCCGCAGCATATTGCCGCCAATCAGCGCCAGCAGCACAAAGGCCACCCAGTGGTCCACCGCCTTGATGCTGTCGGCAAACAAAGCCGCAATAAAATAGCCGATCAGGGGCATCAATGCCTGAAAACCGCCAAACCAAAGGCTCACCGTGCCTGCGTTTCTCAAATCGATTTTCTTCAGCGCCAGGCCCTTGCACACGGCCACCGCAAAGGCGTCCATGCTCAGCCCCACAGCCAGCAGCAAAATATCCGTCAACCTCATGTATTTCCCTCCCTTTCATAAGAAAAACCTGCAAAACAGACGAAAAACATGTCTGTCTTGCAGGTCTTGCCGTTTCAGACGTTACCGGACGGATAAACCGTCAGCATGTCGATAACGTCACGGCGCTTGTGCGCCGCCGGCTACTCCCCTACAGGGATGATATGCAGTATACTCGAAAATCAGGCCAGAATTTCGCCGTCGTTTTCCACGGACACTTCTTCCACCTGACGGATGGCCCAACGGGTCACCACCATTTCGGTGCGCTGAGAGCCGATGGCCAGGGTGATGGTTTCGTCCTTGATGGACATGATGGTGCCGTAAATGCCGCCGATGGTGGTGACGCGGTCACCGGGCTTGAGGGCAGCCAGCATTTCCTTGACCTTCTTGTCCTTCTTGCGCTGGGGACGGATGAGGAAGAAGTAAAATACCACACCCATGAGGATCAGGGGCAGGAAAGAGGTCAGCATGGCAGCCACGGGATTGACGGGCACTTCTTCCATCACTTCGCCGGTAGCGGCAGCAGCATCAACAACAGCAGCAGTATCAGCGCCGGTAGCTTCAGCAACGGCATTGGTAATACCAAACAGGAATTCAAACATGGGGATAACCGCCTTTCAATTGCATAATGTTTTTTTATTATACATGGAAATTTTGCTTCTGTAAAGCCCATTTTTCCTGCTTTATACCAGGAAAACCGCCGCCACAGTGCTCAGCACCATGATCACACACAGGGCAATGCACACAACACGGATCATCATCTTTTTCCGTTCCTGCTGTTTCTTCGTGGTCATTTTCATTGATCCTTTCTTGACAAAAATTATGCCTGCTGAGCCTGATAGGCTTCAATGGCACGGGAAAGCTGATCCGGGCAGGAGGTGTTGCCGCGGCATTCCACGCCCCGCAGAATGTTTTTCACATCTTCCGCCTGACGGCCGATCACCATCTTGGCCAGGCCCTGGGTGTTGCCCCGGCAGCCCCGATGAAATTCGCAGTGGGTGATCACACCGTTTTCAATTTCCAGGTCGATCTGCACTGAGCAGGTTCCTTTGGTTTTGTAACTGAACATCTTTTTCTCTCCTTTTATATTTGTACATTGTATTGCCATTCGTTTTTCAGTATTGCATACACGGCTGCATCCCGGTATTGGCCTTTGTTCATCACCCGCTGACGCAAAACCCCTTCAAACCGCATGCCGCAATGGGCCATCACCTTTCCGGAAGCAGGGTTCTGGGTATCATGCTGGGCTTCGATGCGGTTGAGCTTCATCTCCTCAAAGCCAAAGCGCAGTATCTCTTGCAGCGCTTCCGTCATCAGCCCCCGGTTCCAATAGTCCCGGCTCATGCTGTAGCCCACCTCGGCGCTTTTGAATTCGCCGTTCACCCACATAAAACCGATGGTGCCGATCATGCGCCCGCTGTCCTTCAGTTCCATGGCATAGGAGCCCGGAAAGCCCTTTCTGTACTGGCCGATGGAAAAATACAAAAACCTGCGGGTATCCCATATGCTTTTATGCGGCTCCCACAGCACATACCGGCTGACCTCCGGGTCCTTGGCATAGGCATACATATCTTTGGCATCGCTCATTTTCAGCGGTCTGAGCAGCAGCCTGTCCGTTTCCAGGCAGGGCAGACTGCAAAACAAATTGGTGTACCAGCTCATTTTATTCCCCTCATACCATCCTGGAAGGGGCTGACAGCACCCAGCCGTCCCCTACGGCCAGGCCGTAAAGCAGCATCAGAATGCCTATCGCCAGCAAAAACCAGAACCCGGCCATGATCCAGCGGTATACCGGGTGTTTTTCTTTTACCTTGTCTTTCATGCGCACAGCCTCCCCGGAATGAAAATTTTATTCCGCCGGATGGGATAAACTTGCCGCCGGAACACGTTGTATGGTTGTTCCCTCCGTCAGATAGGGCGCTGCGGACACCCCCAGGATCTGCCCGGCCATCAGAAGGCCGATCACCGTCTTGCTGTCCCTCAGTTCCCCTTTCAGGCACAGCGCCACCGCTTCTGCAAGCGGAATACGGGTGATGTGCAGAAATTCATCCTCATCAGGATGGGTATTGTGCTGGGACAGGCCGGTGGCCAGATACAGGGCAATCTTTTCGGTGCAAAAGCCCGGGGTGGTATCGATCCGGGAAAGCAGCCGCCAGTTCTCTGCATTCAGCCCCGTTTCCTCTTCCAGTTCACGCTGGGCACAGGAGAAGGGGTCTTCATCCGGCGTATCCAGCTTGCCGGCGGGAATTTCCCAGGTAAACCGGCCGGCCACCACGCGGTGCTGGCGAACCAGGGTCACATACCCTTCATCATCCACCGGCACAATGGCCGCCGCGCCGTTGTGACGCACCACTTCCCGCAAGGCCGTTTTACCGTTGGGAAGGGACACCTGCCAATGCTCCACATTGATAATGGCGCCGTGGAATTTTTCTTCGCCGCTCAAAAATACTTCTCTCAAAGCATCATCCGTCATTGATTTTCGCCTCCCGGTTTTGTTCACAGATGTGTATTATTCCACATCCGCCTGTAAATTCCTGCCGGGCAAGGCCGCAATACATGTAAATTATAATGAAACAGAAGGTGAACAGATTGACATTGTAGCCATAATGTAATAAAATTGAAACAAACCTTTACCATTTATTCATGGTTCATAAAGGAGGCCAAAGCCATGACCTGTACACATAAAAAAGCAACCGTTTTCCTGCTCCTGCTGGCACTGCTGACGGGCCTTTTTGCCATGCCCGGCCATGCTCAGGATATGAATGCCTATCAGGTGTCTGTCCAGTGGATGGATGACTGGGGTGAAACCCAGACCGCCTATGCCACCCCCATCCCCTATCAGGGGTATGAAATGGGCTACTGGCTGCAGCTGCCCTATGGGGTGCAGCCCTGGCGCGCTGCCCTGTACATCCAGGACATGACCGGCATCCACACTTCCTTCAGCCTGCCCAACGGCACCCTGCTGGAAAACGTGCCCGAAGCCGGGGATAACCTGTCCTCTGCCCAGCCCATTGAAATCACCGGATTCACCCAGGATGGGAATCCGGGCATTGTGCTGCGCCTGTATGTCTCCACCATGGCTCCCCTGCCTCAGGACCCCAGTACTCCCGTGATCATGCCCGCCAATGTGAAGGTGCACTACGTGGATGCTGCCACCTATGCGCCCATCGCTTCCGACACCGAAAAGACCATCTACCAGTCCGGTGAAGTGGTCACTCCTGAAGCCTGGGATCTCCAGCCCAATTATGAGCTGACCGGCGAAGCTTCCTACACCATCACCCTGGATTACAACGGCGCTTCCCCTGCCGAAGTCACCTTCTATTACAACAAGCAGGCTCCCCAGCCCGCCAATGTGAAGGTGCACTATGTGGATGCCACTACTTATGAAGCTGTGGCTTCCGACACCGAAAAGACCATCTACCAGTCCGGTGAAGTGGTCACCCCCGAAGCCTGGGATCTCCAGCCCAATTATGAGCTGACCGGCGAAGCTTCCTACACCATTACCCTGGATTACAACGGCGCTTCCCCTGCGGAAGTTACCTTCTATTACAACAACCAGGCTCCCCAGCCCGCCAATGTGAAGGTGCACTATGTGGATGCCGCCACCAATTCCCCCATCGCTTCCGACACCGAAAAGACCATCTACCAGTCCGGTGAAG
>JAFWYZ010000294.1 GCA_017517465.1 Clostridia bacterium | reverse complement strand
TCCTGTGACCTCTATTGAGAAACATGTGTGATATTGGTTGATGACGGAGCAGGGGCCTATGCGGCCCCCGTACCAGGGGCATTGCCCCTGGACCCATCCTGCGAAGAAGAAGGCTTCTTATACATTCTTCTTTCCGCATGTTGCTTGGGGAACGGTGAGGCAGGGGCCTGTGCGGCCCCCGTACCAGGGGCATTGCCCCTGAACCCTTTCTGCGATACAGAAGGCTGCTTTTCCAGACGTCTTTCCGCATGTTGCCTGGATAACGAAGGAAATGAAGGCGCTGAACCAACTGACATGGGTTGGCGCTATCAATAGCATCTGTGTCTATGCAGAAGAAGTGTATTGCAAGAGCTGATGTTTGCCCAAGGGGGGTCTCCCCTTCTGCTCATCAGTGCTTATATGTGGAGCACATGAAATGTTTTGGCTGAAGAAACTGTGCGCTTGTATGAGAATGAATGTGCTGCTTTTGCAAGCACAGCTGTAAAGGATGAATAAACAGAAGCGGCTATTTTTTTGATACCATCAGCACTGCATTGCATGCCATTTGAGGCATCGATCCTTGCAGCCAGAACATATGAAAAAGAACTGGCGGGCAAACATGATAAAAGAAATGCTTCTGTGATCATAGTATCGCAGAGGCATTTTTGCTCAATTTGCTTGCAGAACAAAATGATGGCAGAAGACACAGTTCAGTAAACCTTCCTGATAATAAAGCATTTGTATGGGAAGGTTTGATTTCTGTAGATGTACACGCCGGTAAACTTTCAGAAGCGATGGCTTCGATCAAAGAGAATGATTAGAAAATATTACCATAAGCAGATTGAAATTGGAATAAATGTATGATAAAATTTCAGAAGAAAATGAAGGATATAAAAAATTGCGAAAGATGATTTCTTTGATATGTGTTCATGAGGGGGTTGCAGAGAGATATGTCTCGTTTTATTGACAAACGGATGGGAACGATAGGACAAATCGGTTTGCTGTTTATTTTTTTGCCGATGATGATGTATTTCATTTCCTTCATCCCCGGTGGTGCTGATTTTATACACAATCTATTTTGGGAAACACTGGGCATTTTTGAAATTTTCGAGGGTGCAGCTTCAGCTATGTCGAGCTTCTTGATCAGCGAAGAAATACAGTTTGACAATATGGTCAGACAATTCTTCAAATCGATCAGCGAGTCATTTTTGCAAGCGTGGATTATTGGCATCTGCGTTACGATTTGTGTGGAAATCTGCACGAAACAGGAAATCAGTAAAAGATGGGAGAAAGGAACCAATGTGAAGTATGCTGTGCTCAGCAATGGTTTCATTGGTTCGCCTGTTCTTTTGTCTGCGATTGGTGTTTTTGTCGGTGTGCTGATTCTGACACTGATCAAAAAGGCAGACAGTGAAACAAAACAAGCGGTATTGTATGGGGCAATAGCGATCGGCCTGATGCTGACGGGGATAGGGATTATGCTTGGAAAACGGAAAAAGTATTCCGAGTATACAACTGGCAGAATTGTCGGCAATTTACTAAAAACGCTGGGAGGCGCGGCATATGCATTCTGTGTGGCAGGGGCTGTAGCTGCCTTAATGAATGCACCGCTGATGATTCAGAACGGTGCCAGCATATGGCATGCGGTGCTTTGGTATTTTGTTATGGTGGTCTTTATGTTTCTGATGATTTTGATATACCGGGTGTTTGATTAACTGTAAGAAACAGAAGAATGAGGGGAGGGGGAATGTGTGAGTTCAGTCGGCGGCATTAAAGAATTGCGCTATAAAACAAGAGGAGATACCCTGCCGCATCATAAGCCCAGGGTTTATTTTACATGCCATCCTTCCGATTTTGAACAGTATTTCGAAGAAACAAAAAACTATATTATTCGACGCAGAAATTGCGTTGTATGGTATAAGCCTCATCCTGCAGCAGTATTTGCAGATGAAGAACAGATGGAGGAATTGCTGTCGCAGATGCAGTTGTTTGTGGTGCCTGTGACCGGGGCACTTCTGCAGGAAAACAATGATGATTTGTTTCAAGAAATTGCCTATGCAAGAAGAAAGAATATTCCAATTTTACCTTTGATGGAAGAAGAAGGGCTGGACGATTTATTTAATGAACGCTTTGGGGCATTGCAGTATTATGCACCGCACAGAAAAGATATTGCGGCTGTGTCCTTTGAGGAAAAATTAGGCAAATATCTGGACAGGATTCTGGCAACGGATGAGGATGCAGAACGCATCAGGAACATTTTTGCTGCACGTATTTTTCTCAGCTATCGCAAAAAAGATAGAAAAAAGGCTCGGGAATTGATGAGGCTGATTCATAAAAATCCGTTTTGTCAGAATATTGCGATCTGGTATGATGAATATCTGTTGCCTGGGTTTGAATTTGACCGTGCTATTGAAAAGGAGCTTATTAACAGCGATTTGTTTGTCCTGGCAGTGACCCCAAACCTTGTGGAAAAAAACAATTATGTGATTCGTGTGGAGTATCCCAAGGCAAAGGAAATGGGAAAACCGGTATTGCCCGTTGAACTGGAGAAAACCAACGGGGATGAACTGCGGACGAATTTCCCCGAGATTCCCGATTGTGTGGATGTGAACAATGAGGAGCAAATGACGCTGATGCTGCGGGAAAGCCTGCGTTCTATTGTCATGCAGGAAGATGAGCATGATTCAGAATATAATTTTTTGCTGGGGCTTGCATATCTATATGGAATTGAAGTGGAAGTGGATCATGAGCATGCGGTGCAGTTGATTGAAGAGGCTGCCCGGATGGATCTTCCGGAAGCCGTGGAACAGATGGCCAATATGTATATGGAAGGGCTGGGGGTAGTAAGCGATACAGAACAGGCGCTCTATTGGAGCGAACGCGCGATAGAAGTGTTGCGGAATGTGCCGGACAGAAACCGGTATTATGATGCTGTGGAAAAATGCGCACAGATTTACAAGGAATCCGGAAAGCCACGGGATGCATTTGCAACCTGGGGACTTGTCAGCGATGAATTGTTTGAATTGGAAAACAAGGAAGTGGAAGAAAGGCTCCGGTTGTTCCGGATGATGGCGGAGGCTTCGGAGCTTTCACAGGAAATGGCGGACAACGAAGATGCACTGCAATACGGTGAATATGCCATCCATTGCATAACCGATGAAGAAGGGCGTATTGTGATGTATGAGGGTGTGCTGCCATTTATGGTGAACTATTATATCTGGCAGGCCATGCTTTATGCAGACAAAGGTTCATATGATAGAGCAGAAGATTATTTCGATAATGCACGAAACTTGATGAAAGCAGTAGATAAGATCGAAGGCGCCGATGCCGACACACTTCGTGAAATGCAGATGTTGCTTTGGTATCATGTTGGTTTGATGGAAAACCTGCGAAATAAGAATGATGAAGCAAAAGCGGCATTTTTGAAGGGCTATGATCTATGCCTGGAGTTGGTAGAAGAAGGAAAAAGCATGAAGGCACGGTCATACCTTGCCAATTTCTTGTTTTACTTTGGTTTGATCGCATACGAAAATGATGATGAAGAAGATGCCAGATTGTTTTGTGAAAGGGCTCTGGAAGCTTCGGAGAGGATGCAGAAGAGAACGATTTCTGTGCAAGTGGTGCTGTTGCGATGCCGTGTATATACGCTGCTGATCCAGATGGAAAAAAGAACTGCGGGAATCCGTGCTGCCCGGGAATGGCGGGCATATCAGTTGGATGAAGTGCAACGGCTGGAATCTGCCACAGACTCTCACGAAGTGTATATGGCATTGATCAGTGGCGGTATTGCCTGTGCCCGGATAGAACGGTTGGCCGGAAACAATGAGAGGGCTATAGAAGAATTCAGGAATATCATTGATGAAATGCAGGAGCAGCTGCAAGATGAAAAAAGGCAGGTGCTGGCTTTCTTGCGGGCATTCTGTATCGCAAATCTGGAGCTGGCTGATATCCATTTGTTGGACGAGCGTCCCCAGATGGCATTGGAATGCTATTTGAATGCGTTGCCCAAGGCTGAGATGCTGAGGAAAGACAGAAAGCAAAATGAAATCTGTCTGGACAGCCAATATCGGCTCACTCATGGTATTGCCCTGGCAAAACAGGCAATGGGCCAGTTGGAAGAAGCGGAGAAGCTGTTTCTGGAATGCATTGGCCGTATTGAGGAAAAAGGCGGAAAGAAGATATGGGATGAAAACAGCGAGCTTTGCCATCTGTATGTCAATCTGGGCGATATTGCATTGATGCAAAGGGATTTGGAAAAGGCCGGCATATTATTTGAAAAAGCGCACCAATATGCCGGACAGATATTCCGCCCGACGATCGGTACCGAAGCAAAGCGCCTTGTAAATTTAACAGAAGAGCGTCTGGCCAGGCTGGCGCATGCACAAGGGGATTTTGATAAAGCCCGAAAGCATTATGCCCGTTGTGAAGAGTTGACGATGGATGAGATGGAAGGAACAGAAAATTACTATAAGGCCATTGATGTGGCAAAGATGATGTATCAGCAGGCAGAACTGGAGCTGTCGTGTGGAAACAGAACAAAAGCAAATGAGCATCTCGATAAGATGCATGAATGGGTACAGAAGGAGTTGTTGCTGAAAGAAGACAATACGGCAGAAGAACAGCAGCTGCTGGCAATGGTGTTTATCGGAAAAGGGAAAGTGTGGCTGGAAGATGATGCCCATCGGGCAGAACAGTATTTGTCACATAGTGCATATATCTTGAACAAATTGAGAAGCGACGATAAGAATCACGAAGACAGTTTATCTTTTCTGCACTTATTGGTACAAACCAGTGTTTTACTGAGCGCATCATATATTAAACTGGATGATATTGACCATCTTCGAGAGTGTGTAAAGGAAAATGAAAAATGGGCCAGGAAGCTGTTCGATGAACACAGCGGGGTGGAGGTCAGATGCTTGTATCCCGCATTGCTGGGGAATGCTTCGCTGCTGGAAATGTTTTATGATGATGAATGGGCTATGGACCACCTTCAGATTGCGGCAGAGGCGCTGGAGGAGAGCTGCCCTGGGCGTGTTGCAACATCGATATATCAACAAATGTTTGTTGCCTGGAGAATATTGGCAGAGATCAGAACCGTTGAAAACCGCGAAGATGATGCATTTTTCTGCACAATCCAGGCATGCAACGCTGCGGAGCATGTTTGGCCCGATGACATCGATGATGAAGAAAGGCTGAGCATGGCAAAAGAGTATGGCTTTGCAGGGGACGGATGGTATGAAAGAGGGGAAATGGAATCGGCAGACGATATGTATGCCAGATGTTATGCCTTGTTGTGGCCCCTTCTTGGTAAAACGGATGATTTTGAGGTACAGGATCTGTATGTTGATTATCTGATGTTTTGCGGCATCCGGGCAGAACAACAGGGAAACGAGCAGGAGGCGCACATGTATACACAAACGGTTATCAGTATATGTAAAAGGTTGATACTTCTGACAGATGATCCGAAAGAAAAGGAAAGACTTGATAAGCTTTGCCGCCTGTTGCGAGGCGAAGAATGATTTGTGGAGGAGATTTTATGCAGGTGGTATGGGGATATATTCTGATTTTTTCCTATGTGTTTATGTTGATATTTTGTGCAGGACCTTTGTTGAAAAAAAAGACAGATGTTGAGTTTTCCCGGAAAACAGTGCACATAGCATTGTTTGTGGTGTGGGTGCTGATCGATCTGTTTATGAAGAATACAGTGCATCAGGTAATCGTACCCTTTGTATTTCTGGTGCTTAACTGGCTTTCGTATAAGTTTCATTTTTACAAAAGCCTGGAGCGTGAAGAAAACGATCATATGGGTATCGTGTACTTTGCTGCAGCCGTTTTGGTTGTCATGACACTTTCGTTGTTTTTTCCGTCACTTTATCTGCCAGGCGGGGCGGCTATATTTTGTCTTACCTTTGGGGACGGGTTTGCCGCTTTGATCGGCAGCCGTGTTTCTTCCAGAAAAATCAGGGAACACAAATCCGTGGCAGGGTATGTGGCATGTGGGTTGGCATGCATGACTGCATTGTTTTCATTCAGGGCGCTGTATTGGCCGCAATTGCCGGTGGAATATGTGTTTTTGCTGGCTGGGCTTGGGGCTGTGGCTGAACTGACGGAAGGTGGTAAAGATAATTTTACAGTTACCGGTATGGTGATGGTGGCAGGATGGGCAGTGCAGGAGATGGCCTCTTTTGCATTGACAGAGGCATTTTTGTGGGGGTGGCTGGTTTTTCAGGTCGTATTTCTTTCCGGGGCAATTGATTATCCGGGTTCGCTGCTTTCCATGGCCATTGTTTTTGTATTTCGTTATTTTGGCGGAAGAGAAAGCCTGTTCTTTCTTCTGCTGACATACTTCACCATTTTCATCCTGGGTAAGCTGTATGCCGGTAGAGAAAAAGAAATAAAACAGCATCAAGGGCGTGTACTGTTGCAGATTTTTATCAATGGCATTCTGGGCTTGATTGCCATGCTGTACTTTGGCCTGACAGGAGAAAAGTGGCTGCAATGGTTGGCAGTGATTGCCATTGGCGGTAACTTTATCGATTCGCTTTCTTCGGATGCCGGACGCTTTTCCGCCCAACTGCCCTATGATTTCTTTCACAAAAAAAGTGTGGAAAAGGGGATGTCCGGAGGGATGACTGTATTGGGCACAGGATGTGCAATGGTGGGGTCTTTGCTGACGGGTGTGTACAGCGGTTTTGTTATGCAGGCAGAGGCTGTTGTTGCTTGCTTGATTGGCGTGATGGTGTTTGCGCAGACGCTGCTGGATACCTGGATGGGTAGTATTTTGCAAGCAAAATATCAATGCTGCAAGTGTGGGAAAATAACTGAGAAGAAAAAGCATTGCAGCCAGGAAACGGATCATGTTTTCGGAAAAAAATGGATGGACAACAATATGGTAAACATGATTTCTTCCGGGATAATTGTTCTTATTTCCATTCCGTTGCTGATTATTCTGGTGCGATGAATTTTGTCAGATTTTACCGTTTTGACCTTGCTTTTTTGTTTACAAATCAAAAGAACAATGCTATAATTGTCTAAAAGAAAAATGCATTTTTGATAAAAAAGGAATACACAAAGGGAGCGATACTGTGCAGGAGCAAAGAAATGGAACAATTGTCAATTCCTGGGGAGGCAATTCTTCAGGTACTGTTGTCAATCGCGGCGGCAGCGCTGCCCAGGGAACTGTGGTGAATACTTATGACAATCAGGAAAAGTCGCAGATATTTGTGGACCTGAAAAATAGTGACTGGCGTTCATATCCCACTCTGTTTCAGGTAGGGGATTATTGCCAGGTAATTGCAGAAATGTCTGAAGCTACGGAAGGTGCACAGGCTGATTTGTATGCTTGCCGCTGGAAGGAAGAAAGAGCCATTCTGAAGCTTTTCCGCACAGACGCGGTGACACAGCGGCTGGAAGTGCGTTTCCGCAGTATGTACGAAAAGCTGAAGGAATGCAGCCGGGCTACAAAGATTCTGGAATATGGCGTGCATAACAACAGATGGTATGAGATCATGCCTTTTTATTCCCGGGGCAGCCTGGCAGACCGTTGCCAGCAGAAAACATTCTCTGAAAACGAGATTGTTAAAGATATCCTGCCGCAAATGAACGAGGCATTGCGTGAGATTCACCAGAAGGGTATCTGGCATAATGACATCAAACCACAGAACATTATGATTAACGATCAGGGAAAACTGGTTCTGATCGACTTTGGTGTTTCTGTTATTTCTGATGACATGAAAACAGTGGCCACCAGATTTTCGGGCACTCCCGGATATATGAACATACAAGCCATGAGCGGCAATTACAGCAAAGAAACGGATTATTTTGCTCTTGGTGCCACAGTATTTTATTTGATGTATCGCAAGACGCCGGTTGATTATCAGCAAGGCATTCTGCAAGGCGCTGTTTTGCGCGATCCTCGGAAAAACGCCGGGCTGCTGGAAGGGCAAGGCAAGATCTCAGACAGGCTGTATAGCCTTCTTCAGGGTATGCTCTTTACTCCGATGGAGGGGGACGAAGATAGACCCTTTGGATATTCTGAAATCAAAGACTGGCTGGCGGGGAAAAACCCAAAGCTGCCTACCCATGCTGTTGGCATGTCGGAGGACAAGCCGGATTTGGTGATCAGAATCGACAGAGAGAATGTTCAGCTGGCGGAAATGAGCATGTATCTCGGACTCCATTGGACCCGGGGCATGGCGGCCTTTTTGAATGATAACCTGGGCCCTCAGCTGGCGGTTGCCGCACAAAGCGGTCGATACAAAACAGATCAATGCTCTCTTGCATTGAATTTGAGAGGCTTCATTCGTGAGCTGTGGCAGACGGTTAGTGGAAACAACAACAAAAATAGTCTGGAAGAAGAATTAACCTATTGCTATCTTGTTCAGGGCATTGAAAAAGAGCTGATCGAAAATAATGTGCTTGACCCAAAGTATGCAGCCTTCTATTGGCAGGGGAATGCATATAAAACAAAAGAAGATTTCCGCGATCTTGGCGAACAGATTTGTCGTGCTGCTGAACAGAAGAGGGATACCTTCAGCCTGCTGGTCAAGGATAATGTACTGGTTGATTTTTTCATGAGCAATGCCTCCCGGGAAGAATTTGGCGGTGTGGCTGATATGCTGAAAAAGACGCAGGCAATCAAGCATAAAAATGCATATGTTAATCAGTATATGGTTGGCTTGGTTCTGCAGAGGATTTATGGCAGCAATTCATTCCGGAAAAAGTTTGCTGGACAGGTGCTGAGTGCACTGCGTGTATGTGATCAGGGTGCCAGTAAGGCTTCAAATGAGGATCAGCTGAAGGTAAATAGTTTTGAAGCGCTCGTAAAAGCGAATATCATTTCTGTGCCTTTGCTGAGCAATGCTCGCTATCAGACGGAGCGTGTCCGCAGCTTTGTGGCAGCATTTGCATTGTCCGGCCAGAAAACATATGAAAGCGGAGATGTGTCTTTTTCGGATCCTGTTGATCTGAAGAGAAAGATCACCGGTGCGGCACAGGACCGACACAGACTGCAAAAGGTTATTGACGCGCTTTACGAAAGGAACGATTCCAGAAAAAGCGAAGCGGATTATCCAATGTGCTCACAGCTGCAGGCGTGGCTGATCATTCACAATAGATAAGGAGCGGAACCCTTGTTTGGTTATATAAAAATTTTTGAAAATCAATTGCGGGTTTGCGATTTGAAAGCATATAAGGGCGTGTATTGCGGGTTGTGCCGTCGCATTGCCACTTATTCTCAGACAGCCAGACTGATGCTGTCTTTCGACATGGTTTTTCTGGCAATGTTGTCCGAATATGATCAAAATGAAAGGTATCTGGCGCTTGGCAGACGAAAATGCCTGAAGAAGTATAAGGATGCCAGCGATCCTTTGGACTACTGGGCATGCGTCAGCGTGATGATGATCTATCAAAAAATCCGTAATGACGTGAATGACGGCGATGTTCGGAAGAAAATCGTACTGAAGGGTTTGGAAGTGGGTTATTCCCGAGCCGGAGAACGCTACCCCGAAACGGAAAGGTATATCCGTGAAGCGCTGGAAGCCATTGAAAAATTGGAAAAGGCCCAATGTGATGATCCGTGCCGGATTGCCAAGGTGTTTGCAGATATGCTGGTGCAGGTGTATAAGGCCTGTCCGGGCACCGCACCCGAAACAGACGAACATCAGCACATGTGCCGGGTGGTGGAGCAGCTTGCTTTGTGGGTATACTGCATTGATTTTTATGATGATGCCTTGAAGGACGAGAAGGACGGACAGTATAATCCGCTGATTGTCCGTGCCGGAAAAGAAAACCGTACTTTGTCGGAAGTGCGAAAAGAATTCCGGGATACTATTGACCGGTATGTGGAAGAATTGCAGCGGCTGTGTGATTATCTGCCGTATGGCGGTTTTCAGCATGTGATCAAAAATGTACTTCATGAAGGTATTGTGGCTGTAACGGCAAGAATTGTGGTGGGGGATAAAAAATGACGATTTTTGAGATGTTGGCCTTAAGTGAACAGTCTACAAAACAGGAAATGACTGCAGCCTATACGAAAGAATTTGACAGGCTGAGCAATATGGTGCCTTTTTCTGAAGAAGAAGCGAGGCTGCTGCAGAAAAAGAAAAAGGAACTGACCTGGGCATACGAAGCGGGCCAGAACCAGTATCAGAATGCGGATGTAGTTCCCATTACCACTGAAACCTATCAGAAAACATGGAAAAAGGATAAAGAAATCCGCATGTACAGCATCCACGGGCCAATTTATTGCCTGCTCGGCTGCTGTGATAAAACAGAGTGCTGCACTTGCAGCTGTTGTGGTGACAGCGGCGGCAAAGGCTGTTGTGTAGACTGCTATAATGAATGCGGTCTGCTCAGCCTGACAGATACGTTGATCATGATCGCTGCAGGGATTGCTGCTGTTTGTGGTGTTGTATATGGTATATATCGGGCGATTCGAGCAATTGGCGATGCCAAACGCGAAAAAACAAGGAAGGATCTGGAAAGCCGCGAAGAGCAGCTGGAAAGAGAAATTGAAACAAACAACGGCATTGAAGAAATGTACAAACGCGCTTACAGTCTGATGGAAAAACTGGATCAGAAGCAAACGGGAGATGCAGTGGTAGATAAAGAATTTTCAAAGACTCGCCAGACCATTCAGAACCTGAACCAGACAACGCATACCCGGCAGACCGAACTGAGAGAAGAACTGTCAAGAGTGCGGAGAAAACTGGCCAGATATTGATGATGAAACTGATCATGGTTCATTGAGAAATTCGATGTCGTTTTGTACAAAAAGCAAGATATGAAGAAAGGCGGCATCTGTAGACCATTGGAAAGCAGATGCCGTTTTTTCAATAACAGAAGAAGTAATAGCTTTTGGAGGGGTGTAAATGAGCGGTCCTAAGGTATCGTCTTATGAATTGGAGAGAAGGCGCCAGGAACGCCTGCGTCGGGAGCGTGAGGAACAGGAAAGACGGGAGCGGGAACGCATTGAACGGGAAAAAGAGAGAAAACGGGTAGAAGCGTTAAAACGAAAGTTCAGCTCTTTACAGGCAGATATCAAGCGGGCTAAAGAAACCCTGGTGCATTTTATGGATGGCATCTCGGGCAGACAGTTTGATCTTTCTGCTTTTGACCGTTTTGTAAGAGAAGTGTCGGCTTTTGAAGCAAAGTATGGCAGTGCATCTTCTGTATGCGGAACTGGCAGGGAAAAGGAAGAAGCATGTAATCAGGAATTGAGTTATCTGCATTCCCAGGTGCAGCACATGATGGAATTGCGGGATGAAGTGCACAGCGCACGCCTGAAAGGTCAGCGTGATGCTGCAGTCAACGCGTTGAAGCAAATGCGGGAAGAGCGGAAAAGCCAAGAAGAGAAAGCGAAAACAGAAACTGGCAAAAAAGCACAAGCAATACAAAAAACAATTCAAAAGAAGATGGCAGCGCTTTCCGCGGAATTTCCGGAAGAAAGCGAAGCGATTGAGGGAGCGCAGAAGGCGTTTGATGGATATTGCCGGAATTATGCTGCCCAACCTGATCAATTGTACCAGATACTGCACCAGTTCCAGAGCGATACATTGCATCATTTGCAGGAAGACGCCAATGTGCGCCGTTTTCGCCGTGAAGTAAGAATGCGTTATGAAGCGCTGTGCGCTGTGGCACAGGTAAAACCCATGGATTATGAGGACAGCTTTGCCGTGGTGATCGAACAGGCATGCAAAGAACTGGAAAAGGTATTGGACGAGCGGCGGGAAAAGGAATATGTGCGTAAGTCTATTTGCGAATGCATGCAGGAATTGGGTTATCGGATGATGGGAGAGCGAACAGATGAAACGGATGATCCTGTCCATCAGATGCTTTATGCCGTAGAAGGAACAAAGAATGTGCTCCGGGTAACCTGTAACCCAAATGGGCAGACGGTGATAGAACTTGGCAAGGGCGAAAGCGAAAGCAGGACAGTTCAGCCCCGCGAAATCAAAGAAATGGTTACAGATATGGAAGAGTTCTGCAGGAAGGGTTTCCCGGAAATTCGCAGGAAGCTGATGGAAAAGGGGATTACCCTCAACGAAGAATGCTGGATGCCGGCTATTGCGGAATGTGCACAGATAATCGGTACATCTGCCTTCTATGAAGAGCAAGAACAGTCCATGCAGTCTGTATACGATAATATCGTTACCCGTGCTTTGCAGACCAGATATATTGACGAAAATGGTGGTTGAGAGAAATGAGCTGGAAAAAAGTGTGCCCATCCTGTGGATACCAAAATACACCCATGGCGGGCGTGTGTGCCGGATGCGATTATGAACTGAATAACGTGGCGCCTGTGGATATCAGTGATCAGCCTGTAGAAAAGAAAGAAGTGCAGGCTGCACCAACTCCTGCAGTGCAGGAAAAACGTAAGGAACTGCGTGCCTATAAGCTGTGTCCTGCCTGTGGTCATCATAATCCCCCGCTGGTCTCCATCTGTGAGAATACAGCCTGCGGGTACGAACTGTATGATGTGGTGCCCACCATGCAAAAGGATGAACCTGCACAAGCACCTGCACAAGCGCCCGCAGAAAAGCCGGCACCTGCACCGGTAGAGAAACCTGCCCCTGCACCGGTAGAGAAAGCGACTCCGGCCGCTGTACCCATTCGCCGCTGTCCCGGTTGTGGACACTGCAATCCCTTTACCAGTGTTCAGTGTGCCGTATGTCACAGGGACATCACCATGGTGATCCCTCAGATGAAAAAGGATGAAGAATGGATTGTGAAGGTGAAAGGTGGTCGGGAAGAACTGGTTATTCGTGATGGACATGAGTTCATCGTTGGTTCTGCCGCATGTTTGTCGATGGATATTCGTGGACGACACAGTTTTGTCAGTGGCGAACATGTTTTGCTGGCATGCAGGCAGGGCAAACTCTATGTTTCCCATCGTTCTCGCACGAATCCCACATTACTCAACGGGCAGCTTCTTTCCAAAGGCTATGAAACATCCTACGAACTACAGAATGGCGATGAAATCGCATTGGGACAATTTCCGGGACAACCTGTTGATGAGAGAATGGCATTCTTGACTATTTCTAAGAAATAATCCGGAGCAAATTGGCAACTGCATCTAAAAGGAGGTATGCACTATGTCAGAAATGATGAAATGGCATCAGGAACTGGATGTTTTTTATCGGATCAAGTCTGGGATTATTCTGGAAGGAAATATTGCGGATTGTTATTTATACAATGAAGGCGATTTTCCGCTGGGCATGATTCCGCTGAAGGATTACCTGCACCACTTTTTTCAGCGGCGTGGATATGAAACCATTGTGTATTTTGATGAAATCCGCGGTTTTTACAGCAGCGATACCCTGGATAGCCAGCACAATGAACTGCGGAAATTTGCATCCTTGTGCGGTGTAAACTATTCGGAGCGGATGCAGTATTTCCTGACACAGAAATCGAATAGTGCGCCGGAGCTGATTGGCACTGCCTTACAGCAAACGGAAGAGCCGGTAGTGATCGTTATGGACATGGCTTCCCGGTATATTGCCGGGCCGGATCGAATGACGATGGACGATGTGAAGGCGTTTACCCAGCTGCAGTGTGCCGTGGCCAATGCAAGGATGACCACCAATAAGCGGCTGCGCAACTTGCTGGTGTTTATCACCAACAAGCAAAACGACTTGCCGGCATGGTTTTTCCTGAATAATCCCAGCCTGAAAACCCTGGATCTGGGATTGCCCACCGCAAAGGAACGCCGGGCGATGCTGACGGAAAACGATAACCTGGGCTTCTGGGAGTATTTTGATGGCGAAGTGCGCCGACAGGATGAGCCGGAATATCGGCAGGATGCGACTGCTCTCAATCGCCTGATCGATCGGTTCGTTGCCCGCACGGAAGGCTTTACCAATTCGGAACTGCGGGATTTGAAAACACTGTGCCGCATACGTAAAATCCGGGTGCACGATATCTGCTCGCTGGTGGATTTGTATTCCTATGGTAAGGACGATAACCCCTGGCAGGACCAAGCGCTGTTTAAAAAACTGACGGAAGGCCAGGCGGGACTGGAAAGGCGTGTAAAAGGCCAGGAAGCAGCCGTACAGCAAACGATGGACGTGATCAAGCGCTCTGTAATCGGTCTGTCCGGTTCCCAGCATTCTTCCCATTCAAAGCCCAAAGGTGTGCTGTTTTTTGCCGGTCCCACCGGTACGGGCAAAACGGAAACCGCCAAGGCATTGGCAGAAATGATCTTTGGTGATGAATCGGCCTGCATTCGGTTTGACATGAGTGAATATTCGCAATCGCACAGTGACCAGCGGTTGTTGGGTGCCCCTCCCGGATATGTGGGTTACGAAGCAGGTGGTCAGCTGACCAATGCAGTGCGCAAGAACCCTTTCAGCATTCTGTTGTTCGACGAAATTGAAAAAGCTGCTCCTTCCATTATGGACAAATTCCTGCAGATTCTGGAAGATGGCCGTATGACGGACGGACAGGGCCACACCGTGTATTTTTCCGAGTGTGTAATCATTTTTACCAGTAACCTGGGTATTTTTGTGAAAGGCCCTGAGGATGAATTGATTCCTAACGTAAATAAGGATATGCCTTATGAAACAGTCCGGGATAGAGTGCGCAGTGCAATCGAGAATTACTTCAAGCTTCAGTTGGGCCGGCCGGAAATTCTGAACCGCATTGGTGAAAATATTGTGGTGTTCGACTACATTCATCCAGACGTGGCCGGGCAGATTCTCTTGGGCAAGATGGAAAAGCTGAAGGAAAACATGAAGGAAAACATGAATTGCGATCTCGACTGGGAGCCTGAAGTGTTCCGGAAACTGATGGAACTTGTATGCAAAAACCTTGATAACGGTGGCCGCGGTGTAGGAAACGTGATGGAAAGTGCCTGGATCAATCCGCTTTCCCGGTGGATGTTTGACCATCGCATTCAGAAAAATGCTACCATCAATGTGACAGATATTGACACTCTTTCAGTGCCGATTCAGTTGACTTGTGAGGTGAAATGAAGATGCGGATTCAGTATGCAATGCATTCCGGACATGGCGAAGGAAAAAGCCAGGACAGGCTTCTTGGCGGTGGGCGGGTACTCAAGGAGGGTGCGAATGAACTCCTGTGTGCAAAACAAGGTATGCTTGCTGTGCTGGATGGTGTTGGCGGTATTGCCGGCGGTGAGGTTGCCTCTACTTTCTGTGCCAATGAACTGATGAATGCGGATATTGCGCAAATATTGATGGATGAGGGTAGCTGTGCGGTTGAAAACATGGAGAAGCTGCTGTCCAATATTGGCACTGTGCTGGAAAACTGCGGTGTGATGGCAACAACATGTACCGGTATCCTGTTTGCGTCGGAAACCATGGGTTTGCTGTTTCATACGGGCAATACGCGGGTTTGGGGGCTGAAGGGAAATTATTTGCGTCAACTGACCAAAGACCAGACCCGTGTTGAAGAACTGGTTCAAAACGGTGTTGTTGTTACGGATGAAATGTATAAAAATATCGGGCATGAAATCATCGGTTGTATCGGCGGAAAAAACAGAAGCAGCATGAAGCCGCCGGTGGTCGAATGGATTTCTTTGGGGCCGTATCGGGCATTTCTGTTTACCACAGATGGTATTCATGAGCATGTAGAGATGGAAGAACTGGAAGTCATGGCACGCGGCGAGAAGCCTGTTGAAGAGGCAATTCGAATTGCCCGGGAAAATGGCTCCAAGGACGATTGTTCCATTATGCTTTGTTCTTTTGATGAAGAAGAACCTGAAAAAGAACCTGAAAAAGAAAGTATTCAACCGTCTGAACCAGAAACGGCAGATGCACTTCCCCCTCAAGAAAAGGAAGAAACTCTTGAGGTACAGGCAACAGAAACGCTTCCGGATGCAGTGCCGGCGCAGGAACAAAAGAAAAAACGCTCTTTGCTGAATGACTTGTTTGGAAAGTGGACGGAGTGATGGTTTATGCTGGTTTCACGCATGATGCATCCTGTATGTACATTGGGCCCGGGAGAACGGTTTGCCATCTGGGTAAGCGGTTGTAAGCGACGCTGTAAAAAATGTGCGAATCCGGAACTGCAGGCCTTTGACCCGAAAAACGAAATTCCCATTGATGTGCTGATTCAGGTTGTTTCGGATTTTTGTATCTCCAAAGGTGTTACAGGCATAACAATCAGCGGCGGTGAGCCTTTTGAGCAGCCGGAAGAATTGGAAAAACTGGTTTATGGGCTGCCGGAACAGGTGCATGATATTCTGGTGTTTTCAGGATATACCATTGAACAATTGCACGAGAAAAAGAATCCGGCAATTGAAAAAGTGCTGGCCAGGATATCCGTGCTGGTGGATGGAGAATATAAAGATGAACTGAATCAGGGGCATCCGCTGAAGGGATCGCAAAACCAACGAATATGGTTTTTGCAGGATGAGGTAAAGGAAGCATATGAGCAGTTTATCCGTAGCCATGAAGCTACAGTACAGCAATTTGCCACGTCAGATGATGTGTTTGCCATAGGAATACACCGCCGCAATTTTGACGAGGATCTGGCAAGGCTGATGAAGAAGAAAGGCCTGTCTGTCTGATACTGCCCGGGCGGTGAACGAAAGTAAGTTGTTAGCTGCCCCATTCAGAGGCCTGGCCAGAAAGATTTATTGAGCAAAAGCGCGCGTGTCGTTCTATTGAGTACATGGATCCAAACAAAAAAATAAGAAGACGACCTGGAAACAGGCCGTCATTTTATTGTATAAAGAAAACCACTGGCCAGGCCAGTGATTCCGGAAAATTTTGCGCTTGATTATGGATACAGCCTGATTCTTTCAGCCATGAACCGCGAAATTGCTATTGTTCTTTTGTAAAAAAGTGTGTGCGTGTTACTATGCACCACCGGGAAGTTGTTTGCATGATAAAACAGGCAATATCCGGAAAAGCAGGAGTGAAACCCCGCATGGTTCCCCCATGCTTCACCGGGAAACTGTATGAAAGATACAGATTGTTACTTCCGGAAACGGGTCCAGGGATGATATCCCTGGTCCGGAGAAAGGGTGCAGGGACAATGTCCCTGCTGGGGTGAAACCCCGCATGGTTCCCCATGCTTCACCGGGAAGCTGCTTGTAAGATGCGGATTGTTGCATCCGGAATTGGGTGCAGGGGCAATGCCCCTGCTTATTTGAAGGCCATCAGCTTGCGCAGTTCGATGGGGGTAAGGGTGCGCCACTGACCGCGCTGAAGATCGCCCAGCTGC
>JAFWYZ010000293.1 GCA_017517465.1 Clostridia bacterium | reverse complement strand
CCGTTCCGGCCACACCGATTATACCGAAATCCTGGCCCTCACCCGGCCCCGTCAGCGTGCGGAGATCACCTTCACTGACCATACCATCCGCATTCACGTGTTCACCCTGAAGGAAATGCAGCAGGAAAAGGCGCGCCAGAGTGCAGCACAGGATGTGAAGCTGGATTCCTACGAAAAGGACGATCCCTTCACCGATACCGACCTGCCCGTCACCCTGTAAAAGAACATAAAAAAAGCCTCCGCATCCTATTGGAATGCGGAGGTTTTTTGGTTTTAATACAGCTGGGTTTCGATGTCTTCCTTGTCCTGCACGCCTACCATGCGGCCCACTTCCTTGCCGTCACGGAAGAAGATGAGGGTGGGGATGGAGCGCACACCGTACTGGATGGCCAACTGGGGCTCTTCGTCCACATTGACCTTGCCCACGTAGGCACGGCCGTCCGCTTCTTCGGCAATTTCTTCAATGGTGGGGGCCAGCATCCGGCAGGGCATGCACCAGGTGGCCCAGAAGTCCACCAGCACAGGCTTGTCCGCCTGGAGCACCAGCTGTTCAAAATTATCCTTGGTAAATTTCAGTTCCATTATTTATTCTCCTTCCTCATGGATGGCAACGATGTAGGGCTGCCAGTTGCGTTTTTTCTGCAAATGCTTTTCCGTAAACCGCAGGATGGCCCAGGAAAGCCCCATGCACACAAGGCCGGTGAGGGCAGCAAGGCCTTCGTTTTTGAAAACGGCCATGCCAAGGGCTAATCCCAAAAACAGCAGCAGCATGGGCACCACATAGGCCAGCACCGAGGCCTTGAACACCTGCTTGGCCGGCATTTCCACGTCCACCGTGCTGCCAAGCGGCGCATCACCCTTGAGGGTGACCAGGGTTTTGTGCTTCTGCCCGGCGCAGCCGCTGCAGTGATCACAGGCCTCGGGCCGGTTGAAGCATACTTCCACACGGCCGTCCATACTGTCTACCACTCTGCCTGTTCTGATCATCCCGCTCATCTCCTGCAGTTTCTTACAATCTTAGTATACCACGTTTTTGCAGCTTGAAACAAGCCTTTTTTCAGGGAAGCAGCAGCTGTACCTGCTCTTTGGACACCTGGCAGATATCGGCAGCGGATTGAAGTAAAAGCGGAATGTGCTCGGGGGATGCGGTGGGGCACAGAAACAGGGAAACGCTGTCCGTGCGGTATACGCAAACGCTTCTTTCATAGCCCATGCCGGCCAGCATGCCCTCCACCTTTGTTTCCATCTCTGTTGCGGCAGATTGGCTCAGCAGTGCCTGCCGGGCCGTCTGCTGCAGCTGTTCATCCGCTGAGGAAAGCAGCCCCTCCAGCGCCTGCAGATTTTCGCTGCGCTGCCGGTTTCTGTCCTGCCGGTAGGCATCCACAGGGTGCGGGGAAGGGGAGGGGGCAACGGTTACAAAAGCCTGATGCAGGGAAGAAACCGGCTTGGCTTCCGGTGCGGATCCGGAAAGAGTGATGAACAGACACCCTCCCACAATCACCAGCAGCAACAGGTTAAACACATGGACTTTCATTCATTTTCCTCCATCTGATAAATGGCCACCCGGCTTTCTTCAATGCCCAGCAGGGTGCTGGCTGCCTGGGTCAGCTGCAGCCGCACTGTCATGTCCCGGGCCCCTGGGGAGAGGATCAGCACCCCGGATGGCTGTCCGGTATCGGAAGAGAAGGGGCTGTTTTCCTGCTGATACCAGATGGATACGCTGCATTTCCCTGCTCCCTTGATCATGGACAGTGTGCGGCTGATGCGCTTTTCCGCATCGGTCATGCCGCCGGCGGATTCCGCAGGGGAAAAATACAAAAACAGGCACAGCAAAATAAGGGCGATCATCAGCGTCATTGGCTGGATGCCCTTCAGTTTTTCCGTCCATTGCTTCATCTTCATGGCTCAATAAAGCGGAGGGCATTGTGCAGGCTTGAGAGCATACACAGCATCATGCACAGCCCGGCCCCCAGGTCCGCATAGCGTTTCAGGTCGTTTTCCGGAAGCAGCAGATCCATCATCAGCCGCAGCAGCGACAGGGCCACTGCCTGGGAAAGAAAGGTCTTCATCGCAGCATCACCGTCCATTGTCCCACCACCAGCATCTGTGCCGTCAACAGCACAAACATGCCGGCAACGGATAATTGCACCACAAAAAACATCATCAGGGTCTGGGAAAAGTGGTGGATCATGCCGGAAATACGCTGCTCGCCCAAGGGCTCCGTCAGGGCAGCGCATATCCTGTAAATCCCGGCTGTGCACAGGGTTTGCACCATGGGCCGGGCACAGGCGGAAAGCAGCATCACCAGCCCCGTGACCCCCACTGCGTTTTTGATCAGCAGCGATGCGCCCACCAATGTGTCCATGGTATCGGCAAACATGCCCCCCACCACCGGCACAAAATGATCCACCATGTATTTGGCTGTTCGCAGGCTCACCCCGTCTGCCGCAGCGCCCCCCAGTGCCTGCAGGGCAGTGACGGAAAGGAACACGGTAAACCCCACCCCCAACGTCCAGTTCATCAGCGTTTTCAAAAGCGCTGACAGCCGGGTAAGGCGGACTTTGGGGGAAAGCTGATCCAATAAGCCCACCACAGCAGCCCCGGTGGCCAGGGGCAGGGACACCCGGTGCACCAGGGCACACATCATCCCGCTGGCGGCAACCGTGGCCGGCTGGAAAAAGGCTGCCGATGCCGTGCTGCCCACTGCGGCAAGCAGGGTCAAAAGCACCGGGAACAGAGCCTGCATCAATTCGGACATCCTGTTCACACTGGCGGTGCATAGCTGAATATGATCCTTCAGGTCCCGGGCCATGACGGCAGTCAGCATCAGAAAACAGGCGGAGGTCAGTGTATCCCCCAATGATGCGGCGGAAAAAGCGGATTTCATTTTCTCCATCACGCAGCACAGGATGGTGGGGGCCATCAGCCCGGCCATGCGGTAGAGGCTGGCGGTGAAGGTGTCAAGCAGCGTTGAAAACAGGCTGCGCAGGGCTGCTTCCCCGTCCATCACCGCTTCCCCCCGGGCCAGGCTTTTCAGCATGTCCCGGAAAGGAAGGGCCTGAGGGAAATGCGCCTGCCAGTGCATGTCCAATTCCTCCAGCGGCAGGGTATCCAGCTGGGTGTCCACCGTGGTTTCCAGCTCCTCCGAAAGCGCCGTGGGCCACAGGAAAAAGCACAGCATGATCACCGTCACTGCCCTTTTCATGGCAGCAGGGAAAAGGCCATTTCGCCGATGCGGCTGACCAGCGGCACCGTTTGCGCTGCCAGCAGCACCTTGCCTGCCAGCGCTGCTTTTTGTGCCATGCCCTCTTCTCCTGCATCCCGGCAGGCCTGCGCAGCGAATTCTGTCAGATAGGCCATGGCCATCAGCCGCATCAACAGGGCCAGGGTGCCGCTTTCCAGCCCGGCTCTGGCGGAAAAATCCTGCAGAGCTTGTACCACCGGCTGTATCTGCTGCACCAGAGCCGTGATCAGCATTACGGAAGCGCAAAGCCGCACTGCCTTTCCGGCTTCCCGGTTGGCTGCCATGACCAGCATGGTACACAGTGCCCCCAACAGAATAAGCCCCAGCAGTTTTGCAAGATTTGTCATGACAGTAAAAACACATGCCGCATTTTCTCCATCAGCTCCGTGACCATATCCAGCACCCAGAACAGCACCACCACCATCCCTGCGATGGTGACCAGCGTGGCCACATCTTCCCTTCCGGCCTTGGTAAGCAATTGACAGATCACGGCGATCAATAACCCAATTCCGGCCATTTTCAGCAGAATATCCGGTTCCATGTGACGCTCCTTTTCAGCAGAACAGAATGAACAGGGCACATCCGGCAAGCAGTGAAAGCTGCAGGAACAAAGGGCCCCTTTGGTCGGCTGTGCTTTGCAAACGGGCTGTTTCCGTCCGGTAAAGGGAAAGGACATCCTCCAGCACCTTTTTTTGCATTTCTCCATCCGGCCCCCACAGCGTTTCCAGCAGATGGATGAGCGCATCCAAAGGCGGTTTGGGAAGAGAAGGCAGGGGAGCGGCCATGGCCATCAGCTGAGCCGGGGGCAGGGCAGGGCTTTGTTCCGCTGCCTGGGCCAGACGGCGGAAAAAATGGCCTTCTTCCGGTGCACAGGCTTTCAGAAGATCGGGCAGGGAAGAGGGGTTGATCCGCAATTGCAGGGCCATTTTTTCCAGCGCCTCCAGGATCATTTTTGCCTGACGGGCATTTTCCCGTAAGGCATTGGCTTTTGAAAACCCGACGGATATGCAGCACAGGGCACACACGGCCCCCAGGAACATCCCTTTCACAGCCGGATACAGCGGGGCTCGGTACCGGGGCTGGATAAAACCAGCACATACCGGAATACATTTTCCTGAAACAATGGCTGCAGGAAGGGCCTGCCGGCAGCGCTGTCCGGGCCGTCTGCGTGGGCAGTGACCAGCACCTTTATACCGCATCTGTGAATTTCACGGATCATTTGCATGTCCTCCATGCTGCCGATTTCATCTGCGGCAATCATCTGCGGGCTCATGGCCCGGAGCATGTGCATCATCATTTCCGCCTTTCTTCCGCCGGTCATCACGTCGGCAGGGCCAATGTCCAGCTGGGGTGTTCCCTGAAAACAGCCGGCAATTTCACCCCGGGTATCGGCCACGGCCACCTGCAGCTGCTGCGCATTTCTGCGGATCAGATCCCTCAGCAGCGTGGTTTTGCCGCTGCCCGGCGGGCCCAGGATCAGTGTGTCTTCGCCGTGAACCCGGGGGAAAATCTGGGCAGCTGCATGCTTTGCCTGATGGGCGATGCGCACACACAGGGAAGAAAATACAAACAGCCCGTTTTTTTCCATGTGGCCGCAAACCCCCATGCGGTGGCCGCCGGGCAGGGGAAGAAAGCCCTCCTGCAGCTGTGCTTCATACCGGGCCAGGTTGTGGCCGGTGAGTGCCTGGGCAGCCAGATGGATGGCCTGACGGTTGAGGGGATAGGTGCCCTGCTTTTTGCCGCTTGGGCCGATCACCAGCATGGGCTGTCCGCACCGCAGGCGGATCTCATAAGCCGCATCTGTTTCCGCTTGTGTAAAGCTGCCTTCCTGGGGCACGATCAAATGCCAGTCCATGGTTCAATGTATGTGCATCACCCCTGTAATATGACGACAGGGAAGATGGCGCTGGTGTGCAACCGGATTTGGATGTGAAATTGAGATAAATAAAAGTATTTTGCGTGTTTTTAAGTGAAAAAATACCATTGTCACCCTTGCAATAGCAGTGAAAATGTCGTATAATCGATGGGATGGGTGGTACAGGCCCTTGTTGCCTGCGCCTTCCCAGGAAACAAATGCCAATCCAATTCCGAAAGGAGCAAATATTCCATGGCAAAGAAGTATGTGTACCTGTTCAAGGAAGGCGACGCCTCCATGCGCGAACTGCTGGGCGGCAAGGGCGCCAACCTGGCCGAAATGACCAAGATCGGCCTGCCCGTTCCCCAGGGCTTCACCATCTCCACCGAAGCCTGCACCCAGTACTATGAAGACGGCCGCAAGATCAACGACGAAATCCAGGCCGAAATCATGGAATACGTCACCAAGATGGAAGAAATCACCGGCAAGAAGTTCGGCGATAAGGAAAACCCCCTGCTGGTTTCTGTTCGCTCCGGTGCCCGTGCTTCCATGCCTGGCATGATGGATACCATCCTGAACCTGGGCCTGAACGAAGAAGTGGTGGAAGTTATGGCTGCCAAGTCCGGCAATCCCCGCTGGGCCTATGACTGCTATCGCCGCTTCATCCAGATGTATTCTGACGTGGTTATGGAAGTTGGCAAGAAGTACTTCGAAGCCCTCATCGACGAAATGAAGGAAAAGAAGGGCGTCAAGCTGGACGTTGAACTGACCGCCGAAGACCTGAAGGAACTGGCCAACCAGTTCAAGGCCGAATACAAGGCTCAGCTGGGCACCGACTTCCCCTCTGACCCCGTGGAACAGCTGATGGGCGCCGTGAAGGCCGTGTTCCGTTCCTGGGACAACCCCCGCGCCAACGTGTACCGTCGTGACAACGACATCCCCTACTCCTGGGGTACTGCCGTGAACGTGCAGGCCATGGCCTTTGGTAACATGGGCGATGACTGCGGCACCGGCGTTGCTTTCACCCGTGACCCCGCCACCGGCGAAAAGAAGCTGATGGGCGAATT
>JAFWYZ010000292.1 GCA_017517465.1 Clostridia bacterium | reverse complement strand
GCGATACGCTTGCCCGTTTCATGGCGCAGACTGAAATTCCGGCCATCCGCAAAACCAAGTCCGGCATGAAGCCCTGTGACATCCGCCCCATGATCTACGAATGGACATTGGAAGGCAATTGTCTGTATATGACGCTGGCCCTTTGTGAAAAGGCCACCTGCAAACCGGATTTGTTCCTTTCCAGTCTCTTTGAATTTGCCGGGATGGAGCGTCCCGCTGCCCTCATCACCCGTCTGCAGCTGCTTGGCGGGCAGGCTCCGAACTTCATGCCTCTGGAGATGCTGTAAATGAAACAGCTGTTTGTGGAAGAAAAAAACGGCCGCATTTCCTGTGCCGTCATGGAAAACGGTACCCTGCTTTCCTGGCAGCAGGAAATAACCGCTGTTCAGCCAGAGCAGATTTATCTTTGCAAGGCGGACCGTGTAATGAAAGGCATGGAGGCCATCTTTGTCCGCCTGACAAAAGATCAGAACGGTTTCCTGCCCTATGCAGAATGCCGTGAAAAGCCCCTTTCCGGGCAAACTATTCTGGTGCAGGTGAAAAAGCCTGCCATTGGGGATAAGCTGCCTTTCTGCTCCAGCGATATTTCCATCGCCGGTCATTATGCGATCCTCACCCCCTTTTCCGGCCGCATTGCCGTTTCCAGCCGCATCACCGATTCTCAAAAAGCAGATGCGCTGCGTGCCCTTGGCAAAAAACTGGCCCCCCACAATATGGGCCTCATCCTGCGCACGGAAAGCGTTCAGGCAGATGAAGATGCCCTGCAGGCTGAGATCACAGCCCTGTACCGGAAATGGCTGAGCATTCTGGAAAAGGCAAAGAGCGCTTCTGCCCCCTGCCTGATCGAAGAAAAAGAGTCTCTTCTCAGCACCGTACTTCGTGACGAAAAAGGCGGGTTTGAAAGAATCGTCACCAACATCCGGGAATTCCCCTGTTCCGTTTCCTGCCCGGTACAATATGCAGAAGATCCATTCGCACTGGAAAACGTGCAGCGCAAGCTGGAAAAATCCCTTGCCCGCAAGGTATACCTGCCCTGCGGCGGTCATCTCATCATCGACCGCACCGAGGCCATGACCGTCATTGACGTCAATTCAGGCAAATTCGCCGGCAAAAAATCCGGCAACGAAAGCACATTCCTGTCCCTGAATCTGGAGGCCGCCAAAGAAATTGCACGGCTTTTGCGTCTTCGCAACATCGGCGGCATCATCCTGATCGATTTTGTGGACATGGAAACAGAAGAAAGCATCTCTTCCGTTCTGGAGGCCATGCAAACCGCCTGCCTTCAGGATACCGCCAAAGTGGTCATCCATGGGTTCACATCCCTGGGGCTTATGGAAATGACCCGCAAAAAAACAGGCCCGGCCCTTGAATCCGTCCATCTTTGCCCCCATTGCAGGGGAACCGGCCTGAAAGAGGAACATGTATGAACATTCGTGATCAGATCATCCCCGTCCCCCAAGCGGAAATCGATACCCAGATTGGCTATGCCGATCAGTTTGCCGCGCTTTCTGACCGACCCCAGACCTATCACATCGTCACCTACGGCTGCCAGATGAATGCCCACGATTCGGAAAAGCTGGCCGGTATGCTGGAAAAGATGGGCCTGTCTTTCACCCCCTTACGGGAGGAAGCGGATTTTGTCCTTTTCAACACCTGCTGCATCCGCGACAATGCGGAACGCAAGGCCCTGGGCAATGTCACCTGGCTGAAGGAAATCAAAAAGCAGCGGCCCCACATGCTCATCGGTATCTGCGGCTGCATGGTGCAGGAGCCCGGCATGGCCGATACCCTGCTGCGCCGCTATCCCTTTGTGGACGTGGCCTTTGGCACCGGTAACATCCATCGCCTGCCCGAACTGCTTCTCAAGGCCGTGGAAAACCGTCAGCGGGTCATTGCCGTTCCCGAGGAACAGTCCACCCTCATTGAAGGGCTGCCTGTCCGCCGGGACAGCGCTTTCCAGAATTATGTCACCATCATGTACGGCTGCAATAACTTCTGTTCCTATTGCATCGTGCCTTATGTGCGCGGAAGAGAACGCAGCCGTGATCCCAAAGAGATTCTGAAGGAAATTGAAGCCCTGCAAAAAAAGGGTGTTCAGGAAATCATGCTGCTGGGGCAGAACGTAAACTCTTACGGCAACGATAATTCCTTCGGTGTCACCTTCCCCCAGCTTCTCCGTGAAATCGGCAAAACGGGCATTCCCCGTGTCCGGTTCATGACCAGCCATCCCAAGGATCTTTCCGATGCGCTGATCGAAGAGATGGCGGTGAATCCTGCCCTTTGCCACCATTTCCATCTGCCGGTGCAATCCGGCAACAACCGCATTCTGGAAATGATGAACCGTCGCTATACCCGGGAAATCTATCTGGATCGGGTACGCAAATTGCGTGCGGCGGTGCCCGACATCGGCCTCTCCACCGACCTGATCGTGGCTTTCCCCGGCGAAACGGAAGAAGAATTTGAAGACACCCTGGCCCTTTCCAGCGAAGTAAGGTGGGACAGTGCCTTCACCTTCATCTATTCCCCCCGGGTGGGCACAAAGGCCGCTTCTCTTCCCGGCCAGATCGATCCGGAAGTATCTTCCCGCCGCATTGAAAAGCTGATCCGGCAGCAGGATCAGATCACGTCCGAAATTTTCAATTCCCTCATCGGCACCCGGG
>JAFWYZ010000291.1 GCA_017517465.1 Clostridia bacterium | reverse complement strand
TGGAAGCAGTTCCGCTACATCACCCTGCCTCAGCTGATGCCCGTCATCGTGATGCTGCAGATCCTGGCTGTGGGCCGTATCTTCAACGGCGACTTCGATATGTTCTACTCCTTGCCCAACGGTTCCGGTACCATCAAGGATGTAACGCAAACCATTGACGTATATGTGTACAACACATTGAAGAAAGGCGGTCTGCGCAATTCCTTCGGTTATTCCGGTGCTGCTGCGCTCTTCCAGTCCGTTGTGGGCTTCATTCTGATCCTGACCACCAATGCCATCATCAGAAAGCATCAGCCCGACATGGCACTGTTCTGATGGAAAGGAGAGAGAGCAAATGACGGCAATAGCAAATAAACCTAACAAGAAAATGACCCATCCGGAAAAATCGGAAGCAAGGAACCTGATCAGCAAGAAAACAAACCTGTTTTTCAACGTGGTGCTGATCATCGGCTGTATCCTGACCATCCTGCCCCTGTGGATCATTCTTGTGGCCTCCATTTCCAGCGAAGTGGCGCTGACCACCTACGGTTACCAGCTCTGGCCCAAGGAATTTTCCCTGAATGCCTACACATACCTGTTCCGTGACGGTTCCGTCATGATCACCGCCTACAAGAACACCATCATTGCCACAGTGTCGGGTACTCTGCTTTCTACCCTGACGGTGGGCCTGTATGCCTACGCACTGAGCCGCAAGGACTTCAAATTCAGAAAGTTCTTCACCTTCTTCTCCTTCTTCACCATGCTCTTTGGCGGCGGTATGGTAAGCTATTACAACATCTGCCGTTCCTTCCTGGGGTTGAAGGACACTGTGTGGGCCCTGTTCCTGCCCATGAGCTTCTCCGCATACTGGGTGATCATCATGCGTACCTTCTATGCTTCCAACGTGCCGGAAGAAGTGATCGAATCCGCACGGATCGACGGCAGCGGCGAATGGCGCACCCTGATCCAGATCGTGGCCCCGCTGGCCATTCCCGGTTATGCCACGGTGGCCCTGTTCTCTGCCGTGGGCCTGTGGAACGACTTCCGTCAGTGCCTGCTGCTCAATGACTCCTCTGCATACTATAACCTGCAGTACACCATCTACCAGACCATGAGCAACCTGCGCTTCCTGAAGGAGAATGCCTCCAAGATGGGCGGCGTGAATGTGAGCAACCTGCCGGCGGAAACCTTCCGAATGGCCATGGCCGTGGTTACCGTGGGTCCCATCATTCTGGCTTACCCCTTCTTCCAGAAGTACTTCATCAAGGGTCTTACCGTGGGTGCTGTGAAGGGCTGAACAATGTTAATATAGGGCAGATGCCCTATAAAATAATTAAGGAGGAACCTACTATGCGTAAAATGGTATCCCTGCTGCTTGCGCTGATGATGATCATCTGCGCGATCCCCGCCATGGCTGAAGATGTTTACACCATCGACTGCTACTGGGTTGGCAACGGCGACAACACCGCTGTCCGCGAAGGCGTTGAAAAGGCTATCAATGCCTACATCGAACCCCTCATCGGCGCCAACATCTCCTTCCACATCGTTGGTTGGGACGATTGGACCGACAAGGCCGTGAATGCTCTGCAGTCCGGCGAAAAGATGGACATGATCTTCACCGCTGACTGGCGTGAATACATGGTCGAAGTGGCCGGCGGCCTGCTGCTGCCCCTGGATGACCTGGTTGCCCAGTATGGCGAAGGCATCACCTCCACGCTGCCCCAGACCTTCCTGGATGGCGTTCGCGTGAACGGCGTGCTCTACGGTATCCCCACCAACAAGGAACTGTGCGTTCCCGAAGGCTTCATCATCAACAAGACCGCTGCTGCCGAAATCGGCTGGGACGTGGTTGCCGATGATCCCTCCATCAAGACCACTGCGGATCTGGAACCCTGGCTGGAAAAGTACAAGGCTCTGTATCCCGAAAAGTATCCCTATGTGATGGACGGCGCTGCCGGCCGCTGGGTTGACGAACCCTGGTGCCCCGACTGGGTGGGCATGGCCAACAACGTTGTTGCCATGAAGATGGCTGCCAATGAAGACGGCACCTTCGACGAAACCATCTACAACATCTTCGCTACCGAAGAACAGAAGGCTCACATCGAACTGATGTACAAGTGGGGCGAAGCCGGCTACATCAATCCCGAAAACGCTCTGACCACCTTCGACTACAACGGCACCTTCGGCCGCGGCGACTTCCTGGCCTTCTGCGCTCCCCTGAAGGGCAACAACATCAAGGCCGCTGAAATGGTTGCTGCCAACAAGACCGCTGAATTCGAATGCATCGAAATCACCATGCAGCCCAAGTACGTCGTGACCACTCACGCCGGCGGCTCCATGTTCGGTATCCCCGTGACCTCCAAGAACCCCGAAAAGGCCATGCAGTACATTAACCTCATGCACTCTGACCCCACCCTGGTCAACCTGATGCTGTTCGGTGCCGAAGGCCAGAACTACACCAAGGCCAATGACACCCAGGTTGAACTGATCGGCGATGCCAACTGGTACGGCGTGCACGGCGGTGCCTGGACCGTGGGTAACACCAAGCTCCAGTATGTGCTGACCAGCGAAGATCCTGCCAAGAACGAACTGCTGCAGAGCTATGCCAACGATGCCGTTGCCACCGCTTCCCTGGGCTTCCGCTATGTGAAGGACAACGTGGCTGACGAAATCGCTGCCGTGACCAGCGTTTGCGACGAATACGCTCCCGCCCTCATGTGCGGCACCGTGGATCCCGCTGACGAAGAACTGGGTCTGGCTGCTTTCAACGAAGCTCTGGTCGACGCCGGCATCGAAACCATCATTGCTGACGTGCAGGCTCAGTATGACGCTTGGAAGGCTGCTCAGTAATTACACTGAAGCGATCCATTCGTAACTGAAAAAACTTATGGGGGACCGGCAGAAATGCCGGTCCTTTTTCTGTGTGAAATTGTGTCAAAAAAAAGAACAATGCTGTGAAAGCGGTTGTAATGTCAACATTGCTGTGCTATAATGAACAGGAGATTCAACAATTGTTGACAAAGGAGCTTTTATGGAAGCGTTGAAACGGAAAATCGTGGCGGACTCCTCCTGCGATATGACCTCTTTTGCTGAGGCAGATTTTGCCGCTGCCCCGCTGAAAATTATTACCAATGTGAAGGAATATGTGGACGATGCCGGGCTGGACGTGGCTGCCATGGTCAGCGACCTGAAGGAATATAACGGCCGTTCCTCCACTTCCTGCCCCAATACCCAGGACTGGCTGGATGCCTTCGGCGATGCGGATGAAGTATTCTGCGTGACCATCACCAGCAACCTGTCTGGTGCTTACAATGCCGCCGTGACCGCCAAGGAAGCCTATGAAGCGGCGCACCCCGGCAAGAAGGTGTGCGTGCTGGACAGCCTGTCCACCGGCCCTGAAATGGTGCTGATCATTGAAAAACTGGCGGAAATGTTCCGGGAGAATATGGCATATGATGCCATTTGCCAGAAAATCAGCCAGTATACGAAGCACACCGGTCTTTTGTTCATGCTGGAAAGCATGACCAACCTGGCCAATAACGGCCGCGTCAGCCCTGTGGTGGCCAAGGTGGCCGGGCTGCTGGGCATCCGCGTGGTGGGGAAGGCCAGCGATGTGGGCACCCTGGAACAGCTGAACAAGTGCCGCGGTGAAAACCGTGCCCTGGATGCCATTGTGAACCATCTGAAGGAACTGGGCTTCAATGGCGGAAAAATCCGTATCGGCCATTGCTTCAATCTGAAGGCTGCCACGACCCTGAAAAACCGCATTCTGGCTACTTATGAAAAGGCCAAGGTCACCATTTATGAATGCCGTGGCCTGTGCAGCTTCTACGCCGAAAAGGGCGGCTTGCTGGTTGGCTTCGAAAAAGCAGGTTGCTGAAAATACGGACACAGAAAAAGATTTTCATACAAAAACGAGCATCTGGCGCAATACCGGGTGCTCGTTTGATTTTGCCGGAATATTTGGATGAAAAAGCCGCTGCGGCTCAGGCAGCGGCTGAAGAAGGGGCAGATCAATCGATGATCTGTAAAAATTTCATGGTGCCGGGTGCCAGCTTGATGGGGAAGGCGAATTCGGCAGGTTCGTCGATGACGCAGGTGGCATCACCGCGGGGACAGGGGGTGGCCAGCGGCATGCAGGCTTCGTAGATGGCACCGGTTTCCAGGTCCTTCAACGCTTTACACTTGCCGCGGACGATCACCTGGCAGGTATCGGCCATGGAGCGGTAGGAGAGGATGCCGTACACATTGTTGTCATAGGCAAAGAGATTGTATTTGGGAGTGCAGCCAAGATACATCCTTTGTCCCATGGAAAGGTGCTTGTTGATGCCGCGAACCACTTCCATAGGCAGCTTGTAAAGATCAGCAAAGTTTTCGGGAGCATTGAGGATGAAGAAACGGCCGTTGCCGTAATTGTCTTCCGTCAGGATGGGGAAATTGCATTCACCGGCAATGACAGCAATGTCTGCCACGGAGGCATTGGTTCTGTAATCCAGAATCTCGAACATCACCTTTTCCGGGGCAATGGCATAATGGGCATCGGTGTAATTGGCATGGTTGATCATGTATTCATTGCCCATCACATGGCGGTGGGTGAGACGGACGGAGGTGAAATCCTTGATCCCTTTGTCGTACATTTCACGGAAGAAACCGGCAGTGACCACGGCATTGCCGCCATTGCGCACATATTTTTCCAGCTTTTCCATGACATCGGGTGCGTGTGCGGTGGACTGGGTGAACAGCACCACGGGGGCATTCTCATTGAAGTAGGGGGTGGGCTCCACGTTCAGGCCGCACATGCCCAGATAGTTGAACAGCTGGTCTTCGCCTTCGCCGTCAAAGGGCTCCCAGGCAGAAACACCCACGGGATGGCCGGCCATGCCTGCCAATCTGTCAATGCGGTACAGATGATGCCCCAGGGCAGGCAGCATGGCGGTGTCTTCCATCACGGAGAAATTGAACAGCATCAGTTCTTTTGCCTTGGCCAGCATGGTCAGGCTCGCCTGCTCCAGATAGGCATTCATGTTGTCGGAGGAGCCGAAGGGATCGATCCAGCCGCCGCCGTTCCGACCGGGGGCTGTGTTTTCCATCAGCCGGATGATGGAGTAGGATTCGTAGCGCTGCAGATGCTGGGCAGAATAGACAGGATCCCGGGTTTCGGTGCCGGTGTAGATCATGTCGAAAATATCCTTCTGCTTTCCGGGATTGTAGCCCGTTTCCTGATAGCCTTCGTACCAGTTGGGGTATTTGATGATGAAATTCATCTTCGGATTGACGGATCTGGCCAGATTGACGATCTCGTGGGAGAATTGCTCCATCATGTCCAGCCGGTACCGGGACCAGCTGCGGTTACCTTTTTGCTCGATGCACATTTCGCAGCGGCAGCCGGTAAAGAAAAAGTCATCCAGAATGATTTCGTCAAATACTTCCGCCAGCTCCTTCACGATACGCAGATATTCGGCGCGGTGATCAGGATCGGTGTAGCAGAAGGTATCATAATAGGAAGGTTTACGAACACCGTTTACAAACTGGGTGGAGGTGATGCCGCCGGCCACCTGAATGCCGTTTTTTTCAAAAACAGCCTTGGCCATGCGCAGCTTGTCCTGGGGAATATCCACCTTGCCCCGGTGATTTTCAATATACACCTTGTCCAGATGAATGTGCTTTTTATAGAAATCAATGCCCCTTTGAATGACTGTCTCATCGGCATCCGCCAGATAATAGGCGAACACGTAAGCGGCTACCTGAAAATTTTCGTACTTCCTGAAGCCTTCCATATACTCAAATCCCCCTTGCGGATTTTCCTATTTTATGATGTGATTATATCATTTTTTGTTGTGGACCGTCAACGGATTTGTATGATTGCAGCATGGATTTGCACAAAGAGTATGCATTCTGTCATTGGTCTAAAACAGCAAAAGCTGAACACGGAAACGTAAAAAAGTACTTGCTGCCGGAGAGGGGAGAGAAAAATAGAAGGGAAAATTGTATACTGTATACAGAATGTCAAAAATGAAAGAAAAAATGCGGAAAAAGGGCTGTATTCTGTATACAATCTGGCACAAAAATTGTTTTTCTATTGTACATCGGGTGCATTTTAAAAGAAAAAGCTTGAATAAAACAGTGAGGAATGGTATATTATAAGCAAATTTATCCATCTTAGGAGGAGAACACCATGAAGAAACTCTTGAGCGTTATCCTGGCCGTAGCTATGCTGCTGAGCCTGTGCGCCGCTGCCGTTGCCGATGAAGGCAACTGGAAGATCGCTATCCTGACCGGTACCGTGTCTCAGGGTGAAGAAGAATTCCGCGCTGCCGAAAAGGCCATCGAAGTCTGGGGCGCCGAACACATCATCACCGACACCTATCCGGACAACTTCATGTCTGAACAGGAAACCACCGTTTCCAAGCTGGTTGCTTTCGCTGCCGATCCCGAAGTGAAGGCCATCGTTATGTGCCAGGCTGTGCCCGGCGCTACCCCCGCCATCCAGAAGATCCGCGAAATGGGCCGCGAAGACATCCTCTTCATCGCCGGCACTCCCCAGGAAGACCCCGCTGTTATCTCCGCTGCTTCC
>JAFWYZ010000290.1 GCA_017517465.1 Clostridia bacterium | reverse complement strand
ACCCTGGGCAATACACCGCTTTTGCGCGGCCGTGATGCTTCTTTTGAAGCATATGTGGAAAAGAACGGCCTGGAATATCCCTTTGCCAATGTGAAAAGCCTTTTCGAGGAAGATGACCTGACCGTCATCAATCTGGAAGGTGTTTTTCATGACTCTGAAGAAGGCGTAGCGCCGAAAAAAACCTATACCTTCCGTGCCCCCACTTCCTATGCTCAGATGCTACCCATGAGCAGCATCGAAGCCTGCTATCTGGGCAATAATCATGTGTATGATTACGGCGAACCCGGTTACCTTTCCACCATCCGGGCCCTGGATGCCCAGGGGGTACACTGGTTCGGCTCCACAGAGTTTGACAACGTTTCCTGGGTGTACGAAAAGGGGAATGCCAAAATCGGCTTTGTGTCCATCTATATTTCCTGGTGGTGGCAGGAGGGCATGGGCATGGAAATGAAGGAAACCATCCGCAAGCTGAAGGAAGAGGAAGGCTGCCAGGTGGTCATTGCCTGCCTCCACGGCGGTGTGGAATACGATAACCACCATGACATGAACCAGGAGCGCATGGCGGACCAATTCCTGAAAAACGGTGCGGATATCATCGTGGGCAATCATCCCCATGTGATCCAGGGCCTGCGTACCGCAAACGGCAAAACCAACCTCTGGAGCCTGGGCAATTTCGTTTTCGGCGGCAATAAGGAAGTCAAATCCATCCGCACTTACCTGGCCCGGTTCACCCTTTCCTTTGAAGAAGACGGCACTTATCTGGGCCATCAATTGAACATCATTCCTGCCCACATGTCCGGCACCCGGGATTACAATAACTACCAGCCCGTGCTGGTTACCGATGAGAAAGAAGCAGGCAAAATCCTCTCCGCCATTCAATACGATGTCAAAAAGCTGAAGCTGCAGCCCTGGCAGGAGGGCATTGGTGCCCTGCAGGAATTTGTTCCCGCACAAACCCCCTAAAAGCCTTGCAAAACAACGCTTTCAGCGTTATAATATAGGATAACCGCATCGCTGAAAGGATGGAGGTGCTTTCTTGGTTAAAGTACAGGATTTTATCAAAACACTGAACCTGCAGGTGCTTTCCCCCACTTCCAGGGAGGAATGGGATATTCCCTCTGTGGAACTGAACCGGCCCGGCCTGCAGTTTGTCGGGTTTTATGAACATTTTGCCTATGAACGTCCCCAGGTCGTGGGGCTTGTGGAAATGACCTATCTGGAATCCCTCTCCGAAGAGGATCGCCGCTCCCGTCTGGAACAGTATTTCTCCTACCCCATCCCCTGTGTCATTTTCTGCCGCGGCATGATGCCCACCTCCGATATTGTGGCACTGGCCAAGGAGCACGATGTGGCCCTGCTGCGCAGCGAGGAAATGACCACCAAGTTCACCGTCAATGCCATGAACTACCTGAACCGTGTGCTGGCCCCCCGGTCCACGCTGCACGGTGTGCTGGTGGATGTATACGGTGTGGGGATCCTGATCACCGGTGAAAGCGGTGTGGGTAAAAGCGAAACGGCGCTGGAGCTGGTCAAGCGCGGTCACCAGCTGGTGGCAGATGACGTTGTTGACATCAGCAAAGTAAACGATAAGCGTCTGGTTGGTGAAAGCCCCGAAACCATCCGTCACTTCATGGAAATCCGCGGGATCGGTATCATCGATATCCGCGCCATGTACGGCATCGGTTCCGTTATGATGAGCCGCTCCATTGATCTTGTGATCCATCTGGAACACTGGAAAGAAAAGAAGGCCTATGACCGTCTTGGCCTTTCGGAAGACTTTACCACCATCATGGACGTACGCATTCCTCAGGTGGTGCTGCCGGTGCGGCCCGGCCGAAACCTGGCCATCATCATCGAGGTGGCTGCCCGTAACTTCAGCCTGAAGCGTATGGGCTATTCCGCCGCCAAGGAACTGGACCGCAGACTGAACGAAATGATGGGGCTGAACATGCCCAAATAAATATACGGAGGGACAGATTTATGGTATATATCGGCGTAGACCTGGGTGGTACCAATATCGCCGTAGGCGTTGTGAACGAAAATTGGGAAATTGTTGCGGAAGCATCCACCAAAACGCTGCACACCCGTCCCTATCAGGAAGTGATCCGGGACATGGCTGTGTGCGCCGATAAGGCCCTGGAAAAAGCAGGACTCACCCACGATGACGTGAAGAGCATCGGCATCGGCATCCCCGGCTGTGCGGATGAAAACGGCAATGTGATTTTCTGCACCAACCTGGGCTGGAAGGATATTCCCCTGAGCAGCGAGCTGCAAAAATATATCAACAAGCCCGTTTATGTAGGCAACGATGCCACCGTGGCCGGCCTTGCCGAAAGCTATGCCGGTGTCAGCAAAGGCTGCTCTTCCAGCGTGTTCCTCACCCTGGGCACCGGTGTGGGCGGCGGCATCATCATCGATGGCAAGCCCTGGAACGGTGTTCACGGTGTGGCCAGCGAGCTGGGCCATATGATCCTGGTTGCCGGCGGTGAATTGTGCTCCTGCGGCAATCGCGGCTGCCTGGAACGCTACACCAGCGCCACCGCCATCATCCGCATGGCCAAGGAAGCCGTCAAGGAAAACCCTGACTGCGCCATCATGAAAAAGGTGAATGGCGATGTGGACCGCATCAATGCCAAAACGGTCATCGATGCCGCCAAGGAAAACGATCCTGTGGGTGTGAAGGTTTTTGAGCAGTACACCGATTATCTGGCCATGGCCTGCAATAACGTGATCCAGTTCCTGGATCCGGATATGGTTGTGCTGGGCGGCGGTGTCAGCTATGCCGGCGAATTCCTGGTGGATGCCGTGCGTCGCAAGGTGCCCAACTATATCCTCAACAAGAACCTGCCCTATTCCGAAATCAAGCTGGCGCAGCTGCGCAACGAAGCCGGTATCATCGGCGCTGCACTGCTTGGCCGTGCTGCAGAATAAAACATAAGCGGAGGAACACATACCATGCAATACGATATCCGTACTCTCTATAAACAGACCCCCGAACACGAATCCACCGTCACCATTTCCGGCTGGGTGCGCACCCTGCGTGACAGCAAGGCCTTTGCCTTCATCGAGCTCAACGACGGCACCTTCTTCAAGAACGTGCAGATCGTGTGCGACGAATCCCTTGAAAATTTCAAGGAAGTGGTGAAAACCACCCTGGGCAGCGCCCTCACCATCGAAGGCACCCTGCTCCACACCCCCGAAATGAAGCAGCCCTTTGAAATCCATGCCACCAAGGTGGAAGTGGTAGGCCTGTCCGATCCCTCTTATCCCCTGCAGAAAAAGCGCCACACCGTGGAATACCTGCGCACTCAGGCCCATCTGCGTCCCCGCACCAACCTGTTCAGCGCCGTCTTCCGCATCCGTTCCCTGGCTGCCCAGGCCATCCATGCCTTCTTTGCCAGCCGGAATTTCGTCTATGTCCACACTCCCCTCATCACCGGCAGTGACTGCGAAGGCGCCGGCGAAATGTTCCGCGTCACCACGCTGGATCTGCAGAACCTGCCCAAGGATGAAAAAGGCAACGTGAAGGAGAGCGATGACTTCTTCGGCAAGCCCGCTTCCCTCACCGTTTCCGGCCAGCTGAATGCCGAATGCTATGCCATGGCCTTCCGCAACGTGTACACCTTCGGCCCCACCTTCCGTGCCGAAAAGAGCTATACCCCCCGCCATGCCGCCGAATTCTGGATGATCGAACCGGAAATCGCTTTTGCCGATCTGGAAGACGATATGGAACTGGCGGAGGACATGCTGCATTACGTAATCTCCGACGTGCTGGAAAAGGCTCAGGAAGAATTGCAGTTCCTCAACCAGTTTGTGGACAAGGGGCTCATCGAACGGCTGCAGCACGTTGCCACCAGCAAATTTGCCCGCTGCAGCTATACCGAAGCCATCGACATCCTGCAGAAAGCCGATAAGGACTTCGAATACAAGGTGTTCTGGGGCATGGATATCCAGACCGAACATGAACGGTACCTCGCCGAACAGCACTTTGGCTGCCCCGTGTGCGTGTACAACTATCCCAAGGATATCAAGGCCTTCTATATGCGTCAGAATGACGACGGCAAAACCGTGGCCGCTGTGGACGTGCTGGTGCCCGGCATTGGCGAGCTGATTGGCGGCAGCCAGCGTGAAGAACGTCTGGACGTGCTGGAAAAGCGCATTGATGAACTGGGCCTGGGCCAGGAAAACTATTGGTGGTATCTGGAACTGCGTAAGTTCGGCACCGCTCCCCATGCCGGTTTCGGGCTGGGCTTCGAACGGTTGATCATGTACCTCACCGGTGTGGCCAACATCCGCGACGTCCTTCCCTTCCCCCGCACCACCGGCAGCGCAGAATTCTGATTTTCATTCAGAACCGAAAATTCATATTCAAAAGACGTTGGAGATTTTCCCTTCTCCAGCGTCTTTTTCTTCCATATTCATCTGCTTTTGCGCCGCATCACATCAAATTGTTGCAAATTTATTTCTATAGTGTTATAATATATGCTGTATTTTTGTTTTTCCTTATGGAAGGAGGTTCCCCTGATGCGAAAATTCCTGCTTGCTCTGGTGTTGCTGCTTGCTGTTTTTATTCCGGCAGCGCTTGCGGAAACCCATTCTTTTTCCGAAGGTTATTTTTCCATCGAGCTCAACGAGCGCAATTATGACAAGGTGCTCACCCCCTACAATCTTTCCGCCAATCAGGAATGGATCGAAAGCCAGGGGGATGACTATGACATGACCGTGGCCACCTTCAAAAACGAAGGGATCCTGCTGAAGGCCTACGATCAAAAAAACAGCCGCGTTTTTGTGGTCACTGCCCTGAACAACTGGGATGCCCAGCAGTATTTTGACCTGAATGAGCAGGATGACGACATGCGCAAGGAATTCCGCCAGTCCCACACCAACGGCACTGCCTACGGCGTGCTTGGCTATTCCTATTCCAAGGCTGCCTGGCAGAAATACAGCAACGACGTTGCCCGTTTCCTGCACACCAAATATACCCTCCGCGAAAACGGTCAGCTGACCTGCGCCGGTTATCAGCGGCGCACCATCCGCAACGGCTACACCATCACGCTGGATATGCAGGTCTATGGCAAAAAAGCCGGCAGCAGCGATGAGGAAGCCTTGCAGACCATCATGAAAACCCTGCGCTTCACCCGCATCCTTCCCATGCCCGATCTGCCCATCAAGCTGAACTTCACCTCTGCCCCGCCGCAGGAAACCAGCGAAGCCACCTTCACCGTCAAGGGAACCACGGCCAAAAAAGCCAATGTGACGGCAACGGTTATGTCCTTTGGCTCCTCCAAGGCCCAGACCTATACCGACACCGCATCCTCCTCCGGTGCATTCAGCTTTAAAGTGACCCTTCCTTCCCAGGGGGTATACACCATCACCGTGACCGCCGAAAAGGAAGGCAGCATCGCCGCACAGCGCATGTTCTCCGTCACCTTCCAGAAGGGCATTCTGGCCGTTCAGCTGGATGTGCTTCCCGGCGAAAGCCTGAACGATGAAACCATCATCTCCGGTTCCACCGAAAAAGGCGCTACCACCCAGGTATCCGTTACCGGCCCTATCGATTATACCAAAACCAGCACCTCCCAGAACTTCTCCTTCAAAATCGATACCAGCGCAGAAGGAAAATATACCATCCTGCTGAAGGTTACCAAAAAGGGGATGAACGAAAGGCTGTTTACCTTTACCTGCACCCGCAGCTATACCGATACCGAACGCTCCACCAAGCTGAAATCCGAAGCAAAAAGCCTTTCCTACCAGAACCTTTCCAAAGCCGCCAACAAAGGGAAGCTGGTAGAGCTGGACGGATATGTGGCCGCGGTAACCCCCAATGCTTCCGAGCACGTGGTACAGTTTGCCCTGAGCAAATCCAAAGATTCCTATAAGGAGATCTGCTACGTGATTTTCCCGGAAGACCCTGCCGTTTCCCCCGGTGATGAAGGTGTTCTGTACGGCATGGCCGCCGGCACATACAGCGTCATCAGCGAAGGCGGCGTGAAAATGTATCCACGCATTGAAGGCTATTTCATCGAAAAGAAATAAAAGCTCAAACCGTTTTGCTTCAGGCAAAGCGGTTTTTTTTGCACCCTTTTTCCCCCTGCACATACCATGGAAATGAAGGCAGGGGCCACACAAAAGGTTCCTCCTGCCTAACAGACGCATCATGCGTGTATCAGAAAAGGAGGCGCTGCTTCATGTCCTTTTATTCCTACAAGAATGCTAACCCCGCCTGCTGCCCCGGTACGGTAAACGGCAATGTGCTGGATGGCCTGAACGAAAAAATCTGCATTCAGGTACAGCGCGTGTACGACAGCTGCCTGCAGCAACAGCAGCTTACCGGTGTGGAAGTGCAAATCACCAGCTATGCCCAGGTGGTGAACAACTGCTGCTGCGCAACGAACCCCTGCTGCGGCAATGAGCAGGAAACCGTGCCGCCTACATCCGCCCCCGTGCCCCCCATCACCTTCGAATCCTGCCGCTCCAGCACCATGGATGTGGATATCACCAATCTTTCCGTGGAACGTTTGTGCGACCGTCCCTGCTTCGCCCGGGTGCGCGGCAACATCCAGATCCCCATCGATATCCTCTTTACCGACAGCCGCTGCATCGAATACATCGGCAAGGGTGTCATCACCGTTTCCCGGGATGTGCTGCTGGCAGTGCCCGATGAATCCATCGTTCCCTTTACCCTGGAGGGCATGGCCAGCGCTGTATGCGTGGCAGGCCAGTATATCGGCAATAATACTTTCAAGCTCACCATCTGTGTCACCATCGTGCTGAAGGTGCTGGCGAAAGTGGAAATTCTGGTGCCCAGCTACGGCTTCTGCAGCATTCCCCCCTGTGAGGAATTTGCTGACAGCGTATGCGACGAATTCTTCAGCCTGCCCTTGTTCCCGCCTGCCACCCTGTGCGATGAAAACAACTTTTCCGGTACCTGCACCCAAAGCGGCTGCAACAACTGTAACAGCTGCAATACCTGCAGCGGATGCAACCGCTGCTCCACCCTCTGATCCCACAAAAAAAGAGGCCGCTTACAACGGCCTCTCTTTTTTTATTCTTCTTCAAATATCTTCAGCGTTTCCTGCAGGCTTTCGTGGGTTCTTTGCAAGCTGCGCTGGATCACCCCACGCTGGTTTTCGTTCATTTCGGAAGGCAGGGGCATATTGCTCTGCAGCAGCCGGTACTGATCCTTTCCGTTGACGGACTGTTTCCAGATATACGTAGGTGTATAGGACAGGCTCTTTATTTCCAGCCCATTCCCCTGCTGCTTCAGCTTCACATGCACCATGGCCCCTGCAATATCGTAGGCCTCCCGGCTTTCCGTCAGCAGACTGCCCAGGGAGTACATCACCAGTGCCCTTTTGGAAAAACCGTTATCGTCCGATGTGCTCAGCCACACGGCAGGAAGCAGCCGTTTGGGCCCCACACCTACGATGATATCCGCGCCGTACGCTGTCACCTCCAACGCCGCTTTGCGCATGGCATCGGTCACCTTGGTCACCGTCTCATCCTGCCAAAAATAGTACACCAGCACACATCCTGCGCCGGCCGTTTTGGCCTGATCGATCAGGTTTTTCAGCTCCTCCAGCTGTGTGGCCCACATCATTCCCGCACCTGCAGCCGTCTGCAGGGTGTTGGATGCCTTCACACTCAGCTTTTCTGCATATCCGATCAATGCCACCTTGACGCTGCCCTTACCGATCCACTGCAGCTGAGCCGAATTCTGTGCATTTACACCGCAGCTTTGCATGCCATTCTGGTACAGCACATTCACGGTATCCGTCACAGCCTGAGCATCATGCCTGAGCACATCATCCGGCGATATGACCACCGTGTCAAACCCCGCCGCACGCAGCGCCATAGCCGCAGAAGGCTGCGCCGCAGCATCGGAATACTTCTTTTCGGAAGCATTCAGCACCTGGGGTAATACCGCAATGGCATTGTCCGCCGCCGTGGCAGAGGCAATATCCCATACAATGGGCTGATACTCGCACACGCCGGTCTGCTTGTTGTAGACACTGTTTGAAATGCTGCTGTCAAAGGAAACCATCCCAGCCAGCGTCAGGGTTATTTCATCATCATTCCTCTGTGCTGCAGGGGTTTGCTGTACAGGTGCTTCCGTCGTATAGACCGGCGGCGCCTGGGTCACCGTAGTAACAGTTACGTCACTGTTCACAGGCACCGGTGTGGCGCCAAGAAAAGCGTCGGACAAAAGCCCTGCCATCTTCTGGGCACGCATGGGTACATCGGCGTCGGAATGAAATGCGGAATACACCATGATGCAGCCTGCCAATACAACGGCAGTCAGCACAATGACCAGGATACTGCCAAAGGACAGCCCTTTCTTCTTCACGCATTTCCCTCCCTTCCCCTTGAGCCCCGTTTTCAAGCCACAGGATTATTCTTTTCCCAGATGAGCCTGAGCCCGTTCAGCGTCAGAAGGCCGTCAATTTCATCGATCACACCGGCTTTTTCCGCAATCATCCGGGCCATACCGCCAGTGGCGATCACCTTGATATTGGGATAGCCCATTTCCTTCTTCATCTGGTTCACCAGGTAATTCACCTGGCCCACATAGCCGTTGAGCACACCGGACTGCAGATTGGCAATGGTGGTTTTCCCAATCACAGAATCCGGCATCACCAGTTCAAAATGAGGCAGCTTCGCCGTACCGGACACCAGCGCTTCGCTGGTCAGCTTCACGCCGGGGCAGATGCATCCGCCAAGGAACGTGCCCTTTTCATCCAGCGCACCGAAGGTGGTGGCAGTGCCAAAGTCGATATAGATGCAGGGGCCGCCGTACAGGGTATGGGCCGCCACGGCATTGCAGATACGGTCACTGCCCAGTTCCCGGGGATTTTCGTATTTGATGTCGATCCCGGTTTTTATGCCGGGTGCCACAACCATAGGTTCCATCCCCAGATAATCACGGCACATGTGTTCCACCGTAAAGTTCACCGTAGGTACCACGGAAGACAGCATAATGCCTTCGATCTTCTTCAGGTCAATTTTCTTATGCTGGAACATGTGATGGATCATGACACCCATTTCGTCGCTGGTGTATTTCCGGGTGGTGGAAAGCCGCCAGTAATGCACCATTTCAGCGCCGTCAAAAACAGCGATTTTGATGTTGGTATTGCCCACATCCAAGGTCAGAATCATGGTTATTATCTCCCTTTATTTCAGATTAGCTTCGCCTTTTTCAGGGCCGTGCCCACAGCACCCGTCAGCACCGTGGAAATGACGATCTCAATCACAGAATTGATCCCCACAGACGTTACAATGAACAGCAGGAAGGACTTTCCGCCCACCATGCCCTGCACCTCAGCCGTATTGCCAAACAGCAGCACCAGCGCGGACATGAAAAGAATGGTGTTCAGAAGCGCCGTCAAAAAGCCCGTGATCATATAGCAGATGCGCACATCCACCCACTTGGAAATCAGTTTATGAATGGCAGCTGCCAGCGCACCCACCATCACGCGGGTCACCACGCAGAGCACAAACGTGTAGAAGGGGTTCATGTTCAAAAGCAGTGCGCCGAATGCATCGCCGCCAAACCAGCCAAAGCAGGTGGAAAACGAAAGCAAACCAAAGATACCGCCCACAATGGCGCCGCCTCTGATCCCCATAGCAAAGGCGGCAATGGCAACCGGCACCATATAAAAGGTAAAACAAAGGCCGCTGGCCATAGGAATCTTTACATACGCAAACACAAATTCCAGCGCCAGCAGCAAGCCAAGCAATGCGATTTCAAACGTCTTTTTCCGGTTTTTCATTTTTCATTCCTCCGTTCAGGTTCCATTTAGGATACCCTACGCAAATTATTTTTTCGTCTTCCGCCTGTCCGGCCCGATCCGGTGCCGGCATTTGCTTCCAACAATCATTTATTATACCATATATCCCTGTACCTGTCAAAGTTTCCCCTGTTTCTT
>JAFWYZ010000289.1 GCA_017517465.1 Clostridia bacterium | reverse complement strand
GCCGACCGGATGCTTTACATCCGGGGAAAATGAGAAAAAACCGGCAGGAAAGTGTACTTTCCTGACCGGCTTTTTTCTACATTTTCATTGCGCCCGTGGGCTCTCTTGCGTTCGTTCCTCAATCAGCATGCGGAAAGAAATTTGGAAAAGCAGCCTTCTTCATCGCAGAACGGGTGCAGGGGGAATCCCCCTGCCGTGGGGGTACAGGGGGCGCGGAGCCCCCTGCTTCGTTGTTCCTCATGCAACATGCGGAAAAAAGACTGTAAAAGAAGTCTTCTCCTTCGCAGGTTGGGTCCAGGGGCAATGCCCCTGGTGCCGTGGGGGTACAGGGGGCGAGGAGCCCCCTGCCCCACCGTTCCCCCAATCAAAAACCCTCCCCATGGCATGCACAGGGAGGGGGGGAATGTTATTGAAGTTTGATAGCGTACATGTAAGCATCCTTGCTGCAGGTACCGATAAGGAGAATATCCTTGTACACAGCGGGGGAGGCTTCCACTTCGCCATCCAGTTTCAGCGTATGCAGCACGCGGCCGTTTTCGCCATCCAGCAGGTACAGGGTGCCGTCACCGTCCGCCTGAATGATCCAGGCCTTACCGGCTTCGTTGTACACAGCCACGGGGGAGGAAATGCTGTCCGCTTCCATATCATGGCTCCAGGCCAGGCTGCCATCCGCCTTGCGCAGGGCCAGCACACGGCTGCCGCCGTCTTTCACCTGGTTCACGGTGAAGATCACCAGATCGCTGATGTCATGCTGACCGATCACCGGGCTGGCCTTCAGGCCGGAAAGCTGGCTCTTGTTATAGTCGCAGCGGATATTGTACACCCACACTTCTTCACCGCTGAGGGCATCCACCCGGCGCAGGGAAACGTCCTTCTTGGTGCCCAGGCGGGAGTAGGCGGTGTTGCCGGTGTACAGGCTCACCCCGGTATCGCCGTCCATATCCAGGGCAATGGCAGCATCGGTGTTATCGCCGTTGTCCATGGCCCAGACGGTTTCCATGGTATCCGCATTCACGCAGCGCAGCACACCGTAGGTATCCGCCATGTAGATGTACTTGTCATACATGGCCACGCTGCTTTCCACGGGCACCTGGGCATCCTTTTCCGCGGTGGCCTTGGTGCGCAGGTAGGTGGTTTCGGGGGCCAGCTTCAGGTCAGGCACGATATCCGGCCGGCTGGCATCGGGGAAGTTGAAGGTGGCGTTCAGGTCAATGGTGTACAGCAGCCCGTTTTCACCGGCCACCACGATGGCATCGTTGGTATGCAGGAAGAGGGACGTGCCGTCAAAGGCGCCGTTGGTGAAATACTGCTTCTGTTCGTCGCTCTGACGGCCGTTGAGCAGGAAGAAGGGCTTGCCGTCCATCAGGTTGTACACATGCAGGCCGATCTTGCCGGTTTTGCCGCTGGCCAGCTTGGAAATGCCCTGGCCCACGGTCAGCATGGGCCGGCCCTGGCTGTTGACAGACACACTGCCCTTGAGGGGGAAGCCCACGTTGATGGCATCCCGGGTGGGTTCGCCGGTGGTGAGATCCAGGAAATAGATCTTGCCGTCCTGGGCCCCGAAAATCACTTCACGCAGGGCAGAGGTGTTTTTCTTTTCCTCATAGAGGTTCATCATTTCGCGGGCCTGCTTGCTCCATTTCACAATGGCGGGCTGCCCGGTCCAGCCGACACCGTACAGGGTGCCGTTATCCTCCGTCCGCAGAGAGCCGATGGGGCTCTTCCACAGAACGCTCATCTTTTCTTCTTCCATTTCCACCGTGCCGTATGCGGCATTGCGGCGGAAGTTATCCCCGCGGAAGGTCAGCACGCCGGCCACCGTGGCATTGCCCGAATCAGACACATAAGCATACTGATCCGGATGGGGGGCCAAATAGCCCTGATCCCTGCTGAAATTATCCTGGGCCTTGGCACCGATGAACACGGTATCCTTCAGGTCAAAGGCAATTTCACCGGCCGCATTCAGCCGGGGCAGGGGAGAGATGGTAGGCACCGGGCTGGGGGTGGCGGTAGGTTCGGGGGTGGGCACGGGGGTAGGCACAGGCGTGGGGGCCTGGGTAGGCACGGGAGTGGGCACAGGGGTGGGCGCCTGGGTGGGCACGGCCGTGGCCACAGGGGCCCAGGTAGCCGCCACCAGCATTTCCGTGGCCGGTGCCTGGGTGGGCATGTTCACCACCACAGCGGGCACCGCCGTGGCAATGGCCGTGGGCACAGGGCTTGCCGGCACCTGGGTGAACACAGGCTGCTGCAGCTGGGCAGGGGCCTGGGTAAAGACGGGCACCTGGGTCATCACCGGCATCTGGGTGGGGGCCTGGGTAGGCGCGATCACCCGCATGGACACCATCTTGTCCGACCGGACCCAGTTTTCACCGTCCTGACAAGCCGCATACAGCACCCCGTCAAAGGGTTCGTCAAATACCACAACGGCATCCCAGATCTTGTTGGTCTCTTCGGTGCCGTTGATCATGTTCACCGTATCGCTCACCACACGGCCGTCTTCCGTTTCCAGCCGCAGGGCCTGCACGGAACGGTTGGTGGTGATGTTGAAGAGGGTCCGGCTGCCCACCATGGAGGCATTACTCTGGGCCTGGAAGGAGATCACCTGAGGCTGTTCCTTGGGCGCAGTGCTCACGCCTGCCACGGCATTGACCACACCCACGATCTTGTCCTTCACCGGCTGCAGGGGCCCGGCATTGGGCACAAAGTACAGCGCAATGCACACCACCAGCGCGATCAGCACCACGGCAGCCAGCACACGGGGCCAGATGCGGATGGGTTCATAATCGTCTTCGTCATCCGCATCGTCATAGTTTTCATTGGCCCGGCTGCGGCGGGGGGCAGGCATCTGCATATCCTGCTCATCATAGCGGGGGGCCCGGGTCACCTGAGGCACATCATAAGCGGGCTGTTCTTGTTCCGCTGCCGCCATTTCCGGTGCCGCACCGGCCCGGTATTTATCGCTGCGGCGATGCCGGGGGGTGGCAGAAGGGGCCGAATCCCGATCCGGAAGCGGCTGTACATAAGGGGCCTGCCACGCATTGTGCTGATTCTTCACCGCCTGTTTGGTGGTGATATCGGACGTTTCATTGTATTGGTTCAAATCATTTGTCAAAGAAGTTGCCCTCCTTGTTTTCATTGGGTGGAATCTTCCACCTGACAGTATAACAGAAAAAAACCTGTCAAACAAGCCCCCTTCCCCCTTCAAACCGCAATGTTACAATCATGAACCGGTTTCTTTTTTCCGCCGGATGTGGTAAAATACTTCTGATTTGAACACACAGGGGAGGCGGATGGAAACATGCACCGTTTTTTTGCCCGGAGATTGGATGACCGCAGGGCTGTACTCAGCCCGGAAGAAAGCCAGCATGCCCTCCGGGTGCTGCGCATGGCGCAAGGAGATGCATGCCAGGCCATTCTGGAAGGCAATCTTTTTGCTGCTGCCATTGAGCAGGCTGCGGATGAAGTGGTGCTTTTGCTGGGTGAGCAGCTGCCCTCTCCCGAAGCCGGTGTGCGCATCACCCTCTATCAGGGCCTTCCCAAAGGGGACAAAATGGAGTACATCCTGCAAAAATGCACAGAGCTTGGGGTGCACCGCTTTGTGCCCGTTGCCTTTTCCCGGTGCGTGGTAAAATGGGACAAAAAGGATGACCAGAAAAAGCTGCCCCGCTGGCAGCGCATTGCTCTGGAAGCGGCCAAGCAATCGGGCCGGGCCCTGGTGCCGGAAGTGGAAAGCCCCATTTCCTTTCAGGAGCTTTTGCAGCGTATCCCCTCCCATGAAGCGGTGCTGATCCCCTGGGAAGAAGAGCGGGGCAACGGCATCCGCAAAAAATGGCTGGGGGAAAAGGACGTGGCCATCATCATCGGCCCCGAAGGGGGCATGGATGAAAAAGAAGTGGCCCGGATGGCGGAGCTGTCCGCCAGGCCGGTTACCCTGGGTCCCCGCATCCTGCGCACCGAAACCGCAGGCCTTGCCGCTGCCTGTGCGCTGTTCACCCTCAGCGGTGATATGGAATAAAGTCAAAAGAGGTTTTTTATGCCAACTGTTGCTTTTCATACCCTGGGCTGCAAGGTAAACCAGTACGATGCCCAGGCCATGCTGGAATTATTCGAACAGGCGGGCTATACCGCTTCCTCTTTCTCGGAGCCGGCAGATGTCTATGTGGTCATGACCTGCACCGTCACCGGCACCGGCGACAAAAAAAGCCTGCAGGCCGTGCGCCGTGCCCACCGGCTGAACCCGGAGGCCAGCATTGTCATTGCCGGGTGCCTGGCCCAGCGGGACGGAGAAAAGCTGCTGGAAACCACCCCTGCCCGGCTGATCATCGGCAACCAGAACCGGAAAAACGTGGTCACCCTGCTTCAGGAAGCCATCCGGAACGGCCAGCGCATGGCCTGCGTGTCCGATGTGCTGCGCATCCCCTATGAGCCCCTCACCATCTCCGCCCACGAAGGCCACACCCGGGCGGTGCTGAAGATCCAGGAGGGCTGTGACCGGTATTGCACCTACTGCATCATCCCCTACGTCCGGGGCGGTATCCGCTCCCGCAAGCCGGAGGAGATTGCCCTGGAAGCAAAGCGCCTCAGCCTGGCCGGCTTTTCGGAATTGGTGCTCACCGGCATCCATCTCACCAGCTATGGCCGGGACCTGGAGGAGAACATGACCCTCCTGGACGGTATCCGCGCCTGCATCCAGCCGGGTATCCGGCGCATCCGCCTGGGCTCGCTGGAGCCGGTGATCGTAACGGAAGAATTTGTCCGGCAGCTGAAAGACACCCCTGTCTGCCCCCAGTTCCATCTGGCGCTGCAATCCGGCTGTGACGAGGTGCTGCACAGAATGCGCCGCCGCTACACCACCGACGAATTCCGCACCGCCTGTGCGCTTTTGCGTTCTGCCTTCCCCGGCTGCGCCATCACCACCGACGTGATCTGCGGCTTCCCCCAGGAAACGGAGGAAGAATTTGAAAAAACCTGCGCCTTCTGCAAGGAGATCGGCTTTGCCCGGATGCACGTTTTCCCCTACAGCGCCCGCACCGGCACCAAGGCTGCCCAGATGAGCGGCCAGGTGCTGAAAAAAGTGAGGGAAGAGCGGGCCCGCCGCCTCATCGCCATCGGCAATGACCTGAGCCGGGCCTACCACGAAAGCCTGATGGGCCGGACCGTGGAGGTGCTGTGCGAAGAGATCGCGGACGGCCTCAGCACCGGCTATACCGATACCTATATCCCCTGCCGTTTCACCGGCGGCACCCCCGGCCGGATGGCCCGGGTGCGCATCACCGGCATCACGCAGGATGGTGTGACCGGGGAAATGGAAGCATAAAAAGGTTCATAAAACCGGAAGGAAATGCTTGTTCCTTCCGGTCTTTTTTATCCATGCAGTTCAAAGCTCTTCATGGCCATGTAGCCTGTGCCCTGATAGGTGAAATACAGGGCATGCACCCCATCCGGCAGCACCATGTCCTGCCACAGCGTGTGCCAGAAATTTTCTTTCCCCACAGGGATGCGGCACAAAGGCTCGCCGTCCCAGGCTGTTTTCACCAGCACATGGCCGCCCATCTGTCCCCGGACGGTGATGCTGATGCCCCGGACCCCCTTGCAGTCAAAATACTTGAACCCTGCCGTGGCACCGTCTTTCATGTTGAAGATATAGCCTTCCTCCTCATCCCCGTCCCTGCCATCCTGGGTGATCCTGGGCACCAGGCAATCCACCCAGTCCCGGGCGTTTTCATCGTATGCCAGGGGAGATGCGGCAAACAGATTGCAGGCAAGATAGGCCGGCCATTCTCCCACCCCCGGCAGGGGCGTGCCGGCGCAGGAGGTCATTTCCGCCTGCACAATGGTGCCGTCGTCATTGAAGAAGATCTTTTCCATGCAGCCCTGCCGTGAAAAGGCATGGCCGTTGGTGTGCCGGTGATAGAAGATGTACCACTGCCCGGCAATTTCCACCATGCTGCCGTGGTTGTTGCCCCCGGGATAGACGGGCTTGTCTGCCGGTTTGTAGCCGGAAATGCCGGTGTCGTTATTGGCCACAATAACACCCTTGTACTGAAAACCGCCGTCAGGCCGGTCACTGATGGCATAGCACAGTTCGCAAAAACGGACGGATGAATAAATGAAGTAATACAGCCCGTTGCGCTTGCGGATGGAGCTGGCCTCGAAAAACTCATGGCCTTCATAGCCGGAGCCGGCGCTGTAGGGGGCACTGGGGGCAATGAACCGGGGCTCTTCCAGGATGGTGAGCATATCCCGGTCCAGCACCGTCACCATGGGCCCGTGCCGGTCCTTGCGGTAATGCCAGCAAAAGCCGGTGTAGAGATAGGTTTTGTCCCCTTCCGTCAGCACCCCGGGGTCAAACTGCCCCTCATCCCCGGACCGCTCCCCCAGCAAGCCGCCGTTTCGGTCCTGTACATAGCCCAGAAATTCATACTGCCCCGCCGGTGTATCGCACACCGCCACGGACACGATCTGCTCCTTGTCCAATACGTAATACAGGTAATACCGCCCATCCGGCCCCCGGGTCACATCCGGGGCATAGAGACAGCTGCGGCCGTCCCTGTTCCGGGGATCCTGCTCCTTGCGGTAAATGACCCCCTCATACCGCCAGTTGCCCAGGTCATCCTCCGGGGCAGACCAGCACACATAATCATTCAGGCAGAATAAAGCCCCGTTGAAAGCATCATGGCTGCCGTACACATACACCCTGCCGTCAAATACATAGGGTTCCCCATCCGGAATGTATTCCCAGGAAGGAAGATAAGGATTCAATACAGGCTTTTTCATGGTACACAGACTCCTGTCTTTTGATGAACTTGTTTTCTTTTATCAGTGTATCATATTTCCTGCCCGATGCACAAGAAAAAAACGCACCTGAAAACAAGTGCGCCTTTGCGGCCGTGCCGCCGCTTATTCTGTTTTGCTGCTGTCCATGAGCGCCTGGCATACCCGCCAGATATCCTCCTGCGGCGCATAGCAGCCCTGCACCCGGATGGGCCCATGGCTGGAAGAGGGCATATAGAGCATATCCCCCCGGAATGCCAGCCTTTCGGCGCCTGTCCTGTCCAGGAACACCCGGCTGTCTCCGGCAACGGTGCACATAAACGCGATCCGGCTGGAGAAATGGGCTTTCAGGCTGCCGGTGATCAATTGCGGCACCGCCCGCTGGCAGGACAACACCACATGG